>DATMFC010000308.1:0-26206 GCA_035556335.1 Planctomicrobium sp. | reverse complement strand
CGCGCGGCAAGAGACATGTTCAGTACAATCGCCTGATCGGTCGCGGTATCGACGACGCGCGAAATCCCCTGTACCTGAACACCGGTTCCAAAATAGGTTGTCCCATTGCGTAACGGGATACTTTCGGCGGTGTCCACCCGTTGCCGTCGATACCCTTCCGTATCAGCATTCGCAATGTTATTAGCGATCGTCTGCATCGCGATCTGATTCGCGCGAATCGCCGAATTTCCGATGTTATAAAGGAGCATGTCAAGACCTCATCTCGATGCCCGTCTGATGAACTGGAGTGACACGCTGTCCGGACGCGGTATAACGCACGTGATCCGTCTGCGGTGACGGCAGTACCGCTGATAAGAGATCGGTGATAATCCCATGTAGTCCCGACAGCGATTCACGTGTTGTTTTTAATCTTGCATCGGCACGCGCCGTGTTCTTCAACAACTCCTGTCGTCGTGACTGCAGGCGTGCGTTATCTGATGGAGACTGCAGGTTGATCACAGCCAGACGAACTTCACCCGGCGAGCATCCCCAGTCAGCCGCAATGGAACTCCGGAGTTCCTGGCGATGTCCCTGGACACGTAACAGGTCTTCAACCAGTGCCATGATTTCGCCCTGTCTCGCGGCGAGGCCAAAGTTTGACAACCCCGTGTCTTCCAGACTTGCAGACAGGACTTCGATTCGTTGTAGAACCTCTGATTCATGATCCAGTTGTTCTTCCAACTGCTGCTGAAGAACAAGTGAGAGCGTGCGGTGCGAAATCATGCCGATGTCCTGAATAAAGAAAATTCTAAATACAAAATTCTAAGAACTAAACCAGGGCATTGATTACTGTCTAACCGACCGTGCGATCATTTCGGACAGGCCGATTCCTCCTCCTTCGGCGATATGCTGTCCCATATACATATCGAAAATCCCGCCATAGGTATCGGAAGAATCACCGGGAAACATTCCTTCTTCGGACCCGGAGGATTGGCGCATTTCTTTAATCAACATGGAGACGAACAGGCTTTCAAACTGTTTCGCCATTTCAACGGGTTTTGCTTCCTGCGATTCTGTAATTCGTTCGGCGGTCAGGAATGCCGGGGATAATGTCATTTGAGATGATGCGGGGCCAATTGCGTTCATCAGTCTGTCTCCGTACTCTCGGGATGGATGCCCGAAAAGATCGATTACTTGAATTCGATTTCTGCGTGAAGTGCACCGGCTTCTTTAAGTTGCTGCAGAATGGAACTTAAATCTCTCGGGGTCACTCCCAGTGAATTTAATGCCTGAGCGAGATCACCTAACGTGACAGTCTCTTCAACATAAGTGATTTGCTTTTTCTCTTCTTCCACATTGATATTCGTTCGGGGAACTTCAACGGTTTCCCCATTACTGAACGGCATTGGCTGCGAAACTTGCGCCGATTCTGTGGTTGTGATTGTCAGATTGGCATGGGTAATAAGAACACGGGAGATCTTGACATTCTCTCCGATGATAACCGTTCCAGTCCGTTCATTAATGACGACCTTGGCCGGGCCATCCGGAATGATACTTAAACTCCCGATCAACCCTGCAAACTCAGCAACTTTTCCATGATACATCGGCGGAACAATAATATGAACCGCGTTGGAATCCAAAGGAGCGGCAATCCCTGGTTCGGCATCATTAATCGCTTTAGCGATGCGACGGGCTGTTTCGAAGTCTGGTTGCTTGAGTAATAAACGGAACGTTCCATCGAGTCCTAATGGAGTGTCTGTTTCCTCTTCAATCGTCGCCCCTTCCGACACACGCCCGGTGGTAGGGAAGTTTTTTTGAACTGCAGCCGCTTGCCCTGCAAAACTGAATCCGCCTGTCGAAACCGGACCGGCTGCAACCGCATAAACCTGTCCATTCGCGGCAAAGAGTGGGGTCATGATGAGCTGCCCTCCTTCCAGGCTGGTCGCGTCATCAAACGTAGAAACCAGGACATCGATGCGTGATCCACGTCGTGCAAACGCCGGAAGGTCGGCTGTGACAGTGACCACTGAGAGATTGTCTGTCTTCTGTGTCGTGTCTGTCTGTAACATCATGCGAATGCTGGGGTCGACCCGCATGCCCATGCGTTGCATGAAGTTCAGGGCATACTGCCGTGTGACCGGGCTTTTACTGCCGGTTCCATTTAAACCAGTAACCAGCCCCATCCCAGTGAGCTGGTTAATACGGACCCCTTCTATATCGGTAATATCTTTAATACGAACTTCGGCCTGTAATCGTTGACCAAACGGCATAACGACCATCAACGCGACGATAAACATCAGCGATGCTGATGCTCGTCGTGTTTCAGTTTTGAAAAAGATGGCAATCATGACCAGTCTACTGTTTTGGTTCTTGGTTCTTCTGAATTTGGTTCTTTAATAACTATTACCATGGCCAGACGGCGTTCACGGCCTTGCCCATCCAGCCTTGACGGGTGAATTTTTGCGACGTTCCGCCTGCCTGATATTCCATACGAAACTGAGAGATATAACGAGAGTTAATGGTATTATCGGGACCGAGATCAAGGCCTCGAACAATCCCGGAGACAAGTATTGTTCTTTCTTCACCAGCGACGCGAACACGACGCTCCCCGGCAATGACCATGTTGCCGTTAGGAAGAACATCCATCACGGTACAAGTCATCGCATCAGTGAAGTTCTGTGCCGTCGAATAGGCGGAGGAACCGTCAAACTTCCGGTCTGAAGTGCTGTTCAGACTCAGGGCTGCCTTTGCTTCCTGCTCTGCAAATCCCCCTCCGCTGGAGGCCGCCAGGTCCAGGGCTCCTTTTGTTGAAGTTGATTTCCCCATCGCTCGGGCTTCCTTATTTGTCACGTCCGTCGTTTGTGAAACGACAACTGTCACGCTGTCTCCGATGTTTCTGGCCTTCGAGTCATAGAACAGAAACGCCCGTTCCGGAGTTCGCTGTTGCCACAAGGATTCCGCCTGAAGAGACGACGTTCCCAATGTCGCGACAATCAGTCCCCCTGCGGCGATGATCGGTTTGGCTTGCATTGAGAGTTTCTTTTAATATGTGATTAATTATTTTGACGAAAGCGACAACGGACTTAGCTCAATTATTTATGGTAAATGAACAAGCACTTCTCCCCGGCCGATGACCTGTCCGGTGATAATCTGATTCGATTGAATGTTCCGTACCCGAATCAGTTGACCCTGCCTTCCCTGTTGCAGGGCTTCCGCCACGGGAATGGTGACGGTGAGTTTTCCTTTTTTGGCGGTCACTCGAACGGGATCACGAGGAAGAATCATGACGGGTGCTTCTTCGACGATGACATCGCCAACATGACGCAGCGTGACAACTTCGCCCGGTTTCAGTGGACTTAGCACACGGCGTCCCAGAAGTTGCTGGGCTGCTAACCGGTCCACCGGCTTATCAATAAACCGGATTTCTTCCTGAATGTTATGGGGGGTGATCTGGTTATTCCGCTCCAGCGACATCGTCGCGACAACAACATGCTGGCGGATCGAAACTTCGAATGATGCCAGTTTCGAGACGACCATTCTATCGCCGTCCATGATTCGCACTGTCATTTGTGTGCGTCCCAGTGGAAGTTGCGGAACTCGCATCACTTCAATTCGGGGAGATGAGAGATTCTCCAGGTCGTTGTTCTGCCCATTCATAAACGGACTGGTCAATTTAACATTCAAATCCTCAGGCGAAACAGAGAACTGCCGGGTCAGTTCCTGGAATGCCGCTGCTTCCACGCCGAGATCGGTTAATCGAACGGGAGCCGGAGCGGTGATCTTCACCAGTGATTCTCCAGTCAGAACGACTGATTCCCGTTCATATCCCGCCAGTTGAACTCGGATTCCGATGTAGTCCCGATCTAAGGTCATCGGTTCCTGCGGATTGAAGTCGGCAAGATCCAGATCCTGTAATTTGGCGCGGCGCACCGGGTTATTGTCGATAATGTCGGCGACATCTCCCAATCGTACCTGAGAACCACTCACGACAGTTGTGGGCTTCAGGCGAACGGCAACTCGTTCCTGCGCCTGGACGGAAACAGGGGAGAGCACCAGAACCGCCAGCGCAGTCCAGAGAGAAGCAGTCATATAGCACTGTTGTTGCTCTCTCATGATTGCGTCCATCCTTTTGCTGATCATTCTGAATAACCCGATCTGAACCGGGAACGTGTTGTTTCGCTGTGTGGATTTATGGACTAAAAATGAAATGTCTGTCGTTTCCTAAATCCTAATTCCTAACACCTCACTCTTAACGAACAATCTGAGCGGAAGTGGAGAGCATTTCGTCTCCGGCTCGAATTGCCCGTGAGTTGATTTCATACGCGCGTTGAGCGGAGATGAGGGAGATCAATTCTCCAACCACTTCCACGTTCGATCCTTCGAGAGCCCCTTGACGCAGGGACCCCATTCCATTCGTTCCGGGATTGGAAAGGGTGGGTGTTCCTGATGCGGGAGTGGCCGCGAACAGGTTTCCCCCTTCACTGGAAAGCCCCGCCGGATTGGCAAATCGAGCCAGCTGAATTTGCCCCAGTGTGACGACTGAATCCGGTGTTCCCGCGAGCGATCCGGTGACGGTGCCGTCGGTTCCGATGTTCAATGTGGAAAGATCGACGCCGTTCTGGATGGTGATCGGCGGGTTCATCAGGAAGCCGTCGGTCGTGACCAGCTGTCCGTTGGAGTCCATGCGAAAGGCACCGGCCCGTGAGTAACGAGTCTGCTGGTTCGGCAACTGGACCGAGAAGAAGCCGTCTCCTTCGATGGAGACGTCTAACGGGTTGTTCGTCTGCTCCGCATTTCCCGGCATGAAGACCTTGGCGGTTCCGACAGCACGGACACCACTTCCGATCTGCAGACCGGTCGGAGTCTGTTGACCGGTGGCGACATCGGTTCCGGGCTGCTTGACTGTGGAATACAGCAGGTCGGCGAATGTCATATGACTTCGCTTGAAGCCGGTGGTGTTGACGTTCGCGAGGTTGTTCGCGGTGTTGTCAATCAGCATTTCCTGGGCTTTCATCCCGGTCGCGCTGGTATAGAGTGCTCGCAGCATGATTACGCCCTTCCTTGAACGTTGATATGTTTGCCGAGTGATTCAATCAGCAGGGACATCGATTTCTGAGCGGCTTCCTGCCGACGCTGGGCAGCAATCATCTCCACCAGTTCCTGAACCGGAGTGACATTCGCCCGTTCGCGACTCCCTTGTAATATCTGGGCGTCTGATTCCTGCGGACGCATGTCTGCCGGAGCTTCGAACAAGGTGGCTCCCGATCGAGTCAACCGGTTCGGGTCGGCGAATGAAACGATATCGAGCTGTCCGATTTCCATGTTGCCTGCGAACACACGCCCTTCTCCATCAATATGGATCGAGGCAGTGGAGGTGTCAGCCGGAATGGTGATGTCTCCCCCTTTTCCCTGAACTGGCAGATTGTCGGCCGTGACAATTCGGCCCTCGGAATCCACCTGAAAAACTCCGTTCCGGGTGTAGAGTGGCCCCGAGGGACCATCGATGACGAAGAATCCGTTCCCTTCAATGGCCACGTCGAAAGGGTGACCGGTCTTTTCCATCACCCCGGAGGAAAAGTCGGTCATGATTTCCTGAGAGGAAGTTCCCATCGCCTGAAACTGCACGGCGTTGCGGAGGTCATCATCGAAATGGTGTTCCATCGACGCGTGTCGAATGGACTGGCGTCGATACCCGGGCATCTGGGCATTCGCCAGATTCTGTGCAATCAGTTCATGCTGACGGACGCTGGATTCCATCGCCGTTCCCGCACTGTACAGTCCGTTGATCATGCGGCGCCTGACTTTTCCGTATCGAGTTGATCGACGTCTCACCAGCAGTCTTTGCCGGTTTGGTTGTGTCGAATATGCGGATTGGAGTGATTCTGTCACTTTTCTCGACATCCATGTCCCTGAACGTTCAGGAAGAAAGGGGCGCCGCGTCTGTTTCATGGCAGAACAATCGTCAGTAACTACGCAGGCCTTCTATTTTCACAGAAATGGCCCCTTAAGCCGATCTCGTTACGGGCATTGCTGCAGAAATCGATGCTCGGGGAGAGTGAGGCTGCCGAATAGTGATCACCCTGAATCTCCCAAGAGCCCGGATGCGACGTCTTTGAAAGACTTGAATCAATTCTTCGGCGGAACAGGCAATTTTCAGGAAAGGTTGGCCGAAACCGCCGGTATCTCTCAAAGTTCCCCCGGATCACCAGTCGATGAACAAGGAGGACGATTCGCAGATCCGAGAGGATCGCGCTACGTCTTCATCAAAGCACACGCAATAACGGGACCCTCTCCCCATGGCAGACCCATCCACAAACACTGATGAAAACGGAGCCGCTGCAGGCAAAAGCGGGGGAATTCTTCCCTGGGTGATCGTCGGGGTCGTGGCATCGAGCATTGGAGCAACGGTGCCGTTGGCGATGACGTTGTTGAGTTCCACTACTTCGGCCCATGCCACGGAGACAACTGGCGGACATTCCGCAGAAGAGAGTCACGGGGGGGGGCATGGTTCAAGTCACGGTTCCAGCCATGGCTCTGGGCACGGGTCTTCACACGGATCCAAGGGGGGATCCGGCCATGGATCGGCGGTTTCTGCCGCAAGTAATAGCCCTATGGTGTTCATTCCCTATGGTGAGGTCACAGTTAATCTCGACGAGCAACGGCTAAATCGTTATTTGCGTGTCAAAGTCGCGCTGCACGTTCGACGGTCGGATGAATCGGCCGTGCGAGCGGTCATTGCCGAGAAGGAACTTCTGCTTCGAAACTGGCTGGTCAGTCACCTGTCAGACAAGGAGTTGAACGACATTCGAGGCAAGGCCGGACAGAACATGCTGCGACGAGAAATTCGAGACCATTTCAACACCGCCCTGTTTCCCGACCACTTCGACCGAATTTACGACGTCCTTTTTCAGGAATTCAATGTTCAGTAGAGCAATCTTGCTCTCTCCGCCACGGCGGGAACGTTGAACTCCCAGTTGAGTCACAATGTCCCAAACCGTAGCTCCCGGCATTCTGGATTTCTACAGCCCACGGCGACCGCCCAGTGAGGCGTTGCGTCAGTTGTCGGCGTGGCAGTCGAACGTGTGCGATCATGTTCGGGACGGCTGGGCCGGGCTGCTTGCCCGTCAGGTGAAACTCATTCCAAACCGGATTGAACCGGTTCAGTATCACACCGCTCTGAGCCAGTTGCCGGATGACGGACTGGGAATTTACTTCTCAGTGGGAGAATCTCTGTTCCCGTCGATGATGGTGTTTTCCTCACGCCAGGTGCAGGCATTGCTGGCAGACCTGCTGGATCTCCCCGGGAATAAGTGGCCCGCTCCTGCCCGACTGACGGCTGCCGAAGATTCCGTGCTGGAACTGCTGTTTCAGAAACTGGCGGAATCAATCGGTGACGGTTGGCCGGGGGATACGCCACTTCCGTGCCGGTTTCTGGAGACAACAACCAAGCCGCAGCGAACACGGCTTTTCCCGGTCGGTGCTCAATTATTTGCCATTCATATCACTGTGGATTCCCGATTCGGACAGGATTCCCTGACCTGGCTGCTGCTGAAAGAAGAAACAGAACGTCTGGTTGAAGATCTGCTCGATCCCGACGCCGCAGAAGAGCAGACAACGAATCCCAATCTGATTTCGCTGGTGGAACGGGTTCCATTGGATGTCGTGGTGGAACTGGGACGTGTCGAACTTTCCATGTCCCAAATACACAACATGAGTGTGGGTGACGTACTTGTTCTTGACCAGTTGGTCACTCGCCCGTTAACTGCCCATGTGGAAGGATCCACGAAATGGGTGGGCGTTCCCAAACGAATCGGCGGTCGTCAGGCATTCGAAATATCACAAGTCATTGAACAGCATCATCCGGGAACGGCAATGAACACCGTTTCTGGTTCAGAGTTAAAAGAACCGAAGTGACAAGAGGAGTTAGGAGCTAGGAATTAGGGTGCAGGATTTAGGAAAAGCCGAATATTCGTTCTTAACTCCTAGTTTCTAACCCCTTTCAGGGAAACTATTGTTTCCCAGTTACTTAGCATATCTCCCCCACGTTTATAGGTTCTTCCGATTTCGTTCTCACGTAGAACATGGAGTTTGAGCAGATGTCCGTTGATACCCCTTTATCCGAATCTGATGTTGCCAGCGCAACAGCTTATCCCGTGGAATTTCCTGCCGCTGGGGGGCCGCAGATCTCTGCGATACAAGCTCCATTGAAGCGGTTTTATGACGTCAACATGTCGGTTTCCGTGGAACTGGGGCGAGCGAACATGCCCATCGGGGAATTGTTACGACTTTCCGAAGGAGCCGTGATTCAACTGGATCGACTGGTCAGTCAGCCAGTTGATGTCATTGCACAAGGGGTTCGCCTGGCTCGTGGTGAGGTGGTTGTCGTGGATGAACGTTACGCGGTGCGAATCACCCAGATTGAATCCGCCGACTCCCAGTCAAATCCTGATTCCCAGTAGATCGGAAGAGAATTCACTCATCATGATTTCCGGCATCATACGAACACTGGCTGTCTTACTGATCTTCATTTGGATCAGAGGAGTGCCGGCGCGCGCTGCGGAACCGGGGACATTCAAAGATCGGGGAGAAATCACACCGATTTCATTTGAGTGGATGGCGCAGGAATCTCCTCCGTTCGCCGAGTTCACGTCAAAGCAAAGCAATCAAAAATCGGAATTCGAAGCTCCCGTATCCAAAACGTCTGATGCTGTCCCGACACCCGTCGGCCCTTCCGAAGGACAGGTTCTCGCCGCACGAGGTGCGATGCGCGAGTCGCTTATTCGTGAAGGAGAATCGAGCGCCGCCGACCGGGATGCACTCACAGCGGAATTCTTCAGCGTGATGCGCTGGACGATTGTCACGCTGGTTGTCGGTGGATTAGCGGCTTTCGGATTGAAACGTTTTCCCCAATGGAATCGCCCTCCGGTGGTCGGAACAAAGATGTCTGTCGTGGAGTCACTTTCCGTCGGCCGGCATCAGGTTTTAAATCTCGTTCAGGCCGGAGGAGAGCGATTTCTTGTCGCATCTGATCCCGGTGGAATCCGGTCTGTCACACTCTTACCGAACTGGCCCTCTCAGGAAGAAGAGGAACCAGTTCTCGAATCCCCCTCTCTTCCATCCCCGTCATCAATTCAACTGTTCAATTCCCCAAACGGATTCCCTTCCGTTGTCCATAAAAAATCAGAAGCGGCATAGTGCCTGAATAATGAACCACGGAAAAGACGGAAAGCACGGAACAGGAATGAATATTATGAGTGTTAAAGCGAAGCAGTGATTCTCTGAAAATTATCCAGCTTCTTCATTTCCGTATCTTCCGTTCCTTCCGTGGTTCCTCTGTATTTTTCCCCATTCGTTAAGAAAATTTTTACAAACTAAGTTTGATGTCCTGCCACGCGGGCACCAGCGTTTTATTGTTAAAACGCGCGCTACGCGGGCATATGGTCGAGCAAATTGCTCGTGTCACGGATGACATGAACGATCCCGGTACATTCGCCCGAATTCTGGAAACGCCTGCGTTTCAGGAACTCTCGCCCCAATTAAAGGTGGCGATGTTTCTGGGAATGCTGACGTTCCTGTCGTCGGCTCTGGTCACTCTCACCGCATTTACGCGGATTGTGATTGTGTTGTCGTTTATTCGTCGTGCGCTCTCCACTCAGGAAATTCCGCCGAATCAGGTGATCATCGGCCTGGCTCTGTTCATGACCATGTTCGTCATGGCTCCCACGTTTCACGAGATCGAATCCAAGGCGGTCGTGCCGTATCTCGATGAGGCCATCAACGGAGCCGAGGCGTGGAACATCGGGGCAAGCGCTCTGAAAAAGTTCATGCTGAAACAGACCAGAAAGGCCGATCTGGGATTGTTTGTCGAACTCTCGGGGGCGGACGAGGCCATCAGTCCGGAAGCAGTTCCGATGACGACGCTGATTCCCGCCTTTGTGATCAGTGAATTGAAAACGTCATTCATCATGGGCTTTTGTCTGTATCTCCCGTTTGTCCTCATCGATCTGGTGATGTCCGTGATCCTGATGGCGCTCGGGATGATGATGATGCCTCCTGTTGTCATTTCCACTCCCTGTAAGTTGTTGCTGTTTGTTCTGGTCGATGGCTGGCACCTCATCGCCCGGGCACTCAGTTTAAGTTTTGATTGACTTTGATATTCTTGAAATGAACGCAACCGTCACCCCAACTCGACCGAACTGGCTGGTTCAGCCGGAAACAGTCCTCTCCGTAGGTCTGTTAGGGGTGCTTGTGATCATGCTGATCCCGCTGCCGCCGCTGCTGCTGGACCTGTTGCTCGCCGTGAATCTGAGTATCAGTATCCTGCTGTTACTGGTGACATTAAATACGCGCCGGGCGCTCGATCTCGCTGTTTTCCCGTCATTACTGCTGTTGCTGACACTGTTCCGTCTGGCACTCAACGTGGCTACGACACGGCTTATTCTCCTCTCTGGCCATGCCGGAGAAATCGTCAACGCGTTCGGGAATTTCGTTGTCGGCGGAAATCTGGTCGTTGGCCTGGTGATCTTTCTCATTCTGATCGTGATTCAGTTTGTCGTGATCACGAAAGGGGCCGGACGTATTTCCGAAGTCGCTGCACGGTTCACACTGGATGCGTTACCCGGGAAACAGATGGCCATTGATGCCGAACTGAATGCCGGGGCCATTGACGAGACTGCCGCGAGAAAACGCCGCTCCGAGCTGGCTCAGGAAACGGAATTTTATGGAGCGATGGACGGAGCAAGTAAGTTCGTGCGAGGAGACGCCATCGCCGGCTTGCTGATTACCGCCATTAACCTGATCGGCGGGATCGTCATTGGGATCTCGCGCGGGATGTCGGTTGATCAGTCGGTGACCACCTATTCGATCCTGAGTATTGGTGACGGTCTGGTCTCACAGGTTCCCGCTTTGATTATTGCGGTTGCGGCGGCGATGCTGACGACGAAGTCCACATCCGAAATCAATCTCGGGCAGGAAATTGAAGGCCAGCTTCTCAAACAGGAACGCCCGTTGTTTATCGGTGCGGGAATTCTGGCGTTGCTGTCGCTGGTTCCCGGATTGCCAAAACTGCCGTTTCTGGGAATTGCCGGTGCGATTCTGGTCATGCTGTCGATGCGAAAGACTGCCACCAAAAGAGCAGCAGCAACCGCCGAGGCCGCTGCTGCTGCTCCTCCGGCCCCGAAAGAAGTGACTCCGGAAGATGATATGCGCGAGTTCCTGGCGACGGATCGGGCAACAATTGAAGTGGGAGCCCGATTACTTCCGTTGATCAGTCCGAAGAACTCCAAAGGACTCGCGGAACGAATTCGCAGTCTTCGTCAGGATTTCTCAAGAGAAAAAGGAATTTGGATTCCCCCCATCCGTGTTCGCAGCCAGTTACAGTTGGAACCGGATCAGTACCGCATCATGGTGGCCGGCCGTCAGGTGGGAATCGGTCTTCTGCGCCCCGATCGACAACTGGCGATTGCTCCTGAGAATGTCCGCGTCGACATCCCCGGTGAGCCGACGCGCGAACCGGCGTTCGATCTCGCCGCAAAGTGGATTGATTCCGCGCTTTCCAAACAGGCGGAAGCCCATGGCTATACCGTCGTCGATGCGGTCAGTGTGCTGATTACGCATCTGGGCGAAATCCTGAAACGGCATGGTCATGAACTGATCACCAGAGAAACCTTGAAGCAGATGCTGGATCAGGTGCGTGAGTTCGCTCCCACCATTGTCGATGAACTGCGAAGTGAAACCGTTCGCACGGCGGTGCTGCATCAGGTGATTCAGCAACTCGCCGCGGAAGGGGTCCCGTTGTCGGATCTGTCGTTGATTCTGGAATCGGTCGCCAACCATGGTCCTCTTTGCAAAACCGCTGATGATCTGACCGATCGCGTTCGTGAAGAACTGGGGCGACTCGTTTGCGAGAAGTACAAATCATTCGAAGGACATCTGCGCATCATCGCCTTCGAGCCGCGACTGGAGACAAAACTTCGGGAATCGGTGCGTGGCAATCAGGTGGCGATCCCACCGACTCCGATGGAAGCGTTAATCCGCATCGTGGGAGAACACTGGCAGAACAGTCACCGTATGGACAAGCCGTTAGCAATCCTGACAGACCGCTCGTTACGGCGTCCATTAAGACAACTGTTAATGCGAACCGCTCCGGGAATGGGATTGATTGCTTATCCTGAAGTCCCGGGAGAAACGTCACTCGAACCGGTGGCGATCCTGTCGTATCAGGAAGTTTATGGAGTTGAAGAACAGCACCACACTTCTCCCATGTCCGCATCTCCTCCGGCGATGCAGGCTGTAGCATAATGTTAACGGATGATGAAATATTTTGTTTGTTAAATGAGTAGCTGGATACCATGTCGAAATCGATACCGAAAACCCGCTCAACGACTCCGGCGAAACAGGATCCTCCAATTGCATCGGCCGTTGGTTTACTGGCGGCCTGTGCGGTGACGCTGATTGGAGTTGCCGGAGATCTGTCGCCGGAAGTGATTCTGTTACGCGCGATCATCGCCGGCAGTGTTTCATTTGCATTAGCGGGAGTCATGATGACCTATTGGAAAGCCGTCTCACCGAAACATGAGGAGGAGTAGACCTCATTTTATAATCATAATTCGATCGGAATCGGGAGGGGCGAAGCTTCTGCTGATCCGGATCGAAGATAACACATTCGTCCGGTTGCGGCTCGGCGGGAGCCTCGCCCTCCCAGTTCCTAAATCCTAACCCCTGATTCCTGATTCATGGAAGCGGCCGTCAAAGCCTATCAAAGTGTCACACAGAAAGAGTTCCGGGATCGCCTGATCCTCGAGAACTTACACTGCGTGCGCCATGTGTTAGGCCGAATCGCTTCCGGTCTTCCCGATTTTGTTGATACCGATAATCTGGAATCGGCAGGAGTTTTGGGGCTGGTCGAAGCAGCTGCTCAGTACGACACCACTCGGGGAGTCGCCTTTCAGACCTTCGCTTATCACCGGATACGTGGAGCGATTCTCGACGAGCTTCGGCGCAACTGCCCGTTGCCGCAGCATGTCCTTGAGCAATGGTCACAAATCCAACGGATATGGGAACAGCAGGGAGAACGTGCGACACCGGCAACCGTTGCCCGGGCTTGTGGTCTGACCGAACAGGAAGTGGAAGATTGTATGACCGCCATTCAGTTCACTCGACCGGAAGTCTGGCAGGCGGATTTGCCGTCTCATCAGCGATCCGCGGCGGTGGAAGAGGAGCTGGATGATCAACTGAGCGCCGGCGATGAACGTCGGATTCTCGCCGATGCGATTCAACAACTCCCTAGACAGATGAGAACGGTTCTGTCTTTGTATTACCTCGAAGAACTCCGCATGGCGGAAATCGGAGAGGTGTTGAATCTGTCGGTATCCCGGGTTTCCAGGCTGATTTCACAGGCACAGATGAAGTTAAAAGTTCTGGTGGAAGGAATGAGACGATGAGCCGAATTCATGATGGAAGCCCGATTCTTTCTGGACGCCAGGTTCGAGTGGCAACTCAGCCGTTCGTGGTCTCACAGAAAGCGTCGACGGAGAAAGCAGCAACAGAGAAAGCGGCGGCGGTGACCGTTCGTCGCGAGGGTGACCAGATACGTGAGATTCACGTTCATTGTCACTGTGGAGAGACAATTGTCATCGACTGCGATTACGGTTCTGGAACGGTGCATTCAACGCACCAGCATATTGTCAGTCCGGCCCCTAAATTCCCCGGTCAGTGAGTAAAGAAAGTGGGTAGGAATTAGGAATTAGGAATTTTTATCCTGATTAATGAATATTTATCAAGGCAATGAATTCTAATGGTCTGTGAGTCATGGTGTTTTCCATTTTAAATCGAATCATGGTTGGCAAATTGCTGGTCTGCCTGGCCTTGCTGACCGGATGCCGGAGCGCTCCGCGTCCCGTTGCACAGACTCCGTCACCGACAATGATCCCTCAGTTTTTGGGGTCACCGGTCAGTTGTGACCCTTACGCCAGTTACCACACTCCGAATGTTGCTGCTTCCCCGGCAATCCCGCCGGCGCCAGCCAGTAATACGCCTCCTTCAGTTCCTCCAGCACAGGTGATGCAGACAGAGCCGGAGAAACTCCCGATCGCACAACAGCCGACACTCCCCACGCCCCAAACTGCTTCGACGCAGGACCCCCAGCAAGAGAATGCCCGCTGGACTTCCACAAACTGTCTGCCGACCGAGCCCGAGTGGAAGCAGGCCTTCGAAGAGCAGAATCAGGCGATGCAGTCTCGTCTCAGTGCGGTGGAGAAAGAACTCTCTGCTTCCAGAAATGAGATGCTGACGGTGAACACGGAACTGAAAGCCTCTCAGTCAAAAATCGGGGAACTGAATCAGAACCTGACTCACTGGCAAGGAGAAACGCGGCGTCTGGAAACGGAGATGAAAAGTCAGCAGCAGTCGGATTTGAAATCTCTCGACGATCTGGCGAATGCCGTCAATCTGCTCATTCAACAGCAGCGGAACGTCCGCGCCAGTCATGAGGAGAGGGTACAATGACCGAGCCGGGCTCTTCGGGATACGATCCGACTATTTCGCGACGGAATGCCCTGATTCAGTTGGGACTGATCTCACTCACTGTACCTGTTCTTGCGTTTGAGACTGGGTGTCACGCACTGGGACTGAAGCGTTCGAAATCAGATGAGGAAGAAGCGGTCGCCTGCCTGAATGCCGCGTCGTCGATTCCGCGCCGCATCTACATTGCAACGACGTCGTCACAACAACGGATCGTCGGAGGAGTGGAGCACCAGTTCGTTCTGGAAGTGGTTGCGGCGTTAAATAGTATTCCTAACTGTAACGCCATTCTTCTCCCGCCCTATTACCCGCTGGAAGCACTCGCCGGACCGGAGGGAATGCGACCTGGATTGTCAGAGATTCAGGACGCTTATGACCCGGACACCGCACTGGAAGAGATTTTGTTGATCGATGTCATCGAGATGCTGCCGTATCGTCCGATGCGATTACGCGCGGTACTGGAGCGCCGTCATATTTCAGACGGTACTCTCATTTCACGCGACCATCGCACATGGAACGCTCCGACCGATAACATTCCACTGGCTCCGGGGAAATTGAACCGGTTTCTGCTCAACCGCCCGCAACCGCTGGGACATGTGGAAGCAGAAGAAATGAGCCGTCTGAGCCCGCAAACATTCATGAGGGACGTCGCGAACCAGGTGGCCGCCGAATTAATGGTAACCCCATTCTGAACTCGACTTTCGCACCTTTCGTTGTGACGGAAGAAGACTCACGCAAAAGCGCCAAGGCGCAAAGAGTTTTTGTTTCGAAGAGGTGCTTGAATTCATGGCTTCCCAGTTCAAGTCACTGAGAAGACAAATCGATTGAATAAGGGGTGAGAATTCGTGACGATTGACATTTTTCAGAAGATGGGACCACTCATCCTTCGTTGCTGATGAAGGATTCGGAGTGTCCCAAAGGGGCAATCAAAGAGAACGGGTTGATACTGATCTTTGCGCCTTGGCGCCTTGGCGCCTTTGCGTGAGTCTTCTTTTGTTTTTTATAATAGTGCCTTGTCAGGCTTCAAACTGAGGGTTGTCTCACATGTTCCGCGGCTCGTTGGCCGCTCCCGTTTCGATTCTTCCACCTTAATTTTTTAATGCTGACGCAATAACATAGTTAAGTGCGAAAGTCGAACAGAGAGAAGTGTGGTCTCCTCACAGCTTTCGCCAGAGGAGTGATTCATCGATCTCGAGTTGTTTCATCGCGGGTTCGATAGCCATGCGGAATCGCTTGGCATCCACCGGATATCCTCGGGTCGGTTTCACGCCGTCGCATTGCTTTCCCCAAAAGAGGTTGAACTGGTCCATTGCCAGTTCGCGAACATACTTCGCAATGATTGAAGCACAGGCGACCGGAAGATGCTGTTCTCCCTTCATCTGAAATCGCAGTTCTGTGTTTCCGATGCGATATCGACTGATGACTCGTCCTTCTTCAAGACGGGTGATGAACAGGCCGTCTGCGATTTCCGCGAGCAGTTCGTCATAGCGATTCCGTCCGCCATGTTTATCTCCTACGAATAATGTCGGACAGGTTCCATCATCCTGCCAGACACGTTTCAGTAATGCTAATGCGAGTCGAGATAACGCCAGGCTTTTGTTACTTCCGATTGCGGTTGCTAATTGATTGAATCGCTCTTCGACAACAACATCTCCCTGAAGAGAACAGAGTGTCACCCCTGTCTGATTCATGCGTTCTATCAGCAAACCGGAAAGTTGATCAATGTGCCCGGCATCTGCCACGACAGGTAATAAGAGATCATCGTGATACCACGGGGCACACTTGGCAATATGGCCGTCGGCATTGCCGGTCAGGTGATTCCAGAGTTGATGGAAGGATTGAACAGGGACCCCAGCCGCACGCAGCAGTGCCAGCGCCGAGCGTTCTAAAGAGGCGAATCCCTGCTTGCCGACAAAGACCTGTTTCGAATCGGCGATATGCAAGCGTTGCCCGTTGTCTGTTCCCTGAGTGGAGACAATCGGAGTCAGCGCGGCTGGAAAATCAAATTCGGTCGCCAGACCCGGGACTTGCCAGCAGGTGACGGTTAACAGCAATGGCCCCAGATTCGGTCCATATCCTGCCTCATCCATTCCGATAAAGCTGCTTCGATCGGGCTTCACCTGTCCTGTTCACTTTCCTGAATCAAAATTCTTTAGAACTGTTGTTTCACTCCGGTCGTGGAACATCCACAAAATGAACGGGCATCAAGGTCTTCAGACGAGTGATTTCGAGCACTTCCTGAATATCATCCGACGGATTGTAAAGATGCACTTCCACCTCATGGGAACGTAATGAAGAGAGGAGCCCGAGGAGTCCGCTGGGAAGGAGTCGCACGCCGGTCAGGTCAAAAGCCAGAACATGGCAGTGCTGTTGTTCAATCAGTCGAATCAGTTCATCACGACACAGGGCAACGTTCACATCTCCAAGGATATCCCGACCACCAAATCCAACGACAGTCGTGAGCCCGGTTTGATAGACTTCAAGAATCGGTCTGGACATGACGGGTTCCCTTAAACACGTGTCGATGAGGTGTGAACCGGAAGTGTGCATTTCCTCTTATACATCTGGTTACACGAGAAAGGAAGCAGCGAACCGGATTCGGCTGAAGAGTTTGCGCATTGCTCTCTGACGTTCGTCGAACATATAGTGAGACATTATTCAGAGGGGATAAAATGTCCCCAGTTGGTCGGGCCGTACTGGAATTCTCCTTTAAGAAATCATTCCGTCTGTGATTCGCATGACTGATGATGACCTGATGATTCGAATTCAATCGGGCGACGAACAGGCGTTCGCCACGCTGGTCGATCGTTATCAGGGGATTCTCATCGGATTTTTCATGAAGAATACGCGGGACCTGCAACTCTCTGAAGATCTTGCACAAGAGACCTTGCTGAAAGTTCACAGTCAGGCGTGGGACTATCTGCCGACGGGGCGTTTTCGGGGATGGATCTTCCGAATAGCCCGAAATCATTTGATTGACAATGTTCGTCGTCGCTCGAATGATGCACTTGTCCGGTCACTGCATCACCATGCGAACAATGATGATGATCCGTTGGCGCGACTGGCCGCTGAGCTTCGGCCTCCGGAGCAGGAGATGGAGCAACAGGAATTCGTCCGGCTGGTGGATGAACTTCTGGAAGAAATCCCTGACGATCAGCGACAAACGTTTCTGCTGCATCACTACTCGGACCTGAGTCTGGCCGAAGTGGCGGAAATTACCGATGTTCCCATGGCGACCAGTAAAAGCCGACTCCGGCTGGCCCGGGAGAAACTGGCGGAAAAACTGCGATCCCGGGGAGTGAATCCTCCCGAAGAACTCCCCTTGGAGTCGTCGTGACGAAATTGCCGTAACAACCGTCAGGAAAAACGGTTTCAGCGAACAATCAATAACAGACATCCTCCTTCTCCCGAAGGAAACCCCATAAAATCGAACAGCGAGCCCAGAGAATGTGAACTTCGCCTCCCAAAAGAACGTTCTCCCTGAATGGCCCACTCATCAAGGGTAACGTTCCTTTTGAAGCGCGAGTCTGGCCGGTTCTGAGAGAGATGAACGATGGCGTACTTCAGTAGACTCACCGATATTATCACCTGCAATCTGACGGCGATCCTCAATCGTTGTGAAAATGCGGAGAAGGCCCTGGAACAGATTCTTTCCGAAATGCGGGAAGGAGTGGCCGGGGCCGAACGATGTGTTCGAACCGCTCTGACCAATGTTTCCCGCCTGGAAGAAGAGATCGAGACGCATCGACTGCAGGTGAACAGCTGGATCTCCCGCGCTCAAGACCATCTTCAAAAGGGGGAGGAAACGGCGGCTCGGGAGTGCCTCCGACGGAAACTGGAAATCGAAGACCTGATTGCCGGTCTCGAACAGCAACTTCAGGCCGCTATCGGAACGCGAGACCATCTGCAAACGATGATGAATGCCCTGCAAGCCCGCGTGGCTGAGGCGTACCGTCGTTTGAAAGAACTTCGGGGGGAATTTGCGGCGTCCGTTTCGGCAACTGCTGCTTCTCACAAAGGAACCGGATCCTCTGAAGAAGGGGCGAATACCCACTCCGACCGGGTCGACGCGGAACTGGAAGAACTCCGCAAGCAACTCAATCGTTGATTTCCACGAGGCCTTTTCGAAGATGGAAAAGGCCTCGGGAGGGGGAGGCTCCCGCCGAGCCGCAAACGATGGAAAGCGATCCCTTTGCGCGCGGCTCAGCAGGAGCTTCGCCCTCCCGGAACCCTCAGGAACGGGGAGCTATGCGGGTGTCGGAGTTGATTTGAACGTGATCCGTCATGGTGGTCTGCGTGCCCGTCGGATGTGAGCCCACAGGTTCTGAAAAAAGCTGTAAAACCGTCCGCCCGACAATGATACGGTCCCCGGTCGACAGAACGACCGGCGTTGTTATACGGCGAGAGTTGAACAAGGTTCCGTTCCGGCTTCGCAAATCGCTGAGCATCACTTTCTCGTCAACAACGTCAATCCGGCAGTGCTGACGGCTGACCTGAACGTCGTCGAGAACAATCTGACACTGACGGTCCCGCCCGATGAATTGTGGAAACTCGTTAAGAGAAACCATTCGACGGTGTCCGGAAGTTTGTGTAATAACCAGCTGCAACCGAAGCGGAGAAATCCCGGCGATGGAAGGATTTGGGGAAAGCATCGTCATTTCAATCTGGAAGGAATTCGTCAAACCCTACGCATGAGGTTTGACGGATCTGGCAAGGGGGGAAAAGGATGACCTGAGGAAAGGTCACTTTGCTGGCGGGATCCGCAGAGGGAAGGGGGAGCTGGCATGGAGACACTGAGTCTCAGTGTCGATTTTATCAGCCGCCAGATCGTTCGCAAGAGAATAGAACCGAAAACAGACGGATTTCTCATTCGTCTGCGGACGGAAGAGAGGACGGCTCCGCTCCTACACGACGGAAAGGGCTCAGCCGGAGTGACGTAGTCTATTGTCCGGCAAGACAATGCAGCATCAGTGAATTGCCGGAACAGGAAATTCTGTTACGATTGAGTGCACAGGGATGTCGTGTCCTTGTTTTATGCAAATTTTCACCCCATCTGATCAACTGTGTGACGAAGTCCATCCTGGACATGCGTTCGTCGCTGGTCGTTGGATTGAAAGCTGTTCAATTTGAAGTCTGTTCAGGAGTTTCACGGGAGAGCGAATTTCCGGTGAATTTTTGTTCAGACTTGCAGTGACGACCTGAACGAATTCAGGCCGTTATCTTCGTGAAGTTTTCTGTTTCTGAAACATGATGCAGTCTTTGGAAGCATTAATCTGCTGGATTCTTCTACAACTGACGGGACGCTTTGTGCGTACCGGACAGCTTGGGGATGTCTGCGCCGATTCAGTGCGACCGGGGCGGTTCCGGATCAGTCCGGGATTTTCTCTGAAGTCGTCGACGGGGTTCCATTTTTCTGTCTGGGGTGACCCTGCCAGAAGCCTGGGACTGACGATGTTCTCGCGGTCAAGATCGCATGCGCGTTCTCTACCGGAAGACGACGACACAGGGAAGGTCTGGCTGGAACAACCGAATCCATTTCACGTCTCCTGCTCCTGAATTGCAGCTTGAATTCGACGGTGACGATCTGACATGCCTTCCCGGTCATCATCCGGGTGATGGTTCTTCTTCGAATACAGATTCGAAAGTCGAACGATGCCTCCTTTTGTAATCGCTGCGATCGCTCTGGCGATCGGTCTTCTTTTGGGCTACTTCATCGATTACCTGATCAAGGCCAAGTCCCATAAATCTGCTGAAGAAATCATCAAAGACGCCGAACGTCGCGTGGAAGACATCGCGAGAAAAAGCGAGCTGGCCGCGAAAGATGAACTGATCGAACGAAAGAAAAAAGTCGATCGGGAACTCGACAAGATCCGTGAAGAAGTCCGTCAGCAGGAACGGGCTCTCGACAAGCGGGAAACCTCTCTGAACGACGTTGAATCGAACCTGAAAAAGCGGGAACGAATGGTCGAACAGCAGCAGCAACGCTATGCCGAACGGGGCAAAGTGATTGAAAACCGCGAGCGCGAACTCGAGCGAATGCTGCAAGAGGAGCAGGACGAACTCTTCAAAATCAGCGGGCTGAACAAACAGGACGCCGAAGAGCGACTGCTGGAACGGCTCGACAAGAAACTGAAGAACGAAACCGGCGCCTTGATCCTGAAGCATCAGCAGGAACTTAAACAGGAGCAGGAGAAACTGGCCCGCGAGATCATCGGGATGGCCGTTCAGCGCTATGCTTCAACACACACGTCGGAAACAACCGTCTCTACTGTCGACATTCCGAACGATGAAATGAAGGGGCGCATTATCGGTCGCGAAGGACGCAACATTCGGGCCTTCGAGAAAGAGACCGGCGTTGACGTGATTGTTGATGACACGCCCGGCGTGGTGGTTGTTTCGGCGTTCGATACTGTGCGTCGTGAAATCGCTAAAATCTCACTCAACAAGCTGATTCAGGACGGTCGAATTCACCCCGCCCGAATTGAAGAAATCGTCAAAGAGACTGCCCGGGAGATGGATGACCGGATTATGCAACTCGGACGGGAAGCTGCAGAAGAAGCGGGCGTTCCGGGGCTTCATGACAAACTGCTCTATATGATGGGGCGCATGAACTTTCGAGTCAGCTACAGCCAGAACGTGTTGCGCCATTCCATTGAAGTGGCTCATCTCACCGGCATGATGGCAGAACAACTCGGGTTGGACGCCGATCTCGCTCGACGGTGCGGATTCACTCACGATATCGGGAAAGCAGCCGATCATGAGATGGAAGGGGGACACCCTGCGATTGGTGCCGATTTTCTCAAGCGTTACGGCGAACCGGCGGAAGTGGTCCATGCCGCATTCGGACACCATGACGACATCCGTCCCGAGTATGTTTACACCGTCCTCACTGCAGCCGCGGATGCCTGTTCTGCCTCCCGTCCCGGTTCCCGTCGGGAGACTCTCGAAAAGTACATTCGTCGTCTGGAAGAGCTGGAAGCGATCGCCTGTGGATTTCCCGGCGTCAACGAAGTGTATGCGGTTCAGGCCGGACGTGAAGTACGCGTGATTGTCGATCCGAAACAGATCAACGATCGGGGAGCCGCAAAAATGGCCCGGGAGATTGCTCAGGCCGTCGAAGAAAACATGACCTACCCTGGCGAAGTGAAAGTGGTCGTCATGCGGGAAGTCCGCTCCATCGGGGTCGCGAAGTAGGAGGGGAACTTCTTTCGGAATCAGGGTTTATGATTGATTCAGGAAGAACAATTTTCGGGAGGGCGAAGCTCCTGCTGAGCCGTGCGCAAGATCACGTTTTCCATGGTTTGCGGCTCGGCAGGAGCATCGCCCTCCCATATCACTTTCAATAAAGCGACAGCCCTGTGTTCGGAGGGCAGACGTAATTCCTGGTTGAATTAAGGGAGGGCCCGGGGCAGTTCATCATCTCTGCACTCGGGTGTACAATCTGGGTATGGCACAAAACGATTACTATCAGGTGTTAGGGGTTCCACGCGACGCGACTGCGGAACAGATTCGCAAGGCGTTCAAGAAGATCGCACGCGAGAACCACCCCGACGCGAAAAAAGATGATCCCGTTGCTGCCGAAGTTTTCAAGGCGGCTGCCGAAGCGTACGACGTTCTTGGGGATGAGGATAAACGGAAGAAATACGACCAGTTCGGCTCCAACTGGAAGCACTTCAAAGAGGGACAGACCCCTTACGGAGGGGGTGGAGGGAACCCGTTTCGAAGTGGCGGGCCGGTCGATGTCGACCTTCGCGACCTGTTCGGCGGCAAAGGGGCCGTTGACCTGGAGTCGCTGTTCGGAGGAATGTTCGGAGGGGGAGGTCGTTCCGGAGGAGCCACATCAGGCTGGGGACGCTCTGCTCCCCGGGCTGAACGAGGTCAGGATCTCACCGCGACCATTCGGGTTCCATTTCAGACAGCGGCCGTGGGAGGAAACTTTGACCTGAGTCTCGAACGGGAGGGAAAACTGGAAGTCCTCTCGATCAAAGTCCCGGCGGGTATCGACGATGGGCAGACCATCCGACTCGCTGGCCAGGGAGAACCCGGGTATCACGGAGGACCAGCAGGGGATCTGCGAGTCACGATCAATATCGCCCCCCACCCCTACTTTCGCCGCGAAGGTCGAAACATTCTTGTCGAGGTTCCCGTCACTATTACGGAAGCCGCACTCGGCGCGAAACTGGATGTTCCGACACTGACTGAAGGAACCGTGACCATGACACTTCCTCCCGGAACCTCCTCAGGGGCGAAGCTCCGCCTGAAGGGGAAGGGAATCGACTCTCCCAAGTCTGGCGGCAAAGGGGATCAGATGGTCGTGATCAAGATCGTTCCTCCGAAACATCTGGACGAAGCATCACAAAAACTGCTCGAAGAGTTCGCAGAAAAGAACCCGACTTCTCCACGTGCCTCACTTTGGACGTAACGAACAGTTCTGGCCAGGTGAGAGAAAACCACGAATCAATTGAATCGCACGAATTCCCTGATCAGCGTCGCTGAGGAATTCATTCGTGAGATTCGTCCGATTCGTGAGTTCCTGGATTCTTGAAAACGCTTCCCAGCAGTTTGTCGGTTACCCCACCTGCGGCTGCTGCTGAGTGACGCAGTGAATTGCTCCCAGTCCCCAGACGAGATCGGTGCAATCAATTCCCACCACCTGTCGTCCGGGGAACAAC
This sequence comes from Planctomicrobium sp., assembly GCA_035556335.1. Taxonomy (GTDB): domain Bacteria; phylum Planctomycetota; class Planctomycetia; order Planctomycetales; family Planctomycetaceae; genus Planctomicrobium. The sequence goes on along the minus strand of DATMFC010000308.1, from coordinate 3,035 downwards.
TCGCTCAGAATATTCAGAGCAATCTGATCTTTGTCGCACCGGTAAGTTGGAACGAGAACCTTCCCATTGATAATCAGAAAGTTCGCGTAGCTTGCCGGAAGCCGAGTGTCTTCGAAATAGACCGGGTCTGGCATCGGGATGGTCACGATGTCGAACGGTCTTCCGGAAACATCCGTCAACGTTCGCAGTCGCTTCAAATTCTCCTGTAATGGAAGCGCGTTGTCGTCGGATGAGTCCTCTTCAGTGGCGGTGACGATGGTTCGCTCACTGACAAATCGGGTGATATCGTCGATATGCCCATCCGTATCGTCCCCGACAATGCCGTCTCCCAGCCAGAGAATTTTCTGAACGCCAAGGAATCTCTTCAGACGTTCTTCAATCTCCTCGCGACTCAATGTCGGATTTCGATTGGGATTCAGAAGACAGGATTCGGTCGTCAGCAGCACACCGGCCCCATTGACATCAATGGAACCTCCTTCCAGAATCATTCCCCCTTCAAAAATCGGTTCCTGAAATTCCGCCCCGATTCGGCCGGGAACCTGATTATCCAGATCATACGGAGGATACTTGTCTCCCCAGGCGTTATATCCCCACTTAGTGAGCGCCCGTTCCCGCTTGCCGTTCACATCCCGGACCACATAAATCGGTCCGTGATCCCGAACCCAGGCGTCATTCGTGGGATTCAAATGGAACCGAACCCGCGACATCGGGACCTGCGATTCCCTCAGAACCACCTCCACTTGGCTGGCCATCTGCGCGTCGGCAACATTGATCCGGACGAGTTGAGAACCGCAGATCTCGCGTGCTATTTCTCCAAAAACCGCAGGGACCGGATCGAATTTCCCCGGCCACGACTCTTCTTTATGGGGCCAAGAAAGCCAGACCGCTTCCTGTGGTTCCCATTCCGCTGGCATCCTGTAACCCAACTCTCCCGGAGCACTTATATTGGACATTTCTTCTTCCACATGATCGCATTCAACTGATTTGCAAACGCCGTCGCGGCGTCTCCGGTTTCGTCACCACACGAGTGCCAACATGAACCCTATGCAGACGGGCGGAAAAGCTCGCCATTTGAATGCGTCTTTGCCATTTGTTGCAAGTGATTTCTGCAAAACACTTTCTGTGAAGCACTCTCGCCAGTCGGGCTTCCCGTAAAATTTCAGATGGCGTAACTTGTTTCTCGGCACCCGTGTCGCTTATACTCTCCCGCTTCCAAAAATGGAACTGGCCCATGTTCTCGAACTGCCGCGTCGCAATTCGGGGTGGCGCCTCGCCGTATTAGTTGCCATTCAGCCTCAATGTGTGCATGATGAAATGCCCATGTTGATCGCATTCAGGCGCGGAGTGTTAGGGTTATGAAGGTTCGATCAAGCGTGAAACGGGTCTGCGAACACTGCAAGACCGTTCGCCGTAAAGGAAAAAACTACGTGATCTGCTCGGCGAATCCTCGCCACAAGCAGCGTCAGGGATAATGTTGATTGTACGCGGTTAGGAAGTAGGAAACATGCCTCGTGTTCTCGGGGTTGATATCCCCAACGATAAGCCAACTCGTATTTCGCTCACTTACCTGCTGGGAGTGGGAGATGTTCGTTCGTTGGAGATTTGCCGGACCTTGAGTCTGGATCCACAGCGCCGCGCCCGCGAGTTGAGCGATGACGATATTCAGCGCATCAATGCTCTGCTCGACGGCCAGTTCGTCGTTGAAGGGCAGTTGCGTCGCCAGACAGCCGAAAATATTGCTCGTCTGAAGTCGATTCAGTGCTACCGTGGCATCCGGCATCGTCGTGGTCTCCCTGTTCGTGGACAGAACACGCAGTCGAATGCCCGAACCCGCAAAGGGGTCAAGAAGACCGTTGCCGGGAAAAAGGGTGTTAAGGATATGCGTCACTAAGGGGGAAATGCCCTTGGTCTGGTGGGGTACTGGGGGTCATTTGCGAGGCATTCCTCGTTGTGGCGATCGTCTCCCGTCTTTCGCATGATGTCAATAAAAGTGACTCGTCCGCACGAAAACAGTGCTGGGCGTTGTCGAAAAACGTTTGAAATTCTCCGCACTGATGTGCTGTGCGGTTTTGTCTATCGCATTTTTTGAGTGTGCGCGTCTCCGAAGGGGTGAGTTTGTGGCCAAGGTGAAGCAGAAGAAAAAAATTCGTCGCAACGTAACCCGGGGTATTGCCCACATCAAAGCGACGTTCAACAACACAACTGTCTCGATTGCAGACACGAACGGCGAAGTTCTTTGCTGGGCGTCCGCAGGGACAGTCGGTTTCAAAGGCTCTCGTAAAAGCACGCCATTCGCTGCTCAGCGTGCCGCTGAAACCTGTGCCGATCGTGCTCGCAAATTCGGAATTCGTGAACTGGAAATCCGGGTCAAAGGCCCCGGTTCAGGCCGCGAAAGTGCCATCACCGGTTTGCAGGTCGGTGGAATTTCTGTGAAATCAATCGAAGACGTCACACCGTTGCCGCACAACGGGTGCCGTCCTCGCAAACGCCGTCGCGTCTGATTAAAACAGTTGAACGTTTGAGACTCTCTTAACTGGATTCTCAGGCGTAATGTCGTCAAGAGATCGTGGTCCACGGACAGGGGTTGGCAGTCTCGCCCGAAACCGTCTGGACGTCATGAAGCAGACTGTGCCATTGCTAAAGAGGAAGCTTATCCAATGAGAATTCGCTGGCGAAATCTCGAATTACCGAGTCGTGTCAATCCTGTTGCCGAGACATTCACATCAACCTATGGTGCGTTTGTTGCGGAGCCGTTTGAACGTGGATTTGGACACACGATCGCAAACAGTCTGCGTCGCATCCTCCTTTCCAGCCTGGAGGGAAGTGCTGTGACTCGCGTGAAAATCGCGGGGATTCAACACGAATTCACCACGATTCCCGGAGTTGTCGAAGACATCACCGATATCTGTCTGAACCTGAAATCGCTGGTTGTCAAGAACTACAGCAGCACCGCAAAAACATTGCGAATTGAACGCCACGAACGAGGCGTTGTGACTGGTGCCGACGTGATCACTGACGATCAGGTCGAAGTGATC
>DATMFC010000307.1:0-7569 GCA_035556335.1 Planctomicrobium sp. | reverse complement strand
GCTTGCATCTCGAAGATGTTGCGGTCTGGGTAGTACGTGAGTCGGGCGTTGTGGAAATAAGGGTTCGCGTCTGATGTCATGACCATTGCCGGTTGCTTGCGATTGGTCTTCAGATCCCAGACCCAATTCGATTTGTCGAGTCCCTTGAAGTCCCCCACTTCCTTTTGAGTGGTTCCATGCCAGCTTCCCAGCATGATCTGAAGTGGTTTCATGGACTGGAAAAGGACCCGGCGGAGTTCTACCTGATCTGTGGAAAGTGGATCTCTTTGAGCATCTTCCGCCTCGGCCGCCGCAACGACGGAACTTAATGAGATGGAGGGGATCTCCATTTCCATGGGAGAGGAGACGCTGGGATTTGCCGGGGGATTCGAGACGGGAGGGGAAATCGGTGAGACCGATGTTGTGGAAGTGGTTTCTGCAACGGGAGCCGGGACCTGTCTGGCACAGCCGCCGATTACTGTCACGGTCATTCCGGCGAGCAGCAGGATTACGGTTGTTGGTCTTGTGATCGACATTCTCTTCCCTTCCCCGAAACGTTTCCCTGCGGTTCCAGACCGCACGGTTTTTCCAGTATACCTCTTCTGACACGATTCTATTCGTCAGAAATCGATTCCATGATGTGCTTTTACATCAATCTATGCGGTTCAGTTGAATCCAAACGACTGTCACCTTAGCATCAGGCGAAATCCATCAACATCAATTGACAAATTGACGTGTTTCACGTCGGTCAGTTCAAAATAACGAATATGACCCGCTCCGACGCTCATCGTGGCAACTTGGTCACATTTGTTAAATAGAAAGCTGATACCACGTTACATCGCCGGCTTCACGTTTCTTGTTCCTTCAACTTCTGAATTGTTGCCATGTCTGCCATCAAAAGCGTTCTTCAAGAGACCAGACAGTTTCCCCCTTCTCCGGAGTTTGCCAAACAGGCACACATTTCCTCCGAAGAGCAATATCAGGTTCTCTGCAAACGAGGAAAAGAAGATCCCGCAGGATTTTGGGGAGATCTTGCCCGGGAAGAACTGGAATGGTTCAAACCCTTTAATACGGTGATGGAAGGGGACATGCCGGAGACCAAATGGTTTCTCGGCGGGAAAATCAATGCCAGTTACCAGTGTCTGGATCAGCATCTGAAGACCTGGCGAAAGAACAAAGCTGCGATCATCTGGGAAGGGGAGCCGGGAGATACCCGGACTCTGACCTATCAGCAACTCCATCGCGAAGTCTGCAAGTTCGCCAACGTGCTGAAGAAACTGGGAGTCGAAACCGGCGACCGTGTCACGTTGTACATGCCGATGATTCCGGAACTGGCCATTGCGATGCTGGCTTGCGCCCGAATCGGGGCTACGCACTCCATCATCTTTGGAGGCTTCAGTTCCGATGCCATTTCCGATCGGAACAACGATGCTCAGGCGAAAGTGGTTGTCACCGCTGATGGGGGCTGGCGTCGCGGGAAGGAAGTTCCCCTCAAGGCGAACGTTGACACCTCTCTCGAAAACTCGTCGACCGTGGAGAAAGTGGTTGTTGTCCGTCGCACCGGAACCGCCGTCAACATGGTGCCGGATCGGGACTACTGGTGGCACGATCTGATGGAACAGGTCGATGCCGATTGCGATGCCGTCGAACTCGATTCCGAACACCCGCTGTTCATTCTTTACACCTCCGGTTCAACAGGCAAACCGAAGGGGGTGTTGCACACCACGGCCGGGTACATGCTCGGGGCGAAGATGACCACGAAATGGGTCTTCGACGTCAAGGACGAAGATACCTACTGGTGTACTGCCGACATCGGCTGGGTCACCGGACACAGTTATATTGTGTATGGTCCTCTGGCGAATGGGGCCACTTCGGTCATGTTCGAAGGGGCTCCCAACTGGCCGGATGAAGGACGGTTCTGGGAGACCATTGAAAAATACAAAGTCAACATCTTCTACACGGCTCCGACTGCCATTCGCGCCTTCATCAAATGGGGAGATCAGTGGCCGCAGAAGTACGATTTGTCGTCACTGCGTCTGCTGGGAAGTGTCGGTGAGCCGATCAACCCGGAAGCTTGGATGTGGTATCACCGCGTGATCGGGGGAGAACGTTGCCCGATTGTGGATACCTGGTGGCAGACTGAAACCGGGGGGATCATGATCAGTCCGCTCCCCGGTGTTCAGTCCACCAAGCCGGGGTCGTGTACCCGTCCGCTGCCCGGGATTGTTCCGGCCATTGTGGATGAACAAGGAAACCCGCTGGCCGACAATGAAGGGGGCCTGCTGGTGATGACGCAGCCATGGCCGCATATGCTCCGTTCACTTTATGGGGACCATGAACGGTTCGTCGAGACCTACTTCGGCAAGATCAAAGGAAAGTATTTTGCCGGCGATGGTGCCCGTCGTGATGAAGATGGCTGTTACTGGATCATGGGGCGTGTGGACGACGTTCTCAACGTCTCCGGTCACCGATTGAGCACGATGGAAATCGAATCGGCTCTCGTCTCTCATAATCTGGTTGCCGAAGCAGCAGTTGTCGGTTTCCCGCATGATCTCAAGGGAGAGGGGATCTGTTGTTTCGTTACTCCCAAGGGAGTCACGCCGACGGAAGAACAGAAGAAAGAACTGGTAGCTCACGTTCGTAAACAGATTGGAGCATTGGCAACACCGGATCAGATTCGCTTCACCCCTGCCCTGCCAAAAACTCGTTCCGGAAAAATCATGCGTCGCCTGTTGCGAGACATCGCCGCCGGAAAAGAAAACATCGGGGACACGACAACACTCGAAGATTACAGTGTTCTCGCCAGGTTGCGTGAAGATGAGTGAAAGGAAGAAAATTCGAAATACGAAATTCTAAGAACCAAACCATTTCAAGAGCCAAAGTTTGAAATCCAAATCCCTCTTATTTGGTTCTTAGAGCTTAGGATTTAGTATTTTTTTTCATCTGCTCCTGAAACACTGACATAAAAAAACGCCTGTTTCCGATTGATCGGAAACAGGCGTTTTAGGTTGGTAACCCATCGGAGTGGGGGAGATGGGCTGACCAAGTTTCAATGGGTTGCGTTTGACTGGATCACTTCATTCCCCGTTGGACCCGAACGGTTTCCGTTGGGATGAGAACCTCGCGACCGTCTTCCAATTGTCTGCGGCACCAATGATGTTCCCGATCGAGAACGTAACCGTCGGCTTCCAGCATACGCTGCACATCTTCCGGGATATTGGTCAGCGGCCCTACAGGGGGAATGGGATGTAAGTGTTCCGGGGAATAGACTGGGACGGAGATGCGTCCGGTACTTCCTCCTCTTCTCCCCAGGTTCACATTCATGACCGGGACCGAACTTCCTGGTCCGCCAATGTTGGGGCGGGAATGAGGTCCATGCGGCGTCGACTGGGGAAATATGGTATCAGTTGCAGCGGAGTCGAGAGATTGTGCAGGCTGCTCACTTTGAGCCAGATTCTGATCCGTAAAGGGCTCATCAGTCCGGAGCCAGAAATGTCCCCCGACTCCCATCAGTGCTCCTACCATCAGAGAGGCCGCAACGGCGACCCAGGGTTGAACCTGTCGATGCCAGATCGGTTTGTGGCTTGCGGCCTTCGATAAGGGGACCGGTTGAGTTCCCTCTGACTCGAAGGCTTTTGACAGCACCTGATTTTCGACGAATGACAACGCCAGATTCCGCCAGTGATCCAGCGAATGCGCCTGATTCAGTTTCGTAAGGAGAGAATGCCGTTCCACCTCGGAAAGCTCTCCATCCACGCATTTCTGCAATGTGAGCTCATCAAGAGTCGGATTATTGGGGGGAGGTAGCATTGTTCGGTAACCTCAAGGGACTTCAATCCTGAATCGACCAGGCAGGCTCATGTCGAGCCCACCTCCACGTGTGCCTGTTGCAATAACTGACGCAGGCGTTTTTTGGCTTTCAGGAGACGGTGTTCAATCGTATGAACCGTCACCCCCAGCCGATCAGCGAGTTCCTGGTAAGTCCAGTTCTCGGCATATTTCAACATCAGGATATCACGGTCGGTTTCGTGTAACTGGGTCAGGCAATGCCGAACGGCCTGCTGATGCTCCCGTCCGAGCAGCCATTGCAACGGGTCTCCCTGATGCTGATCGGCGGCGGTTGTTAACGGGTCGTCAGTGGCTCCAAAATGTTTCCGATATCGCCCCATTTTCCGGCGATACAGAAACGACTGCTTGACCGCCACTCGATAGAGCCAGGCTCCCAGTCGATCGATATTCTCCGGGCGCAGTTCCGGGCGACTGATTGCCACCCCGATTTCCTGCATCAGATCATCGACAACATCGCGATCCCCCACGCGATTGAACAACACTTTTCTGAGCCAGGGCTCGTGCTGTTTCAATCCCGCGAGCCATTCGTCATTCTGGACGGCTCCAGGCATCGGCAGGTTTAGGGCAACAAGTGTGGACATCAAACTGAGAGTTGCCGCTCGGCGACTCTTCCGGCAGGAAATTCTAACAAATTTCCCTCCATTGAACGCAACATCAATCTCTGGAATATGTTAACCGAGAACCGATTGGTCCCCGGGAACTTCGGATTGGTCGGAATATCAGTCAGCGGATGGGGGGCAGTTTTGTTAGCCCGGATGATTCACCACGGAAAAGACGGAAATAACGGAATGATATTGATCTGAGTGAGTTACGGAAAATCCTGACCGCTTTCTTGGAACACGGTTTCGGTAGGTCATGCACCGCATAACGATCGCTGAGGCATCGGCAGGCAATGCCTGCCCTGCAATCACTAAGGATCGTCCTGAAAATAACTGTCCGATTTTAAAAGTTGTTGGCAAGCTTGGGTGGCCCGGCCAGAATAGGCCGGGTGCCGTAGGCACAAGAAGCCTTTCCTTCAGGATCCTTATTTCCCAATGACCGTGAATTGTCTCTCGGCCGTTGAATCAGAGAATGAGATCTTCTGTGGAATCGCAAGCTGAGGGGCAGGCTTCTTGTCGCAGCGCGACCCGGCCAATTCTGGCCGGGCTACCCGAAATGTTATTTTCAGGACGATCCTAAGGGGACAGCCCCTGTCCTTCCCGGGGATCTGACTTTCTGGTCTTGTCAAACCCCGCAATCGCTGCGGCAAGAAGGGCAATTGCCGGCATGATCGGCGCACGCATCCGGCCATCGCTCCAGTACACCAGATGAGCCAGTGTCATCGCGATGACCAACAGCAGCGGAGCCTGCCAGATGCGAAAGGAACGTTCATCCCTCCACAGATTCTTCAGAACGAAGACGATACCAGTGATCAGCGTCAGCCAGAGGGCGGTGTAATAAAGGCCGACTCCAAACCTCGCGACTGGTGGCAAGGCATGTGATGCTGATCCGTGAGGAGCAATGTTCCAAAACCAGTAGAACTTGATCCAGCAGGCTTTGAGAAATGTGTCGGGGTTCCGACGAATCGTTTCCTTGGCCCGGGCACTCATCCACCGATCCCGTTCCACTTCTCCCCGAATTCCTTTTGATCGCATCTCCTGTTCAAGCTGCTTGACCCAGGCATCCTGTCCGGCTCCATGTGATCCGTCCCAGATCGTGCCAAACGGTTGCCGGACCACTTCTTCGTAGAACGCTTCATTATTTCCCAGCAACAAGGTGTAACCGCCGTGCGTGGTCATCAGGATGGGGGTTCCCATGACCATCAGGTTTCGTACTCCCCATGGAACCACACAGACGGCAATGCCGATTCCCATGGCAAGGAGACTCCCCCAGGAATTGGAGAAGGCCGGAGAACCACTCTTTGCCATCGCCTGAGTCGTAAACGAGCGGTCTCGCCAGCGGTTCCATATGACCGCAAACGTCAACAGAATTCCGAATGCCCAGAAGGTCGGGCGGGAGAGAACACAGAACCCGATGATCAGTCCCGCCAGGAAACCGTGACGAAGCGTCGCCGGGCCCTGTCGAGAAAGAGACCACAGTAAAATCGAGATCAACAAGGCACAAAGCGTTTCCGTCATAGGATAAGGGACATAACGCAGCAGCAATGGATCAATCGCCACAATGGTGACGGCCAGCAGACGGCCGGTTCGGGAGAGATGGAGTCGACGGGCCGTCAGCCAGATGAACGGCAAAGTGGCCAGCGAGAGAAGAAGTTGAAGAACCGCCCGTCCCCATTGCTGGTCAGGTCCACTGACCGGGACAAGAAATAACGGATAAAGTGGCGGACGGAACACAGTGGGAACATCAGTCCCGGGTGCGGAATATCCTCGACCTTCTGCGAGTCCCTGGGCGATGGCCACATAGACATCGGGATCGGTGTTCAGATCACTCCAGAACCGGTGCAGCATCCCGACACGCAATCCCAGTCCGATCAGCAGGATCAGGCCGATGATGCGCCATTCGGAGAAGAACTTAGCGGGAGGTTGAGGTTGTTGCAGGGTCACGCTGTGCCTTGAGGGTCGATTCCGACGCCGCGCCCGTTCCCAACAAATCCGGTGGTGGCGTCAGTGGAAATTTCAGCGTGAATTTTGTTCCATAACCGGGGGCACTTTCAACCCGAATTCGCCCGTGATGGCTTTCCATTATGTTTTTACAGAGTGCCAGACCGAGCCCGGTTCCCCCCTGCCCTTGTTCGTCGGCCGATTTCGTGCTGTAGAACCGGGAGAAAATCTGGGGAAGTTTTTCGGCGGGAATTCCGGCGCCGGTGTCTTTCACCACAATTTCGCCCCATTCTTCGGCACTGTCCTGCGAGACAGAAATGGTCATCGTCCCCCCCGGCTGCATGGCCTGTCGGGCGTTCACCATTAAGTTCAACACCACCTGTTGAATTTCACCGGCGTTAATGTGGGCGTGCGGGTTTCCGTTAAAGTTCTGTTCCAGCCGAATCCGGTGAACGTGCAGATCTTTCTCTATCAGAACAATCATGTCCTGCACAATTCGAGCAAGACTGGTCGACTCTCGTCGTGATTCCTTGTGACGCGCGTACGACAGCAGGCCGGTTGTGATTTTTGCGGCACGCTGGGACGCGTTGAGAATTTTGTCGAAGGCCTTGTCGCGATTTGCAGCATCTTTATGACGCAGCCCAAGTTTCGCGTAATTGATGACGGTCGTCAGGATATTGTTGAATTCATGCGTGATCGATGACGCAAGTTCCCCGACGGATGCGAGTTTCTGGGCCTGCAGAAGCTGCCGCTCCAGATGTTCAATTCTGGCTTGCAGTGCTTCAAGATCAGGCTCATTCATGACTGGAGAAGAAGGACTCACAGACAAATCACTCACATCTGAGTTGGAAGAGGTGGAAAACGGCTTGACCGTCAGGCTGTACAATGGATCAGACTGCCTTGGGGAACGGTTCGGTTGAACTGTTCGGTAGACGCTACTCAGTTGCCATCGGCAGTCTGACGGAAGGGACTTCAAGGCATTCACAGGAGATTCCTGCCCTGTCTGAGTTGTCGACCTCTCAGACTGATGGTGACCCGTGAATCCCCCAGACCGGGTAGTCAGTGTTGAGAAAACAACCGATGAAATGGTTACAATCAGAACCGCAGTCAAGCTGATCAGCAAGAAGACCTGTCGGGCAAGGTTTTCAGTGAAGAGCGGATTGCTTCTCCTGCACATTTCTGATGATGAGATCCTGTAATG
>DATMFC010000306.1:0-24945 GCA_035556335.1 Planctomicrobium sp. | reverse complement strand
TTCAGCGTCGAGTTCAGTGAACACCGCCGATACACCCAGGGGGACGATCCTCGCGATATCGACTGGCTCGTCTATGCCAAGACAGACCGGTACTACGTCAAGAAATATCAGGCAGAAACCAACATCACCGGGTATCTGCTGATGGATCTGTCGGAAAGTATGGCCTACACCTACCGGCAGGACCTGACCAAGTTTGATTACTCCATCTGTCTGGCAGCGGCACTCGCTTACATGATGGTGCACCAGCAGGATCCGGTGGGTGTCGCGACCTTTGGAGATCAGTTGCAGGCCAGTCTTCCGGCTCGAAGTCGACGTTCTCAACTTGCCAATATTCTGGCTTTGCTCTCAAAAGCCCAACCGTCCGGGACCACCGGTATTGCACAGTCGCTCAGACAGTTCGCCCCGATGATTCGACACAAAAGTCTGATCATGCTGTTTTCGGATCTCTTAACCGATCCGGAACCGGTGATTCAGGCGTTACGGATGATTCGATTCGCAGGACACGACATCATTCTTTTTCATATTCTCGATGAAGCGGAAGTCAATTTTCCGTTTGACGGCATGTGCGAACTGCGCGACCCGGAATCAGGCGACATCCTCACCGTCGACGCCGCCGGAATGCGGGCGGATTACCTCGACTCCCTGAAACAACTGCGCGAACAATACAAGTCCGCCTGCCGGTCGATGGGAGCGGACTTCGTCGAACTCGACACGAGCATGCGGTTTGACAAGGCACTTGTGGAATACCTCTCGCAGCGCAAGGCGAGATTCTAATGAATTGCCTGACTGAAGCGACGTGGGTGTCATGCTCACATCGCGCAGCAGGCTCAGCATGAATCGGCGCACCACTTGAACCTGCATGCTCCTGCTGCTGCCGCGACAGGAGTAAGGACGCCCAAGACGACTTCTCTTAACAACTACTGTTGCGTCAGCATTCAAAATGAGGGTGGAAGAATCGAAACGGGAGCGGCCAACGAGCCGCGGAAACATGTGAGACAACCCGAAGTTTGAAGCCTGACAAGGCACTACCTGCCTGCGGCTCATTCTCAAGTTGCTTCCAGAACAGGAATCCATCAAAACTTGCAGAATCATTGTTGATTTATCTGTGGTGTTGCGCCATTAGTGATATGGCAGCATGGAATTTGTTTTAGAGATCGGGGAGTTTTCCCATGTCATCTCCAATGTCAAACTCCAGGGTACCACATGAATGCTTGTCGTAATTTGTATCTACTGAATGATTTACGGTTTTGGAATGCGGAGCGTTTATCTTTTTGCTGTCAAATGCGACCAGAATCTGTGTCGTGGTGACTCTCCCCGACGTCGCTTTTAGTCAGATTGAAGATGTGGCTCCTCTTTCTCATTTGCCAGACACACATGGAACATATGTTCCATGTGTGTCTGGCAATACTTGTTTCGTGTTCTGGCCATTATGAATCGCGTTCTTTTCTTCAGTCGGAGTTTCTTCTCATGGATCCAATTTGTAGACCTCCGGTCTGGGGGCGTTCGGGAAGGGGTTTTACTTTAATTGAACTGTTGGTCGTGATCGCCATTATCGCGATTCTTGTCGCCCTGCTGCTCCCCGCCGTACAACAGGCCCGCGAAGCTGCCCGCCGTTCGCAATGCAAGAATCATCTGAAACAGTTGGGACTCGCGATACACAACTATCACGAGACTCACAGCATCTTCCCTCCCGGGTTGATCAATCCCGGAATTAAATGTCTTTCCAGTTCGGGCAGCAATATCGGTTGGGGCAACTCCAATCCCCATGCGAAAATCATGAATCACACGGCTTATCTGTTATTGTTGCCATTTCTGGATCAAGCAAATCTCTACAACAAATATGACTTCAGTCGCCCCACCGGTCGGTCTCGTCACATCAATTGTGAAGACTCATTAGGACATTTCGCGCCGACAGCAAGTGAAGCACAGTCAGATGTCGCGACTTCCCAGATTTCAACATTCCGATGCCCCGCTGATCCGGGAGCCAATCGCGGAACGTATAACGCCGGTCACGCGTATACAGGGAGTTCCTATCGTACCAGTTATGGACTGGTCTCACTTAGGAATGATGACCAATTCGACAAGAATTACACCGAACCCGCCAATAATCGCAGCATGTGGGGAGTGAATGGAGCTGCGAGATTGCGGGACATCACCGACGGGACATCGAACACTCTCGCCTTTGCGGAATCTTCATTTCAAAAGAGATCTTCCCAGCCGTACATCGGTCCTTTCTGGAACGCATGGTCATTTCCTTACTGGTTGAATCTCTCGCTGGCCATGAACCAATCTTATCCTGGAGAAAATGGACTTGATCGAAATAGAGCCGGGAGTCATCACACTGGTGGAATCCAAGTCCTTATGGCGGATGGTGCCGTCCGCTTTCTGAGCGAAAACACAGATTTGACCAGAACCATTCCTGCGTTGGCCACCATCGGTGACAACGAAGTTGTGGGAGAATGGTAGAATGTCTCATCCTGATACAAAATCAGCAATGGTTGTCCTTGGACTGGTACTGACTGGTTGTGGAGATGCTCCACGGGATCAGCCTCCGATCGGTCAAGTCACAGGAGTGATCACTCTCGACGGAAAACCGCTGAGCGAGGCGATCATTCTCTTTCAACCGACACACGGACGTCCTTCCATAGGAAAGACAAACTTGTCTGGTCGTTACGAATTGGATTATAACGCCACGACGAAGGGGGCAAAGATCGGGATACATACCATCACGATTACAACACATCGAGATGGCGAACCCGGTAATCCGGCGAATCCCGGGTTTCCAGAGGTTCTTCCCGCCCGTTATCATTCGAGAACAGAACTGACCGCCGATGTGACATCTGGAAGAAACACAATTCCATTTAATCTGCATTCACAATGAATATTATATTTATATAATTATGCTAATGAAAATACTAATAATCCTGGTAAATCTGTCGATCTCACAGTTTTGCTGGGGACGTGATTTTCATGTTGATCCTGATACTGGCCATGATGGCCACGATGGAATTGTTGCCCCGGTACGCACAATTGCTCGAGGACTCCAACTCGCCGGGCCAGGAGACACTGTTCATTTGCAACCAAAGGTCTATCGAGATTTTGTCGGATTCTCGAATCGCCATGGAGAACCAGAACGCCCGATCATTCTTGATGGGCATGGAGCCACTCTCGAAGGGAGTAAACCAATTGACCCCGACACCTGGAAAGAAGTCGCACCCGGACGATTTTGCAATGGTCAACTAATTCCCCATCTGGACGCGGGAAGGATTCAACGCTGGTTTTTCATCTGGAACGGCAAAATGAATCATATGGGGCGGACATCAAAAGGGATTCGCACCCCTTTCAAATCGCCTGAAGAGCTTCAACCCGGTGAATGGACTTTTGTTGAAGAAACTTTTCCTGGTTCCGCCGATCCGTCCAAGCGGAAATATGGTGGTTCGTTCTATATTCAGCTTGATCCCGGACAATCCCTGGCCGAAGCGAATGTTACTTATCCTGCCCGGATCAACGGTGTACAACTGGGGGGAACGAATTCTCATTTAGTCATTCGTAATATCACTTCCACTCACTTCGGCAATGATGGCTTCAATATTCATGGTGACTGTCATAACGTGCTATTTGAGAACATTTGTGCGATTGAATGTGGAGATGATGGAATCAGTGCCCATGGAACAGCAAAGTACCGGGTTGAAGGGCTTGTCTCGATTGGAAACTCAACGGGAATTTGTGATACAGTTCTAAGCCAGACTCATTATAACAGCGTCTATATACGTGATTGCCTGGCTTATGATCTGTTCTTTCTTGATCAGGGGAATTATGCCGTCCGGAATGCAGTGATTCATTCCAGTTCTCAGAACCCGATCTCCGTTAATGGTCGGAGCGAGGAGAATCTTCCTTGTCGATTGGAACTGGAGAACATTCTCTTCCTCAGAAAAACACCGGGTAAGAATGCTTATGTCGGAAAGAACACCATTCTGACCGCCAGTCGCTGCACATTTCTCAATCTGGGTATTCTTGTGAATGGCGGAGCCGCCAGCTGGAAAAACAGTGTCATCACCGGTACACCCGGTCCTGTCATCACTGTACGCCAGAACGGAGTCTGGTCCGGGGAGAGGAATCATTATGATCTTGATCAAATCAAGTTCGAGAATGAGGCGATTACGATGACGAATTTTAAGACGTTTCAAGATCGCACGGGACAGGAATCCGGATCACAATGGAGGCAATTTATTTCATTAGAGAACAACGCGTTGAGTCTTCCCAGCGGACCAGGGGTTGATCAGACGAGATTACCAAAATCCCGGCCGGACTCCACGTTGCCCTGAAATTGCTTCTCAGGGAGGAAATCTGCATTCATAGAGTGCATGCAGCGACTCCTGAAAGAGGGGCGCATTCCGCACGAAGCGTTTCCTGAAGATATTCCCTCCCTGACAATTGACCGGGAGTTGCGGAATGCACCGTTTCCACCGTTCGCTTCATTCTCCGTGCACTCTACATCTGCTGGTTACTTCCCCGTAGCCTTGAAATGGCGGTTGTCGAAGTGAACGATGACGCTCCACCCTTGGCCTCCTCAGTGGAAATGATCCTGCCTGGAGAAGTCTCCCTCATCGCAAAAAAAATGAAAAAGACCAGCTGAGGGACACAACCTTAGGTCGTGTTGACAATTATTAGGTAATCGAGTCAAACTAGTGTGTTATAGATTTTAACGGAACAAGTTGAACCGTATCAGCGATCACATGGCCATTCACCTGGTCGTTACTAATAGTGACTGTAATGATCTCCCCGGATTCGCACGCCAGTTCTGCCAGAGGATAAAACATACCATCTGCTGGCGGGGTGGCTCGTTGATTCACTTTCTTCTCCTGCGACGTGCCTCGATGCTCCCAGACAACTGGAGTGTTAGTCGCGCGATTGCCTGCTGGGGTGTAAGACATTCGCAGGGCATATCTTCCCGTTTCCGGAACGGTCAGGGAATAAGTAACGGAACACTTATTCTCAGTTTTAGAGGAAGCAGCCAGATAACCGTGACCGACAAAGCCGGGGACAGAGGAGCTTAAACTCCATTCACCGACCTTCTGGGCATCGGCATCGTCCACGACAATACCAGGGAGATCTTTCAGTTGAATGGAGGCAATCGCTGGCGTTCGATTTTTCAGATCCAGAACCTGATTGTCGGCCAGCAGGCGCTGTTGCAATGTGGAATAAGAAACAGCATGTAACGGCTGATCCCCTTCAAGGGACAGGCAGCATGCCGTTGCAGCTGACTGCCCAAGAACCATAAACACAGGTTCCATGCGAATCGATCCGTAGGCAATGTGCGTACAGGAGATGCAGACCGGGACCGCAAGATTCTCACATTCTTCCTGCTTTGGAAGGAGTGCGCGATAAGAAATTGCATAGGCACCGCGAGGACTGACCTGCACATCACCCTCATTGCGAACATGTCCGGTTGCGTCGACATATCTCAGGCAATTGTGGGAGTCCATATTGTAAGACCCCAGCCCGACACTGTCTTCACAGATACGAATCCGTCGGCAGTCCTGTTCTGTCTGGACATAGGTTCCAATCATTCTCCGGGCTTCACGGATATAACACCAGAACGGAAAATAATTATTATTAACAAACTCATCTTTTGAATACCCCCAGCGAGATGCCTTTGCACGAATTTCCTCTGGAACCCGGGGATGGTTCGCTAAGGTCCACAGGAAACCGCGAACATAGGTTTCGTGGTCTTTCAGGATTTGAGCGCGAGCGTCATCATCGGCGTCCGCATAATTATGATTCATGCCGATCCAGTCGGTCGACACTGCAAAGTTATTATTCAGATCGGTTTTGCGATTCGGCATCCGGCCAATGCTCATTGGTAAACGCATGTCCCCTGCTTCAAAATTTCGCAGCAGCAACTCATGTTGCAATGGGTCATAACCAGCAGGCTTATTAAATGGGACACGATTCTCTTCCGCATCTGTCATGCAGATCCGGAAGTTGTAGGCCTGCAGGGAGTCGTCGGCTGCTCCATCCGGACCGGGGATGTCGGGACGAATCCCGGGGAGCAGACCACTTTGAGGATTGCCGGGAACACGATACGGATCGACCGGCGCGACAAACTGATGATGAATGGAATGACCGACCTGTATTCCATTTAATGATTCGCCATACTGACTGTTGGCTTCACGACCGACCGTATAACTGACTCCCGCGGCCGCGAAGAGATCTCCCTCATACGTTGCGTCGATGAAGCGGCGTCCAGAGAACTGCTTACCCGACTTCATGGTAATCGACTGAATCCGTCCATTTTCCTTGCGGACACCCGTTTCGCGATTTAAGGCTTCTTCAAGAACATAAGGAACATTTTCGGATTTCAACCAATCCAGGAAAATGCGTTCAGCGACATGGGGCTCAAATGTCCACATGGCGTCACTCTTCTGCTGGAATGATCCGTTCTGGTCTGCTGCTTCCTGTCGCCAGGCAGAATCCTGGGTATAATGCTGGCGAACACGCTGATAGAACTCTCGCGAAATCCCGCCGATAGCTGACTTGTCACCGGAGTCGGTCGCCCCCAGACCACTGACCGTTAGACCACCGAGGTGCTTGCCTGGCTCAATCAGAATGACACTCTTGCCCATCCGTTTCGTTTGAATCGCTGCACTGACGCCGGCAGAAGTACCGCCATAAATTACAACATCATAAACCGGCTCTGCAGCATGCGATTGCGAGACTGACCCCAATGATGCGGTGAAGATCAGTAATGTGAGACAGTCATACAAACGACACGGACCGTGGTCTGCTTTAAGCACATCTTTCTCCTTGAAGAGCTTCTTTATTTTTTGTTCAGGCGGTTCCGGAAGGACGATTCGACCCGAGGACATCCAGATTCAGGGAATCCGATCCTTTCTCTGGAACGGTGATCTCAATCGAATACGTCCCTAATTCCTTCAATTTTGGTTTTGTTCCTTCGTCGCTTTCGTCGGAAGAATCAACAGGGCCTAATATCGTCACATCGACCCGATGTGGTCCGGGGACGGGGCCACGATCTCGAGTTAATCGATATTTCCCGTTAATAATCATTCCGTGTACAGAAGGGCTGTCTTTTGCTTCCACAGGGGGATTCATTGAAAAGGATGCATTTGAGATCGGCTCCCCATTAAATGTCGCCGATCCCTGTACGGCAACTCTTTTGAATCCATCTCCCGATGAACATCCGATCGTTGAAATGAGAAACGCCAGTCCTAATGTAATAGAACAGAAATTATTAAGATAAATTTTCATAATACATAAACTCCTTCTGTCTGAGACCGTTCTCTCAGCGGCGACAATGTCAAACCGGCCTAGAATGGGCCGGGAACCGTTCCGCTGGAGATGTTACAAAGTCGGGCATAGGTTTCACCGTTCACATTTTCACTGATAAAATGAACCGAACCATCGACAAACAGGAAGTGAACCCCTCCTGTGTGCTGAGATGAGAAGCCAGACTGTGCCGCACCAGGGGCGTGGGCTAAGGTTTTTCGGTTGGGATAATGGGCAATTGTACCTGCGCCGAGAGCATCCGTTGCCTCGCACTCATAACACTTCCCATCGCTGTCGTTCGTTGCCCGAGTGACAAACAGCGTAGAGGCATTCGCCGGATAAGACAGGCTGATGGAACCGTTACTGTCCATTCCAAGGTATTGCCAGGTCCGTTCTCCGATCATGATTGTCCCTGATGTGCCGTCGGTGACATCACGAATTCGAGTTGAATTATTGGGGCGAAACATGCCATTGGCCTGGGACTTATCCAGACTGGTGACAATATAAACATCGCTGCCACTGGTGTTACCACGATTCATCCCGACATAGTTTGTTGTTGCGACGGGGACTTGCGTTGTAGAATTCCGGGAAGTGACTTGTCGATTGGTATTCAACATCGGAGCAATATCTGACGGACAAACGAACATCGGAGAACGAGATTGAAACACCGTTCGAACGGTTGTGTCGTCCAGTGCGTCCGCCCCCATTCTTCCGGAAACATTCAGGTTATTGAATGCCGCGGACATTTCTACATATGGGAGGAGATAGGCTGTCCACGTCCATTGCGCACGTCCTTTGACAACTGATCCCATGTTACCGTTATGCACTGCCCCTGGAGGAACTGAACCAGCATCGAAATAGTCTTGCCATCGTCCCCAGTCGCTTACGTAGGCGAATGGAAACATGTTGTAGGTGTCATGATAATTATGCATGGCCAGACCAAGCTGCTTGAGATTGTTTTTGCACTGGGATCGTCGTGCTGCTTCGCGCGCCTGCTGAACGGCAGGCAACAGCAGCGCCACCAGAATTGCGATAATGGCGATGACCACTAGCAGTTCAATCAGGGTAAATCCACGTTGAAACGAAGACGACTTTCGTCCTGACGAATGAAAGCGATTTCGATGTGATATAAGTTGAAATTGTAAAGACATGACAAACCTCCAATTGAAACGAAAATACCCTGCGCCAGGCGGCGAGAGATGAGGCGAACAGCTAAGATGTGATTTGTGATGAGTCCATATGCCGCTCTACAAACAATGACCATATGTCGCCGACTGGATGCGTCTCAACACACACGAATCTCAATGCTCTACAGCCGGACGCCGGATATCAGCTTTTCTAGATATATTATATCCTATGCGATTATTTTATGAACAACAGGTATGAAAGTTCAGTCTTTCATTTTTTTCGAGATTCCGACTTGCGCGAGGAATCAGGGGTTGGAACGTCAAAGTTCAGAACGGTCTCGGAAGCAGGAAGTTCGGCAGCTATTTGAAATTCAGGAAAGAGAGGACTGCCATGAGGAAGATCCGACTTCGGATCTCCTTTGCCGTCCAATCCAATAATCACCACCATATGGGGGCCGCCGACGGTTCCTTTTCCATCGAGACTGGTGTCAAACTTTCCGTTTGATATCGAAGCATATCCGGTGGGGCCTGTGTTTCCTTTGGACGTATCGGGGGAGAACTGGATCGAACCGACCGGCACAGGTTCTCCTTGAAATGTCACCGTACCGGAAACTGGGAATCGTTCAGGAGAATCCCCTGTCTGATTCCCACATCCGCAGATTCCCAGTAGAGAAATCCCTGACAATAAGACGAGTGTCTGTCGAAGAAGCATTTCTTCTCCTGAACGCGAGGAAATAAATCAGTACAAGCCCCCCTCGATCGCTGAAAATTCTCATTCTTCGAGCGGATCGAGGTGAGCTCTATCAGAGTTTCTTATTGAACAACTTCGACTTCACCGCCGTCCCGACTGGCAGTTGATAGATAGACAACTTGACTGATGTTCTCTGACACAAAGCGAACGGCGCCGTCACACATCAGGAAATGCGCTCCACCAACGTGGTTGCTGCCAAAGGCAATATTATTCCACGAATGGGATGACATATTGGAGTTAATTGCATACCTGACATTCTTGCAGTTAATCATAATATAATTATTGTCTTGATCAATATAACCGCGAACCCATGAACGATAACGGTCATTCTTGTTGGTGGAAATTTCACCTGTCAAAAATGTATTGGAAGTTCCATCGGTAATGTCACGGATCCGGACACTGCTATTATCATACAGTGTTCCTTGTCGGCCCAGGCCTCCTCCGCCATTGGTTCTCTCATCAATAGTGTATTCAGTTGCCGTGATCGGGTTTGGCCCCCAGGGACCCATAATTCCATAGTAGTGTGTCGTCCAGTATTGTGCTTCACTGCTATGAGTTGAACGTATGACCGTTGCACTCGGACAAAGATATCCAGGGACAGGATTTACAGAATTTCCCATTTTTGTCGTAATATTGTAAGTTCCACTCTGAAACGTAAATTTCTGAAACAGCGGTGCCTGGTCCAGATAAGGAAGAATCGACACATGCCAACTAAGCATCGTTGCTGTGACACTTCCAGGAGGAAGCGTTGAGTGGGTGTCATGATAATTGTGAAATGCGAGCCCCAGTTGCTTAAGGTTATTCTTGCACTGCGCCCGTCTTGCTGCTTCCCGTGCCTGCTGAACGGCGGGCAATAGTAACGCCACCAGAATTGCGATAATGGCAATGACGACCAGCAGTTCGATCAGCGTAAATCCGCTTCGGAACGAAGATGCTTTTCTTCCCGACGAATGAGATTCACTTTGATGTGATATGATTTGAAATCCTAAAGACATGATCATTCTCCAATTGCAACAGAAAATCGCTTCACGCCGAATGGCAAGAGATGAAGTGAACAGTTAACGAGATGTGTTTTCAGATGGGATTTCAGGTAATCCCACGAACATGACAGGGTCGAGACGATGTTCATCGTCAAGCACATCCTGAATGAAAATCGCAGAGACAGCTTCTCCTTCCGGAACGCCCATGTCTGAGAGGTCAATTCCCGTGCCAATGACGCGGTAATACAAGGAAATGTTTCCACGCGATAAAGGCTTTTCCAGAAGTTCCTGCAGGCAGGCCACGGGCTCGGACATCTGCAGAAGATGGAACCCGCCGATGCGGTGGGATTCGTTGGAAAGCATTCCGATGTCATAATTCCGCACCGTCAGCGGACGATAGCCAGGCTTCAACTCCAGCGGGCGCACATGAAACGCATCACCTGAAATCGGATGAACTGTTGTATGCGCATCAAAAATCAGGATATCAGGACCGGGGGAATTCACGACCGGCGAACGAAAGGTCACCGTCATTCCCGGCGTCCATTGAGATCGTTCTGTGGTTTCCAGAGGAGTCAGGACCTGACCGAGATGTGGCTGTGGGTTTCCTCCGGGATTCAGGATCCCCGTCAGAAAACTGTCGTCATGCAAAAGCAGATCGCTCAGATCGCCGTTGAAGTCCAGTGGCAATATGAAATTGGTGAGATTGGCTTTTTCAGGAAGTCCCAGTTCACAGAATGAAGTGACGTCTCCGCCGATCAGTTCATTGATGGAATAGCGATACGGTTTGCCACCACGTCGAACCTGAACTTCTTCGAGCCGTTCAAGCTCTTCATGTTCGTTCTTCCTTCCAGAGAATCTGACCAGGCGATCTGGAAGCTGGCTGCGATACGTGGAGGGGGAATAGCGAATCGTTGATGACGGAAGGACATCGGACCGATTTCCGGTATAGCGTCTCGCTTCCCCTTTTCTGAGTTGAGCGGCTCCAGACTGCTTCGAACGGACCGCATCGACCAATCCCTCAATCACATGGACGTCGCTTCCTCCCGATTCATCGACCTTCACCAGAAAACGTGTTCCTCGATCGATGAACTGCGTCGCCGGTGTCAGCACTTCAAAACCTTCGCTCCCTTCCGGGGCGTAGACCGAGCAACTGCCAAACAGGACTTGAACCTGTTCCGCCGATTTCACTTCAAATACGGCGGGAGACTCGAAGATAGCTCGCGCACCACGAGGAAATTGAAGTTCGATCTGGCCTTGAAGCAATGAGTAAGAACGGTTCCATTTCAGGCTTGACCCGACACGTGGCGTCAATTCGTGATAGAAAATCGCCCCCGCTTCTTCCGCCAGGATGACCGGTTGTGATTCCTCGTCTGACATCGATTTCGCCAGAGAAGATTCGGCCAGAGAAATTGCAGGCGTTCCTCCATCTGGAATCGCGGGAAGAAATGGAGTCCCTGGCAAATAATTCCACCCCACAACCAACACGATCAGGCCTGCTGCTGAAAGCAGGAGCTTTCGTGAAACATATCGTTTCCGCGGGAGGCGACGTTGAGTAACAGGCTCGGAAGAGACGGATTTCGGAAGTGATTTTCCCGTTCGTTTTCTGCCGTCCAGTAACAACCCGACATGCATATCGATGTAGTTCAGATAATACTGACGGGCAGCCTGATTGCGTGCGAGAGTTTCCTGCAGACGGGCTTCTTCGGATTCGGTCAAAGTGCCGTTCAGCAGCGACTCAACCAGGCGTCGGAATTCTTCGGGATGAAAAGATTTATCCATGACGAAGTGTCTCCGAGAGTTTTCGCTGAATACAGGCCAGCAAGGTTCTGCGAATTTTCGAAAGCCGATTGTACATCACCTGCAGCGACGCATCGGTGGCTTCGGCGAACTCTTTGACCGTCTGCTCTCCCCAATAAGCGATGCGGACAAGATGCCGTTCTTCCGGCCGCAACTGGTCGACGCAATCCTGCAGTGCCAGCATCCGGTCTGAGTAGTCGTCCTGATTGGAAAGCCGTTCTTCGGAAAGGAGTTCGATCACGTCAGGCAGAAATGCCAGGCGGCTTCGACGACGGGTCTTCAGAAAGTTTCTGACTTCATTCACAGCCACGCCGTAAGACCAGGCAAGAAAACTCCCGGAGGGGTCGAACTCATCAAATTTTTTCCAGAGCACGATACTGCATCTCTGAAAAACGTCTTCCGCGTCCGCTTCGTGGGGGATCAGGGAGAAAATATGAGAAAACAACCGGTCTCGATGCTGTAAAAACAACTCGAGAAACTTTTCGTAATGGGTCGACTCGTTCTGCATGATCCTGCTTGCATCCCGACGTGGCCGATTTATTGAAGCCACAACCAAAGGAATTCAAGTGTCTCGAAATCTTCGCAGTACATCGGGAAGAGCCTCTCACAAAACCTTCCGTGATTCACTCGCGGAAAACGGTGATCCCATTGTTTGAGCGGTTTTGTTCGGGGCTCGAAGAGCATCCGTCTCTGCTCCACCTTTTCAGAAGCGATACAGAAACGCACACACATATCGGCATGTATTTAATTCGTACGCGAATGGGGGAGACCTAACCGAAAGAATTCTTAAATTTTATGGTCCGACTGCCCTGGAGAAAAGGTAAACGGTTGTAAGTTGTTATTTTGGAATCAAATACATCGAATGTCCGGACGTGATGCCCACTGAAAAAATGATTGGGGGCCAGCTACCAAGAGTGCTCTGAGCCTCCCCAAAGGGAGTGTTTGAACAGATTCTGGATTTGCATTTTGGGATGAGTTTTGTGTCGGGAAGGTGAGTGCAGGCTCTGCCATCACTCAGCCAAACGGGGCTCAGGGCTCTGACGAATTTTCTGTGAATCTCGGTGGGAAGAAGGTAAGGATTGACTGCTGATCACTTTTCGCCACGAAACGCGAACCTTAAAATGAAGCGTCAGTCGATTTCATCTCGCATTGTTCAGCATGGAGAATCAGATCCGTGAAGCCTCTTCAACTGATTGCAGTATTATTCACACTGGTGGCCTGCCTGAGTCTGGTGTCCTGGTTCATGACACAACCTGTTTTATTGGGAACCACCAAGAACGCACGCACCGTTTCCCCTGAGAAGACAGGGGCAGAAGATGAGGGAAAGGAAGAAGGAGCCGATCACTCGCATGATGAGACCGATAAAGAACATCATAAAACCAATCCGTTCAAAGCGGCGACTGGTGAGAAATTGCCCAAACTGGAAATCGTTGAGAAAGAATTCAATTTTAGCCGGATGGCATTGGGAGCAACCGGCGAACATGACTTCGTCGTCAAGAACGTCGGGACGGCTCCTGCGAAGATTGCACGCGGTCCGGTGCAGTGCAAATGTACGGTTGCCGGCCTGAAAGATCAGGAAATTCCCCCAGGCGAAGAAATCAGAATTCATCTGGCCTGGACCCCGAAAGATATTGGTCCATTTTCTCAATCCGCGACAATCTGGTCGAACGATCCAGACAATCTGGAAATCAAGCTGATCGTGACTGGCGAGTTGTTCCCTGAAGTGAATATCGCTCCACAGAATGGATGGTCACTGGGACCAATCTCCACATCTGAAAAGATTCCACTGATCGGCTTTATTGAATCTGCCGTCTACAACACGTTCAAAATCACCGAGATCGTCAAATCGAGTGACCGTGTTCAAATGGAAGCCATTGCCTACACAGAAAACGAACTTCAGGAACGTGCCGTATTAAGTGGCTATCATTTACGAGGGCATCTGGTCGGAATCGAAACGCCTCAACCGATCAGTGAATTGATCACGGTTCATACCGATTTGAAGAACTTGCCGAAGTTCGAACTCCCCGTGAATGGGACCCGAACCGGTTCGATCACTATTATCGGATCAAACTGGTATTCCGGCAACCGCCTGTTGGACTTGGGAATGGTCAGCACAGGCAAAGGGAAAGAAGTCAAACTGACCGTGATGACTCCCCCGGCAGAGGAAGAGTTGAAATTGCTCGAAGTGAAGGCCAACCCGGGTTTTCTCTCTGCCACTCTCAAACCGGAACAGGTCGGAAAAGAACTGGCACGCGAACGCTATTCTCTGTTCGTCAAGGTTCCTCCCGACAGCCCGAAAGGAGTCTGGCCGGAAGGAACTCCGGGGACATTGCTTCTAAAAACCAATCATCCACTGGTTCCAGAACTCGAGATCAAGATCGAACTGACAGTCGAATAGCCCGGATGATTCACCACGGAAAAGACGGAAATAACGGAAAAGTTCTGGATCAGAAGCCCAGCCCTCTCCCCTTGAGGGGAGAGGGAGAATAAGAGGACAGGCTCCTGGATCAGTCAGGAACGGGGATTGATCAGCAAATAGAACCGGCCATCCTCTGCTCCTCCGAGGAAGTCGGGAATTCCGTTGCCGTCGAAGTCAACGGTTGTCGGACTCACATCGTGCCCTTCAATATTTCGTTCATCGAGTGAGCCGGATCGTTGAAACTGCCATTTCCCATCCTTCTTCCCCAGTCCTCGATACAGGTCGGCATTTCGGGAATTCAGCAGCAAGTCCAGATGGCCATCTCCATCCCAGTCGACGACCGCGATTTTGCGGCGACCGCTTCCGCCGGCGGTGCGGTTGTTGAACTGCAGCGGTTGTCCATTTTCGTCGACGAATAGACGCTGCGGTGGTAACAGCACAAGTTGATCCCCTTTCTTCGCCCGTTCAAACAGAACGAAATATCCTTCGACATCCAGCATTGCCAGATCGAGAATCCCGTCGCCGGTGAAGTCGTGCACGACTGGTGTCGTTCGCCATTGTGTGACCAGTTCTTTTCCTTGCGGAGTCCACCAGAACCATGCCGGTTTGGGAGCAGCACCGTTCCAGTCCACTTCAATCGGCTCTGGCGGGGCCAGTTTCGGCTGGGTTCGTGTTCCCACATTTTTCAACCATTGAACTCGTCCAAGAATGGAGTTGAGCACAATGTCTGGCAGACCATCTCCATCCCAGTCGGCGACGGAAAAAGTGGTATATCCCCATTTGGCCTCAGCTGGTCCCTGAATACTTCCGTTGGAACCGGCCATGACGCGAAACGGTTTTCCGTTGACATTCAGACGCCTGGGAGCAGCCCATTTCGGATGAGCGACGCCCGGACCACTCAGGTTTTCAAAGAACTCGATGTATCCGGCGGTATTACCTGAGAGGATGTCGATGTCTCCGTCGCCATCCCAGTCCACTCCCACGGGAGTTGCAAGTGCTCCGCATTTCAGCGTGTCCGCTTCCTGCTGGAAATAGACGGGTGCAGCGAACTGCGGCCCCTGCCTGTCTCCGGGAGATGTGATGTTTTCAATAAATGCGACACGACCATCTTCATCTCCGACAATCAGATCGAGATCGCCATCCTTATCCCAGTCGAACGCGACGGGAACGATCATCTCCAGATCCATTGTTAATGGAGTTCCATCTTTTAATGTTAAACGCCGTCCGGCTGCATAACGAGGGATCTGGCGCGTGCCGATATTTTCAAAGTATGTAAAGCCGTCGAGAAATTCTCCACAGAGCAGATCCAGATCCCCGTCTCCGTCGAAGTCTCCAAAGTTCGGGGAAGGACACCCGAATGTATCGACCGGTTTTCCATCGGCTTCCACGAAGACGTATGGAGCATAGTCGGGCTTCTGCGTCGTTCCCTGATTGCGATACAGCAGGACGAATCCATGTAGCGGACCATGTGTCCATTCTCCCTGAGCGTTGAAGGCATCATCCCAGCCATATTCACTCCAGTCTTCAACACCGACAATCAGATCCAGCGCACCGTCTCCGTCGTAGTCAACATAACGCCATTGATTATGGCGAATTTTAGGCCCCTTCGGCTCATTCCACTGATGTTTATAGTGCGGCTGCTGCAACGGAATATTGACTCGTTCTGTCGTTCCTGTTTTAGGAAAGTTGAGATACTCATGGCCGGGATTGAGAACTCGCATTTTGCCGTCGACATAACTGGGCATTAAATTTCCGACGGTTCCACTTATTCGAACACCTGGTTTAAAGACAGGCAGTTTCTCTTTAGCAGTATCACCGGTAACGTTTTCAAAGAACCAGACACCATTCGACGGCTTGTCAGGACAGGAGACGACCAAATCATAATCGCCGTCTCCATCGACATCGCATGGAAGCGGCCAGGCCCACAGCCCCACACCCAGATCCACTTTCAATTCAGGGTGATTATAGGGAAGCTGCTTCAATTCCTGCGCCCAAAGGGGCCCGGAGAATACAACGAGTGCAAACGTGGCAAGGACTGTTCGTTTCATGGTCGGAATTCCTGCAGGCGAGCGGTGAGTGGCAGCAGTAATTGATGAACACGTTCCCGGTCCTCCGGATGGAACCGTTGAAAGGGTTCGGCCATGAAGTCATCACAGATCTCCAACAGAGACAACGCGCACTTCGTAGCCTTAATGTAGCGAGAACCGTATTTACCAATGTCATAAATCTTCTGGAACTGTCGAATCAGCGCCATCAGTTCATCAATTTGTTTCGAATCACCGGAGACGGCTGCGTTGTAGCATTCTGTGAACAAGAATGGAAAAACATTAGCACCTCCCGCCACAGCTCCATTTCCTCCCAGTCGAATCGTATCCGGGAGCAACACTTCCTGGCCGATCATGAAGGACCACTCCGGTCGGACCGAACGAATGGAAATCAACCGTTCAAAATAGTCCAGATCTCCGCTGCTATCCTTGATGCCGACGATTCCTTCGAATTCCGCCAATCGTTTGACCGTCTCCACTTCAAACCAGATCTTTGTCAGAGCTGGCATATTATAGAGCATTAAAGGGAGCGGGAGTGCTTCAACCAGATGTTCGACATAACTTGTTAACTCTGTCTGACCTGCTGGAAAATAATACGGAGCCGCAAGAACAACTGCATCAGCTTCCGATTCCGCAGCGTGGCGGGCTAAATGAATCGACTCCTGAAAAGCCGTATCCGTAATTCCGACGAGCACCGGGACACGATGGTCAACCTGTTGGCAGACTTGTGTCACAAACTCTCGACGAAGCCGATAACTTAATCCCGGCGCTTCCCCGGTCGTTCCAAGAATAAAGAGTCCGTGAACTCCTCCTTGGATCTGATGCTCAATGAGTCGTTCGAGTCCGGCTTCATTCAGTTGATCTCGACCGACCAGCGGCGTTACTAATGGAGGAATAATTCCGTGAAATTGTGCAGATAACATGTTGGATTGTCTTAAAAATGCCGTTCAGTGTGTGATCAGTAAAGATCACTTATTTATAATGATTTGCTTCGGGCGAGCGACTTAGTGTCAAATGTCGGTGTCATGGCGATGTCGGGTGTTCATTGCATCGCCCACAGACAACATGTTGTGCGTCGTCGGACTTTCCGGGTAGTCTCTTATTTTTCCAGATCGATCTTGAGGTCGTTCTCTCCACTGACAACCTGAACCGTTTTATCACTCTTGGTTTCCACCGCATATTTCTCAGGGAGTTCCGACAATGGTTGTCCATTACGGTGGAGATAAACGACATAAGTTCCAGTCGGAATGGCTTCATTCAGTTCGAATTCCCCTTTTGAGTTCAACGTCCCGTGACGGCCGACATGAGACTCCATTGAGTACAGCACAACCGTTGCATTGGAGACAGGCCGTGCCTGATGGGTGATTGTTCCCTTTACCGTCCCGTTCGCCGAAGAAAGATCTGGCGAAATGGCAGGACTTCCGCAACCAAGAATGACCATCAAAACTCCTGGAATCCACAGGGTTCTTGCGGTCTGGTGGCGTTGAGGAAAAATCCGGAACGGAATCGTTCCTGGAATGGCCTGGAACAAATGAGATGAACGCATGGAGCAGAAGCCCTTAAATGGAATGACCGAAATCCAGTAATTCAGAGAAGATTGAAATTTACGGAACGGAGGCAATATTGCCGTCCGCCCGGTTTCCCAGATTCTGATAAAGAGTCAGATCAATATTCTCGGAAAGGAAGACGACAGCCCCGTCGGCCATCAGAAAGTGAGCTCCTCCCGTATGATCACTTCCAAAATTGGCGTTGTTATCATCAAACGGGCTGACGTCGACGTTCATCTTGTGATTCATGTTACGGATGCTGTTCCAGCCCACCCGGTATTGTGGGCCGGTCGATGTGCCCGGTTGTGTAACACGTTTCTCTCCAACGGCAATCGTGTTGGAGAGACCATCGGTAATATCACGGATTCGAATATCGGAGTTGACGTTAAACAAACCTTTTCGGTCGGAAACTTCTTGGCTCCACGTCGTGCCTGTGCCGTTACTTCCGCTATAGTCCCCGTAGGCATTGGTGGAATCGTTCCGCGTGGGACGCGGCCGACTTGGGCAGAAAAAGACCGTGACCGGAGTGGAGTTCGCAGGCCGGTTCGTCGAATGGTCCTGCCCCAGATCAAAGTTCCATTTGGCGTAGAGTGCGGTCTGATCAAGATAGGGGAGTAGCATGACATTCCAACTGATGCGGTTCGATATTGGTCCGCCAGGGGGAAAGACTTTCAGCGAATCATGGTAGTTGTGAAGTGCCAGACCGATCTGCTTCATGTGATTTTTGCACTGGCTTCTCCGGGCCGCTTCGCGGGCCTGCTGAACGGCGGGCAGGAGCAGGGCCACTAGAATCGCAATAATCGCGATCACCACAAGTAACTCGATCAGTGTGAATCCCTGACTTTGAACGGGACGCAGGAAACGGCTTGATTTCGACATGGCGAAGGCTCCTTATCCAACACTGACTTGAAGCATCTGAAATGACGTATGACGAAGTGGGAATGCAGAGATGAGAACAAATCGTGAGTTCGGTTGTTCAAATCGCTGGATCATTATGAGATGATGTGTTCGCAGAAGTCTTTTCAGATTGTCCGCGATACGATTTTGAACAAATCATGAAAAACACTCGTCGTACTTCGTCTCGCTCCGCATCCGGAAACAGCCTGTTCCGCGACGAACTCTCCCTGCCGGGTGACCGGATCAGAACTCCGTTGTTTCATCGGGTGGCAGTGATTCACTCGCAGCAGGCGTCTCGGATTACCTGGCACGTTCATGAACAGTTTGAGTTTTTGTTTCTGGCAGAAGGAGCGACTTCATACGAGTTCGCTGACCAGCAAACCGTTGATCTTCCCGGAGGTCACTTTCTGGCGATCCCACCCGGTGTTCGGCATCGTGGAGTGTTCAACGTTCGCCATCCCGTTCGACTCTGTGGCATCATGCTGAACCTGGAATCGAAGCACCGACTGAGACACGTTCCGTTCACAGCCAAAGAGATGGAATGGATTCATTGTCAATGTCTCGACGGAGCACTGAGTGTCTGCCGGATGAGCCCCGAATTGCGACGTGGCGTTCGCGCACTTTCCCAATGGGTCACCAGTCCGGCGTCAGATCCATTGTCACTTGCGGAAATTCGTTTGAATCTCTGTTCGATATTGGTTGAGGCTGCCCGCCAGTTGACGACTCAACGGAGTACGGAACCCTCTTTTACAGTCGAAGCGGCCAAACAGTATATGGACCAGAATTTCTCTGAGTCCTTGTCGATGGACAATGTGGCGGGGGCTGCCAAATGCAGTCGGGCTCGTCTCTTCCAGGTCTTTAAGGAGTCCACTGGAATGACCCCGAATGACTACCTTCAGCGTCTGAGGATCAGGCAGTCACAGGCAGCATTACTTGAAGCCGATCAGTCCATCACTGCTATTGCGTTGAATTGTGGATTCTCCACGAGTCAATATTTCAGTACGGTTTTTCGAAAGTATACCGGCATGAGTCCTGCAGATTTTCGTCGGCAGCGAGAACGGGTTCAGGAATAAGCGGGATCGGCCCCCAATTAGGAACAGTCCTCTGTCT
The DNA here is from genome assembly GCA_035556335.1 of Planctomicrobium sp. Taxonomy (GTDB): domain Bacteria; phylum Planctomycetota; class Planctomycetia; order Planctomycetales; family Planctomycetaceae; genus Planctomicrobium. The sequence continues at coordinate 4,985 of DATMFC010000306.1, read as the reverse complement.
CGCCTACAATAAATCGACAAATCGACATGGGTTGATCTGGAAATGTAACTGAATCAACATTAAGCTCAATCATTCTACGACGACGCAAAAATGGAAGGGATGATCTCGACATGGAACCAGCCTTTCGAATGCAGGTCATGACGCCGCAATCGACACCACAATTGGCAGGTCAGATGAAGGAACCCCAGTCCTCGTTCGATTTCTATTGATCATACTGGGTTCACCTGGAACCCTTCGATTTTCTCCTGACAGACATGCGTGGTTTCTTATTGCGGGAATGATTGCGTAATGACACTGACAACAACCAGACTTCACATTCAAAACGTCATCTGTTCCGGCCTCCTCTTCAGCTTCAACCTCGGCTTCGCTGGTGTCGTTTGCGGAGCAGAACCGTTTGAAGATTTTCTGCAAAAGCACTGCGTCCGTTGTCATGGCCCTCAGAAAGAAGAGGGGGACCTGCGGGTCGACCGGATCTCTCGCGATTTCAAGTCAGGTATCGATTCCCATCACTGGGCTGAGGCGCTCGACAAGGTCAAAAGTGGCGAGATGCCCCCCAAGGAGGAACCACAGCCGACTCAGGACGAGATTGCAACGTTCCTCATGAATCTTGACGCACGACTCAGGGAGGGGCGGGCGGCACGAATGGCGTCGCGTCCGGCGGTATCGCATTACCGTCTGAGCAGGAAGGAGTATCAGAACACAGTCTATGATCTGCTCGGAGTACGATATGATCCGGCCAAACCGGGAGAACTGAACGAGGACACACTGTGGCACGGCTATGAACGGATCGGGTCGGAGCTTTCGCTCTCGCCGTCACATGTGGACCGCTATTATCGGGCAGCGGACATTGTGCTCGATCGCGCATTCCCTGCGACACCTGGAGAGACTCGTAAAGTCCACATGACTGCGGCGGAGTTGCGATACGGCGGCGGAAAAAAGCAGCAGGAGGCGCTGGACCGGTTCGGAATCAAGCGTCCGTTGCGGTATCTCCTGTTCCCAGGTCGAGTCGAATCCGCGCTGCAGCCCAACTGGTTTGGAAAGACTGGTCCGGAACACAGCGGGCTCTACAAACTCCGCCTGCAGGCCAGTGGAATTCGTCCCCCCGGCGGCCAGTTGGCGCACCTGAGTATTGGCAAGGGGACCGGTGAAGAGACCGTCGAGGGGCTTATCGAGTTTGACATCACGGCACCCGAGGATCATCCGCAGATTTATGAGTTTGAAGTCTTCCTCGAGATGCCATCGAATCTGCATTTTTGTGTGGTGTCCACAAACGTTGTTGACAGAAGAGCCGGTGCCGCCTTCCGTAATGCCCTCGCGAGCAGAGGGGGATATATTTTCACCCACAGCAGCGAGACTCTGCTGTTGAACCCCAATGCTCCGCAGATGTTCGATGACAAAGGAAACGGCATCTTCTCAACGGTGCTCCTCGATTGGATCGAATGGGAAGGGCCGCTGCAAACGGAGGCGGAAAAATCCCGTCGCGATGGCGTGCTCCCCCCCGACAACGCGCCTTCCGAGCTGGTCGCGGAACATTTGCAACGCTTTGCCGAGCGTGCCTGGCGGCGGCCGGTGGAGATGAGTGAGTTGGAGAACTATCTTCAATCCTACCGCGCCGAATGCGAAGCGGGCGAAAAGACGGCTGACGCCTATCGGATCGCAATGCAGGGGGTGCTGACGTCCAGAAATTTCATCTATCTTGTCGAAGGAGATCCCGCTCCGCGTGAACGTCTCACCGACTGGGAACTCGCGTCGCGCCTCTCTTATTTCCTCTGGAGTTCGATGCCTGACGATTCCCTCTTCACCGCAGCCAGAGACGGTTCCCTGAACGGTGAAGGTCTCAAGAAAGAAGTCGACCGACTTTTAACAGACAGCCGGATCAACCGTTTCATCGACGACTTTTCGCGGCAATGGCTGCAACTGCACCGCGTGGGCATGTTCCCGCCGGACAAAAAGCTTTATCCCAGCTACGACGACTGGCTTGAGACGAGTATGCGTACCGAACCGGTCGCGTATTTCCGCGAGATGTTTGAGAAGAACCAGACGATCGAGACTTTGCTCGATTCCGACTGGACCATGGCCAATGCCCGGCTTTGCAATTTTTATGGACTCCCGGAACCGCAGGGAGACGGTTTCCAGCGCGTCTCGCTCAAGCCTGAGGACCACCGTGGTGGTCTACTCACAATGGGGGCGGTGCTGGGATTGACCTCGGACGGAACGCGTCACCGCCCGGTGCATCGTGGCGTCTGGGTCAGTGAAACAATCTTCAACAAAACTCCCCCACCTCCTCCCGCCAATGTCGATCCCATTGAACCGAATCCTCCGCAGAGCCCTAAAGCCACGATTCGACAGAAGCTTGCCGCACATGCCCAAACCGCAAGTTGTGCCGCCTGCCATCGAGGGATTGATCCGCTCGGGTTCGCGTTCGACCAGTATGACGCCATTGGTCAATGGAGAACACATGAGCATGTTGCGGCCGGAACCGGTCAGAATCCAACGGTTGATGCTTCCGGTATCATGCCTGACGGCCGTCCGTTCAGCGATTCCGTACAATTCAAACAACTGCTGCTTGCCGACCGAGACAAAGTTGCACGGGCCTTCATTGAACACCTGTGTACCCACGCTCTTCGCCGTGTGCTGACCGTCGACGATCAGGACGATCTGCAGGCAATCGAGAACGAAGCGAAGAAAAACGACTATCGGGTACAGGACATCATTCGTGCGGTTGCTCTGTCTGACCTGCTCCGCAAACGCTAACGACCTCTGACAAGGAGAATTTCGATGTCTCACTTTCTCTCACAATCGTGGCTGATTGACCGTCGTCATGCCCTGCGCGCGATGGGAACTTGCATTTCGCTCCCATTTCTGGAATGCATGATCCCGCTCAAGGCGGCTCAACAACAGACCGACACGCCCCGGCGCAGTGCCTTCATCTACCTCGCCAATGGCGTCCATTCGCTCAACTATCAGATCACCACGCCAGGCAGGGATTACGAGTTCTCCCGATCGCTCAAGCCTTTGGAAAAGCACCGTCAGGTCATCACCCCGATCAGCGGCCTGCACCATCCCGGAGCCATCAGCCACCATCACAACTGCATTAAAATCTGGTTGACCGGCGCAGGGCTCGGCCCTTCGGATCGTAATACCATTTCGGTCGACCAGAAGATGGCGGAAGTCACCGCGCAGCATACGCGATTCCCTTCGATGGAGGTTGCCCTCACGCAAGGCTCTCTCGCCTGGACTGCTGATGGGGTCCAACTCCCTGCATTGCGTCGTTGCAGCGAGATCTTCGCGTCTCTGTTCGAGGAACCCAAGGGAGGCACGGCAGCTCAGCGGAAGGCTTTGCGACGCAAAGCCAGCGTCCTGGATGACAATCTCGCAGAGGTACGCCGGCTTGAACAGAAAATGGGAACTGGCGACAAAGGACGCCTGGACCAATACCTCACCTCGGTTCGTGAGGCGGAGATTCGCACCCGGCGGGCCGATGCCTGGCTCGACACGCCGATGCCTGCGATCTCCGATGCTGACCGGAAACGGACCAACCGCGACGTTGCCGCGACCATGGCGGGAGACTATTTCCGCACGGTTTATGACCTCATGGTGCTGGCCTTCCAAACGGATGTGACGCGTGTGGCCACGTTCAGCCTCGGTGGCGAAGGAGATGCGTTCTCCATTCCCGAGATCGGCATCACCGAGTCGCGCCATCAACTCAGCCACCACGGCGGCGACATCGGTTACATGGAGAAGCTCACCAACTATGACACCTTCGCCATTGAGCAGTTCAGTTACTTCCTCACTCGACTCGCAGAGACGAATGACTTGAATGGCAAGCCGCTTTTGGGATCGACGATGGCCCTCTTCGGCAGTGGCATGTCTTACGGCCACAGTCATGGCAACGCCAATCTGCCGCTGGTGCTCGCTGGCGGTCTGGATCTCGGCCTGAAGCACGGCAGCCATCTTGACTTCAACCAGGGCTACTTCAAGGGCTACCAGCTCGACAAGCCCGGTGAACACTATTCACTCTGCAGCCGACCCGCGAATTCGGATGCCCATATGAGCAATCTTCTGCTCCTGATGGCCCAGCGCATGGGCGTGGAAATCGACACGTTCGGGGACAGCAAGAAGGTGGTCGAACTATGACACAACTCCCATCGATGCAGTGTACATTTACACGGTACACATTGATGCAGCGAACGTTGATGCAATGCACATTAATGCAATGCACATTGTCCCGCTGGCTCGTCGTATTGTCTCTCATCGTACTGTCCCTCGGCGTCTTTCTGTCCGCATCTGCTGTTATCGCGGACGATGAGCCATTCCGGCCCCAGGCGGGGAAATTTCCCCCGTTGGAAAACTCGCACTCTTACCAGGGCGAATTGGTGTTCGTAGATCATGCCAACCGCCGCGGCAGCGTCCGTGTCAAAGGGGCAGGGACGTATTTCCGAAACACTCCGCATCCCTTTGCAATGCTCCCTTATGGCATCGTCCGCTATTATGGGGCACCGGCAGATCTCCGCGATATCCCGCTCGGAACCGTGCTACACGTACAGGCCTTTCTCCCACCGGATCCTGTGATCTCTGCTGTGCCGGTGTTGCCAGTTGACAGCGGGAAGAAGAACGCTGGCTACAGTGGTGCCGGTACAACTCCTGCCGAGAACCACGTCCTCCTCCTTGAAGATGAGCCCAGCCATTGCCTGCGTGAAGGGAAAGTCTGGAAGCTGAAGGAAGTGGACCTTAAGAGCAACGAATGGATGATCGTCGCCAGTTGCGAACCCAGAACAGGTGGAGACGGTCAGGCCAGCGAGGAAAAGATGACCATTGATGCCGCCACCCGCATCTGGCGCGGTCGCGAATGTCTGGGGATTGAGGACCTGATTGCCGAGGGGACCTGGACAGCTGGAGAGAAGAAATCCCTCGGTGGCCAGTCCGTGCTGCTCGGCATCACCTGGAAACCGACGCCGGACGGTGTGTTCACCCGGTTCCACATC
>DATMFC010000305.1:0-2521 GCA_035556335.1 Planctomicrobium sp. | reverse complement strand
GCTGGAGCAGCCGTGTTAAGCTGTGATCAGTAATTTCCACTTGACGATTGTTCCGCGAGGCGACGAGTTTCACACCTCGATAGAGTCCCAGGGTGGGCGTGCCGTCATAATCCGTCAGGCAAAGTGGGATCATTTCCCGTTCGCTGACGGGAATTCCTGCCGCAGTGAGGAGAGTTGCCGCCGCTGCCGGGCTGCAGGTGGCCCAGGAAGTCTGCATCGCCACCGGTCCAATCCACTCGTCCTGACCTTCCGGGGGAGGGCGCAATGCAATCGAGAGCAATGGCCACAGGACGGCGATGAGAGCCACGCCAGCCAGAGTCACCGCAATGGTGATTCGGCGCCACTTCGGAGTGCCCGGCATGTGCCAGGCCGAGCCCGCCGCGAATCCGGCAAAGACGGCTGCCAGATTGGTGTAGATGATGGCCGCTGAATGGGGAACAATCCTCGCCCAAAAGAGCTGGCCGGTGAAGTACAGCAGGAAAAAGAACGTTGCCACGACCGACAACGTCAGGAACAGCATGACCCGTTGTCCCTTGTCCGTCGAAAAGAACCGCGCAGCCACCAGCGCCGCCCCCGCAGCGACGAAGATCATGATGCCGACAGCGATCCAGATATCCTGCATAGATGTGTCAAGTAACAGGTGACAGTACTTCCAAGTCTGTTCACATGGAGGCAAGGGGGTCAGGATTCAGGGGCCAGGGATCAGAAAAAGGCTGGAAATCCATACCACTTTTTACCCATTATCCAATACCCACTTCTCTCCTATTCATATCCAACTTGGAACTGATGAGTAAATGATGGATTGCGAATATACGCGACCTTGGAATCATCTGGCAATCTGTGACTCAATCTGATGCCGAAAGCGTTTCATCTCTTCGGAAGTGAAGGGATAGGGGGAGTTCTTGTCGGCCAGAACATGGAACCCGATGAAAAACATGCCCACCACAACGAAAGATGCAGTGTAGATAAGAGCAAGACCCCAATCCAATAAGGGGATTGCGCCTTGCGAGTAGAGCTCGACGAGATACCAGATTCCAATCGGAAGATGACCGAGTACGACCGTCGCCAAGCCGGGGTTGTAGAAGCTCTTCAGCTTCGAGTTCACGAAGAGACCGTGAAATCCGAACTGCCCGAAACCGAAGAGTGTCGGCGCCAAGCCCAGCCAGATGACATCAGGGAAGAAGACAGGAATGAGATAAAAGGGCCAGCCAATGATCGCATTGACCCACAACGCATTGTTCTGGTTCAACACGTATCGGTCAGCAGGTCCCCCCTTGGGAAGAACGCCTTCATTCATGATCCGGGGGAACCCGCCCGGCCAGCCGTATTCCTCAAACTGGTGCACTGTCAGCACTGCGAAATTGAGCAGCAAGATGAACTGAATCGTTGTGAAGTGGCCGACGAAGGCCCATGCGAGTGTGAGGACGCCAAGGACCAGGCCAACATTGTACCAGTGCCGCCGAATAAAACGCACTTGTGCCTCGACTGCTGCTTTACATCGAACACCGTGCTCAACGAATTCCCCATGCCCAGATGAGAAGATCATCTGGGCTTCACGGAGGGGGGAAGCGGTCTGTGCAACCGCTTCTCCTGTGGATCCACTTATGGCAGTTTAGTGGTTCCCATCAGGTAGCGGTCGCACTCACGAGCGGCTCCGCGGCCTTCATTGATGGCCCAGACAATTAACGATTGTCCACGACGGCAATCACCTGCGGCGAAGACGCCGGGGATGTTGGTCGTGTACTTCTCGAACTCGGCCTGATAGTTGGAACGCTGGTCGGTTTGAACACCGAGTTGCTCGCCGATCAGTTGTTCCGGTCCACGGAAACCGAGTGCGAGAAAACAGAGATCGGCGGGCCATTCCTGTTCGCTTCCGGGAACCGGTGAGAACGGGGCTCCCGTTTCAGACGGCTTGGACCAGTCCAGTTTCACAGTTCTCAAGGCACGCAAGTTGCCGTTGTCGTCCCCGAGGAACTCGACCGTTTGAATGGCGTATTCGCGCGGGTCATTCTTGAGAGTCTTGCGGGAGTCTTTCGAATAATCGAAGACGTTCGCCGCTTCCAGGTGCCCGTAATCGACACGGTGAATCCGGGGCCATTGCGGCCAGGGATTGTTCGATGCCCGTTGGTTCGGAGACTGCGGAACAACTTCGAAGTTCACGAGACTTTTGCAGCCGTGTCGCAGGCTGGTACCGAGGCAGTCGTTTCCGGTATCTCCCCCACCGATGACAACGACATGCTTGTCTTTGGCGGAGATGAACTTGCCGTCTTCATGTTTGGAATCGAGCAGGCTTTTGGTGTTGCCGTGCAGGAACTCCATCGCGAAGTGAATCCCTTTCAACTGCCGACCGGGGGTCTTGGCGAAGAAGTCGTTCGGAACCGTCGCTCCGGTGCAGAGGACGACCGCGTCGAATTTTTCGGTCAGTTCTTTGGCGGTGATATCTTTCCCGATGGCGGTGTTCGTGATGAATGTCACCCCTTCTTCTTCAAGAAGTTTGACGCGACGTTCCACTATCCACTTT
>DATMFC010000304.1:0-21298 GCA_035556335.1 Planctomicrobium sp. | reverse complement strand
GATGAGAGGGAACAGTCAGGATATGGAAGCCCAGTTCCGGCAATTGACCGGTGGGGCTGCATAGGGGATCGTGAAAATAAGCAGGTCGCGGTGCTCTTCAGGAAATTCAAAATTCTAAACCAGAAATTCAAAACAAATCCGAAGCACGAAATTCAAAATGTGCATAGAACTCAAGGTCGTTTTGAATTTCAAATTTTGAATTTGTTTCGAATTTTCTGCTTCGAATTTTGAACTTTTCCCGGTTCCGTTAAGGGAACTGTCAGGCTTGCTGATTCAGTACGGTATTTGGTTTAGAGATACACAGTTTGACTGATGGAAGACGAGTCAGGTTTCCAGAAACAGACACCCGGTCGCCTGTCTATTGTCCACCATCGTCTTGAGAGATAAGAGAAATTCACGATGAATCCAAACGTTGTGCTTGCGGTTTTCAAGCGGAATGTTGCCAGTTATTTCTCGGGAATGCTGGGCTATCTGTTTATTGTTGTGTTTGTGGTCGCAGGAGCGTTTCTGGCGTTTAACGACCAGTTCTTCGCAAACAATCTCGCCAATCTGGATCAGCTCAGTTCGCGATTCCCGCTGCTGTTGCTGTTCATCGTTCCGGCGATCACCATGACCGTCTGGTCGGAAGAACGGAAACTCGGTACTGACGAATTGCTATTCACGCTGCCGGCGAGAGATTTCGAAATTCTGCTCGGAAAGTATCTGGCGGTTCTTGCCGTTTATACCGTCGCTTTGCTCTTCTCGCTGACTCATGCCTTCGTGCTGGCCTGGCTCGGGGTTCCCGATCGAGGACTCATCGTCACCACGTACTTCGGTTACTGGCTGGCAGGGGCCGCTTTGCTTTCAGCGGGGATGTTTGCTTCGGTTCTGACCAGCAGTGCCACCGTTGCGTTTGTGCTGGGGGCCGTTATTTGCGCCATTCCCGTCTTCATCGACGATATCCCCGGAGTGCAGCGGTTTCTGAAAGAAACTCTGAATCTCAACGAGCCACTCAGCGTATCGGGGCATCTCAAAGGATTTACTTCCGGAAAGGTGACCTACAGCGGGATCTTCTACTTCGTCGGACTGTCGGCTTTCTTCCTGTATCTGAATGCGGTGTTTATTGCCCGACGGCACTGGGCCGGTGGAAAAGATGCCGCGTCCATGACCGGTCAGTATGCCTTGCGTGTCGCCTGTCTGGGAATTGCGTTGCTCAGCTTCACCTATGCACTGGCAACAGCCGGGTTCAGCGCGGACTCCAGTTCAGAGAAACTGCATACGCTTTCTCCGACTTCTGTCGAGGTTCTGGCCAACGTCCCTGCCGATAAGCCGATCACCATTCAGGCATTTATCTCTCCCGATGTTCCTCAGGAATATGTGGCGATCCGGAAAGATCTCATCAATAAACTGGTCGAGTACGACAAGCGTGGAGGAAACCGGGTTCAGTTACGACTGGTCGACGTCGAGCCCTTCTCTCATGCCGCCGAACAGGCAGAAGCACTCGGGATTTCCCCTCGTCCGCTGCAAAGTGAAGAAGGGGGACGCATCTCACAAAACGATGTGTACATGGGAGTCGTCCTGACCAGTGGTTTTGACTCCGTGAAGATTCCCTTCTTCGATCGAGGGACCCCGATTGAATACGAACTGACCCGCTCCATCGGCACTATTTCCAATGAGAAACGACTGGTAGTCGGGATTCTCAACACCGACGTGAAGGCGAACGGTGGATTCGATATGCAATCGTTTCGCCAGCTCCCGGAATGGCAGATTGTCACCGAGTTGAAGAAGCAGTACGAAGTCAAAGAAGTCTCTCCGGATAGTCCGATCACGGCAGAAATGGATGTTCTGATCGCGATTCTTCCATCGTCGCTGACTCAGCCACAGGCGCAGAATCTGGTGGATTACATTGAGTCGGGAAGACCAATTCTGATCTTCGACGACCCGGCTCCCGTCTGGGGAGCGAACAACATGTCGTCCGGAATCGCGTGGGCACCACTGGAACCCAAGCCGAGCCCCGGTGGCATGGGCATGATGGGAATGCAGCAACAGCAGTCGGAACCGAAAGCGGACGGCGGTCAGGCCACTTCAATTCTTCGGGCTCTCGGCATTCAATGGGATATTCGCAAGAGTGTCTTCGATACCTTTAACCCTCACCCGAAATTTGCGAATACCTATCCTCCGGAACTGATCTTTCTGGATGCGAAGGAATGTGTGAATAACAACGATGCCATTACATCAGGCTTACAGGAACTCATCACCTTTGCCCCCGGAATCATTGCAGGAAGAGATGATGAAGGGGTGGAAGTGGAATGGTTGCTGCAATCACGGAAAGACAGCACAGGGGTGAATGCCTGGGATAAGATCACCCGATCCGGCTTCCTCGGAGGGCGGCAATACAACTTTGACGGAGTCCACAATCTGGATGGGAAGAACCATGCCATTGCGGCTCGAATCACCCGCAAAGGGGACAAGAAGGTCAACGCCATCTTTGTTGCCGATGTCGATCTCGTGCATGACATCATGTTTCAGGTCTGGCAGCAGCAGTTGCTCGACTTCAAAATTGACAACGTGCTGTTCGTTCTGAACTGTGTTGACTCACTTGCCGGAAATGAGCAATACATCGAACTTCGAAAACGCCGTGCCCATCACCGGACTCTGACGGCGCTGGAAGAAAAGAAAAAGCGGTTTGAAGTGGAGCGTCAGGCAGAAATCACCAAGGCCAATGAAGCGGCCGACAAGGAACTGAATGAAGCCAAAAATCGTCTGCAGACGATTCTGAATGATCTTCGCAAAGACCTTGAAAAAGGGAACGTGGATGTCAGCACGGTTCAGGTTCGACTGCAAAACGCGACCGAAGCCGAGAATCGTAAACTGACGCAGCGCGAACGAGAGATCGAACGGGAAAAGAATGAAACCGTTCGTCGTGTGCAGATGGAAACAATGCAGGAAATCCGCAAAGTGGAACGGGGAATCTGGCGCTGGGCCGTTCTCTTCCCACCACTGCCGGCCATTCTGCTCGGAATCGGAGTGTTGATCTCCCGAGTCGTTGATGAACGCAAAGGGATCTCTTCCGACCGGTTACGGTAGAAGAATCACTGTGGGGGCATTTCAAATCCTTCTCCCCTTTGGGGAGAAGGTGGCCGAAGGCCGGATGAGGGGACGAACGTTGCCAGTGGAAACACTTCACTTCGATCCACCCCTAACCCCAACCCTTTCCCCTCGGGGGAGAGGGAGGCTTCTGAGACAAACTCCCAGGTGCCAACAACAGTGTTGGCAAGACAACGGAACGGAAAACAGACATGGCGATTTCCCCGCAAGTCGCCAGTAGTCTGTTCCTGTTTCAGGTTCTGTTTCCATTCATCGCAGTCGCACTGCTGGCCTGTTTTTACCGTTCAGAGACCGTCCGATTCCGTTTGGGGATCGGGGCCCATGTCCTGCTGATTCTCTGTAGCAGCCTGCTTGCAGTCACCCTCTTCGGGCAAGCATCGAATGGAGCGTCACGTCAAATTGACGTTATCCTGACGTTTCCGATCTTTCAATCTGCAACCGTTCTTAACCAGACCGTTCTCGACCAGATGGCCTGGCGATTGAATCTGTTCAATATCGGGATGGTCATGGTGGTTCCCTGGGTTTCCATCACGGCCTGTCTGTTGACCGAAATGCAGGGAGTACGAAGCCGGTTTCTCATTCTGAACCTGCTACTAACAGGAACATTTCAATTGTTTCTAGTCGGGGTTGATGTCGGTTCTTGTCTGTCGGGGATATTTCTTTCCGCTCTGCTTCTGGGCTTTCTCATGCAGGAACCGGGGAGCCCCAAAACTCGAACGTCGGCAAGCCTGTTTCTCTCAACACAATGGATCGGCGGGATGCTGCTGGCCACCGGATTTGCCACTCTGATTGCGGCATCGAGTCTGACCCAATCCGCCCCGCGTCAACTTCCCGGAAGCAGTTCGGCCGTGTTGCCAGCTCTGGGAGAAACCATTGTTCAAGCGATCGAGAAGCACGACGCCGCATCCGAACTCTGGAAAGATTCTCGCGGGCTTCCGTTGCTGTTGATCATCTTTGGACTGGTTCTGATGAGCGGGTGCTTTCCCGTTCATGTCTGGTTGAGTCGCTCCGTCTCAACGCCGTCGCTGGCGGTCAAAATCTGGCTCATTGTCTGGGTGAAAGGGGTTCTCTTACTGGGGCTCCACTGGCTGACCCTGCTGGATCCACTGGCCATTGCGGACCTTCAGCACTGGGGCTTCTTTGTCTCTCTACTGGGAGCCTTGTTCATGGGGAGCCTGCTGTTCGGGCATTTTCATCCGGGAGTCATTCTCGCTGCAGCGATCGGATGGAGTCAGTCCATTGCCTGTCTGGGAATCTGTGCGGCGACACATGATTTTGAACGACTGCTTGCGCCTTTAATATTATGCCAGGCTGCTGGTTTGATTTTGCTGGCAATCGCGTTATCTGTGTTTCCAGATCGTCCGTTACTGGCGCGTCTGGCAGGAGAAGAAGAACAGATCAAACGACCAGGCTGGCTTCCGCCTGTCCTTCTGATCAGCCTGATCACACTGACGTTGACGCCGACCTGTGTCGCGGCGTTTCATGCCTGGTTGATCATGATCTCTCTGCAAAACTGGAGCGGCAGCGAAATCATTCCGGCTCAGACGTTGCTGCTTCTCGCCAATCTGCTGGCACTGGCCGGGATGATCAACGTGGTTCGACACTGCCTGAACGAACGTGATTCCTCAAGTCCTGTGGCGTCCGCTGAGGACACGCCGGCGGAGTTTGTGGTCTTCCAGGAGAGGAGAACACCGACCGGGGAACGATTGATTTTATGCTACTGGGGAATCGTCGCGATCGGTCTGGGAATGCTCTTTCCGCTCTTTCTGAGTCTCCCCGTACGATAGGAGCAGAACGACCTGAGAGCGTCGTGACTTCAAGAGCGGGACACTCCAGATGCCGTTTGTTATGTGGCATCATTCTTCGGCGGAGCGACTTCGGCGTAGCTCTCCAGAATCTCGGCGGACCGGTCAAGCAGGGCGATGGCCTTGGGAATATCCACATCGAGCAGTCGTCGAAGAGCCGACATCCGGCCACGGAATTCATCCACATCGTGATGAATCTTCACCGTCCAGCGTTTGACTTTTTCCTGTTGCTCCTGGGTTTGCTGCAGGCGGCGCTTGGCCTTGTCGAAGGCAACTTTTTCTTCAATACAGGAAGACCGACGTCCACCGACAGTGCGCATCTGACATGTCGTCAGGGCCGTTCGCGTGGCGGCCAGAAGATCGAATGCCTTACGTTGCTGAATCGCCCAGTATTGAGGACGATCATGTTCCACCCATTCAAACGCCCGTTGCGATTCTGTCTGAAGTGACTGCAGGACCGACTCGACTTCTTCGGCGAAACCAATCAGCTTCGCCCGAAAATCGCGGATACTCTGAAGATCACGAACATGTGCAGACATGACGCGATTATACCAGATTCTGCGTCAGTTTCATTCGTGAATCTTGCTCCCAAACAGGAGCTTGGGAACGAGGGAAGTCGCCTCTTACTTCCTAACTCCTATTTCCTAACCCCTTTTAATACTCCGCATTGCGACGGTGCCGGAAGGGATAGCTCTGGACGATCGAAACGACCAGTTCCCCGAAACGTGATTCCTTATCTTTGGTGGCAGCGATGGCGTCGCGGATCACGCATTCATCTTCCGCCTGCAGGCTTCTGCCAAGAGCATAGATGAGCAGGTTCTGGAGCAATGTCTTCGTAAAGGCCTGTTCCTCCTGAAGAAGAACATCCTTCAGATCGGCTGGACTGGCCAGCTTGCGCCCGTCGGGAAGTTCGCCGGTCGTGTCAATCGGAAGGCCGGCGTCTTTCGTTCGCCAGCGCCCCACGGCATCGTAGTTCTCAAGACTGAATCCAATCGGATCAATTCGGGCATGGCACCCTGCGCATTCGGCGTTTTTACGATGCAGCTCGAGACGTTCGCGCAACGTCAGGACTTTCCCGTTCTTGTCGGGTTCCGCCAGTTCCGGAACATCAGGAGGAGGGGGAGGAGGAGCATCTCCCAGAATTCGGCCGGCGATGAAATTCCCTCGTCGCGGAATGTTCGTTCGACCAGGGTCGGACTGCAGCATCAATACGGCCGCAGTCGTGAGAATTCCCCCGCGACGACGATCCTCTAACTTCACTCGACGAAGCTCATCTCCATCGACTCCTTTAATGCCGTACCATTCTGCGAGTGCCTGATTCACATAGGTGTAGTCGGCATCGATCAATTCCCGAATCGGGCGGTTCTTCTGCACAATCTCGGAGAGGAGAGCGCGAACCTCGCCTGTGATCGCGTTCTGCAAAGCAGGGGTATAGCCGGGGAAAGAGATTTCGTCCGGCTGATGTGCGGCGACCCGTCGCAGTTCCAGCCACTGACCGAAAAAGTTATCGACCAGCGCTTCACAGCGAGGATCGGCCAGCATTCTGCGGGTCTGCTCTTCCAGAACTCTGGAGTCGGAGAGTTGCCCCTGCGACGCCAGTTTCAGCAAGGTTTCATCAGGGGGACGAGACCACAGGAAATAACTGAGTCGTGTCGCCAGTTCATAGTCATCCACAGGAAACGGGTCGGACTGGTCCAGTTTTGAAGCTTCAATACGAATCAGGAATCGGGGAGAAATCAATACCGCAGTGAAGACATGGCTGATCGCTTGCGTCTGTTCATCGCCACGTTTGATACTCAGGTCATAGATGGCCATCAGGCGATCGATGTACTCTGACTCCACGGGTCTGCGGAATGCTTTTGTTGCAAACCGCGAGATGATCTGTTGAGCCTGTTCTCGTGGCGTCCCCTTTGTTTTTGAATCAATCGTCAACAAGGGATGAGGCTTCTCTTTCCCTTTGTTCTGAAGAAGCGCCTCCGAGATTTCGCGTGCCGCTTTGTGATACTGCTCGATCAGCACCGGAGAAAGAGTTAGGGACTCCCCGATGTTGTCGAATCCGAAGCTGCTGGGGTCCGGTGAGAAGTTGTCGGCCGGACTGAGGTTAAGCCCCGTCAAATCACGAACGGTGTTGTTGTATTCCACGTTATTCAAACGGCGAAACGGGGGAGGTCCGGGATCCTGCACCGCTTTGCAGTCCAGACTTTCAAGAGTCTGATCCAGAAATTTCACCAGAAGCTGACGTTCTTCATCTGTTGGCTGCGGAGATTTGTCGGGAGGCATGGCGTCGAATTCGATCATCGACTTCGCCTCTTCCCAGGTCTTGCGATTGTCGAGGATCATCCGGGGATTGACATCTTTCGCCAGATTGATCCCCCCGCTGGTCTTTCGGTCATTATGACAGTTGTAACAATACTTCTTCATCAACCCGGCGATATTACGGTCCCAGGATAATGGATCGAGATGCTTGTCCGGCTGTGCCCAGAGCGGTGTCGCCGAGATCAGGACAATGAACGTAATCAGTCCGGTTTGAAGAGTTGAGAATACTCGCAATGTCATACCAAGGTTTTTGCTGATGTCGAACTAAGCGGATCAGGAGAGGGCAAAACGCCTGCTGAATCACAAGCAACGATGACGCTTTACCTGGTTTGCGGCTCAGCAGGAGATTCGCCCTCCCGAGCCCTGTTCATGAGCCGACCGGAACGTCCACTGTTCTACCCGTTAAGATTCCCCAGCATTCCGGTGCTGTCACCGAAGGACTTGTGAGGAACGCCGACCCGTTCCAGCATTTCCAGATAGAGATTGCACAATGGGGTTTTCTTCCCATAGGCAATGTGACGACCTCCACGAATTGTTCCTCCACCGCCGCCGGCCAGAAGAACCGGCAGGTTATCGTGGTTGTGACGGTTTCCGTCACTGATGCCTCCTCCGTAACAGAGGATGACGTTATCCAGAAGCGTCCCGTCCCCTTCCTGGATTTTAGACATCTTCTGCAGCATCCGTGAGAAAAGTTCCATATGGTGTTCGTTCACCTTCGTCAGGAATTCATGCTTCTCAGGATCTCCCTGATGATGGGAATTGGAATGGTGGGCTCCACGGACTCCGATATGAGGGTAGGCCCGTCCTGATTTCTCATAAGAGAACAGGAAGGTGGCGACCCGGGTTGTGTCTGTTTGAAACGCGAGCGTCATGATGTCCAGCATCAGATTGACATGCTCAGGGTATTCTGAGGGAATCCCACGTCCGTCGGGAAGAATGAGCGGTCTGACTTCGTCTCCGTCGGCCTCGTCCATCGGGGTCTCGGGAAAGGCATCCTGATGATGTGAATGCGGATCTTTACTGGCAAATGCGATGCGCCGTTCCACACTCCGCAAGCCATCCAGATACTCTTCCAGCTTGCGGCGGTCGTTGTACCCGAGCTGTCGTTGCAGAGAACGGGCGTCTTCCTGAACGAGATCCAGAACACTCGCTTCCACGGGATCGGCCGGTTTGGATGCAACCTCTGATTGAGGCGCATTCCAGTTCGGTTGACGAAGGGGTCGCCCACGGAACAGACGGTCGTAAAGTTCTTTCGGATTCAGTTCCAGTGCCGCCGGAGTGGTTTTACTTCGCCAGGAAAGATGGGACATGTAGGTTCCGCTGTACCCATGATCTCCCCGATATCCGACGTCGACCCCCATCGCCAGTGAGTCGACCGGCGTCCGCATTCCGACTTCTTTGGCCACGACCTGATCGACAGAGACTCCCCCGACCTCTGGAACTTCTGAGTGTTTACATTTGTGACCGATCAGGAATCCCCCGGTCGATGGCTCATGTCCTGCCGCCTTTCCGATGCAGTGATCTGCCGCCAGATCACTGAGGACAAGAACCCGATCTTTGACAGGTTCGAGCGATTTCAACGTTCGCGGAAGGTTTTTCAGTTCTCCGACTTCTTCCGGCTTCCAATTCGCCATATGAACGCCGTTGGGAACATAGAAATATCCCATTCGAACGGGTGGCTTGGCGATTGTTCCGGCTCGGGCGACGGATCGCGTCATCACTTCCAGCCAGGGGAGAGCAACAGCGGCTCCCACACCACGTAACACGGTTCGGCGGGAAATCTTGGCAGAATTCGGCATCTCGGCTTCCTGCTTAAAGTTAAGGAAGTTCAGGCGGCCCGGGTGCAGTCAGTTGGGGAGAGAGTCAGGCAAGGTCGAATGAATGACAATTGATGATATCATAATCATGTCGGCAAACAAGGCGTTTTCCGCCACTGTATTGCTGAACACTGGAAATTCGACTTCGTGCGCCACTGCTCCTTTGTGTCGATACCGATGACTCGCAGAGCACGCAAAACGACTTTTCCTGGATGCCTGCCAGATCTTGTACACTGCTTCGGGAAGATGCGGATTGATTTCCTCCGCAAGCAAATTACAGATCGCCTGCTCCTCGCTCGATTGCGAGTCATTGTATGCCTGGACGTCTGGCTGGATTGGGGTTAGGACACTCGTTGTTCATGTGAGCTTTCCCTTACAATCCGTGGATGAGGCAACGAGTTTGCGCATTGACACATGCCATTGAATTCAACTCATGGCTGATCTCACCACAGCCAGGACTTCCGTTGCCACGTTCTTCGTCTAACTGGTTTGGGGCAGTCCGGTCAGTTCGAAGATCGGGCGGATTTCGATAGTTCCCTTCTTCACTGGCGGGAGACGGCAGGCAATGGCGATCGCTTCGTCCAGATTGGTGACATCGACGATGTAGTAGCCACCCAATTGCTCGACCGTCTCCGCGAACGGTCCGTCGGTGATCAGGCGTTGACCGTCGCGGACGCGGATGCTGGTCGCGGTCGTCACCGGATGGAGTGGCGAAGCCCCCAGGTATTTTCCTTGAGCGCTGAGTTCGTGACAGATTTCGGTTGAATCCGCCATACATGCCGCGCGCTCTTCTTCCGTCCAGGCATCCTCGGTGCTATAGACCAGCAACAGATATTTCATGAGATGAGTCTCCTCGTGGTATGAAACAGATCACGGAGCGAAGCGTTCCAATTGCGGACAGACGGTAGAGCAAACTACTCTATTCCCGGCGATTATGAGAAGTCATGATGGTTTGCCATGAGCCGTCATCAGTCAGTACTTCACCGGAGAAAATCCAGTGATCCTGATCGACGATCTCGATCGTGTCTCGGTATTGGGTCGTTCCGTTCCCATCGAATCGGGGACCTTCGGAGTCCAACGGCAGTTTCTTGCCAGAGGCGTCCAACACTCCCTTGTAGAGCCACAGGTGTGTCATCATCGATGCGACAAACGTGCCAACGTAGCGTTGCTGCTTGATATCGTAACCGAGCGTGATGATGCTGGACCATTTTTCCTCAGGTGAGTTGCCGTCCCCTTCTCCTTCCCCGATCAGCCAAAGACCGCCGAGCGATCGGCAGTTCATTCGTCCTGAGTTCTTTTGAGGTTCCTGGTCCGGCCCCATAAAGCATTCGCCTTCTGAGATCCAACGCCCCACCAATTGTTCCAGCCAGGCGTGTTCGGATTGTGGTTTTTCAAACATCGTGAGCATCTCCTGAAGAGTTTGGGGATTGAATCGCCTCGTCGCGGGCCGCGATGAGTGCGTTGATTTCGTTGTGAGCGGGTCGAATTTCAAAAGGGCCGAATCGCACGCCGGGATGCCTGGACATCAGAGCGATGGCGTGGTTCAGATCCCGGGCCTCGAGAATCAGTATTCCGCCGAGTTGTTCCTTGGTTTCCGCATAGGGACCGTCCGTCACGGCCACACGTCCTCCCATCATCCGCAATGTGGCGGCCTGGTCCGTGGATTGCAGTGCTTCACCACCGGCAAAATGCCCGCCGCGCCGCAGTTCATCATCAAACACGAAGCACTCCTGCATCCAGGTATCGCGTTCCTCTTCGGACATCCCCGCCCATTTCGATTCGTCCGCGTATCCTAAACAAATGAATCTCATTGCTGACACCTCATGAATTCTTCCATTCCCTTCGCCATTTCTTCTGGTGTGAGTTCACGGAGTTGAGTCGCGACCGACCACCGGTGGCCGAATGGGTCTTGCAACTGCCCATAGCGATCACCCCAAAACATATCCGCCACGGGCATGGTGACCTCAGCGCCCGCCCGCACCGCCTGGGCGAACACCGCGTCGACGTCTTCGACTGCCAAGTGAATTGTGACCGGACTCCCGTTCAATGCTTTCGGTCCCATGGCGCCATATTCGGGGCATTCGTCCGCCAGCATGATCGGTGAGTTGCCGATCCGAATGCAGCCATGCACCAGCCTTCCGTCCGGTCCTGGCAATCGCATCAACTCGACGGCATTGAATGCGTTCTTGTAGAACTCGATCGCCTCGGCGGCTCCGGCGCAAATCAAGTGGGGAGTCACCGTATTAAATCCATCTGGAATCGGTTTGACTGTTGATTCGGTCATGGGGTCATTCCGTCTGGTTGGTGGTCGATCATCGGCCGTAGCGACTGTTGCTGCAGCCTCGATATCCACCTTATTGTCGTTCACGAGTCGAGCGAATCGACAGCCCTCGCGGAATTTTTTGAACAAAAGTCACGACGTCCGATTTCCATTTACATTCTCTGGCTTTCGTCGCGATCCTCACCGATTCACCGCTGCATTGGAGTGACCTCAGAACCCCAACAAAACTTTCCCCGATCCGCTCGCGGAAAGGAAATTTCATCATTCAGTACTTCCAAGTTTGATATGAATAGGAGAGAAGTGGATAGTGGGTGGTGGATAGTGGGTAGGAAATAGCATGAATTTCCAGACTTTTTCTGATCCCTGCCCCCTGAATCCTGACCCCTTGCTTTTATGTGAATAGACTTGGAAGTACTGTCAATTGAAAGGTTTTGATCGCGGCTCTGATAAGCTTTCCAGACGTTGTTGCAGGAACCTTCGTTCGGGGTCTTGCTTCACCAGTTGCAGCGCCTGGCGGTAGGCTGAGCGGGCCTCAGTGACTCTTCCCAATCGTCGTAGCAGATCCGCCTTGGCCGCATGGGCCAGATGGTATTCGTTCAGTTCCCCCCGATCCAGAATCGTGTCAATAAGGGATAATCCAACCTCAGGGCCATCTCGCATCGCCACCGCGACGGCCCGGTTCAGTTCCACGATGACCGACGGCGATAACCGCAACAACAAGTCGTACAGAGCCACGATCTCTCGCCAATCGGTGGCCGAAGCGGTGCCGGCATCCGCGTGAACCGCCGCGATGGCGGCCTGGATCGTGTAGACACCGAATCGCCGGGAAATCAACGCTTGCTGCACCAACCGTCGGCCTTCCTCAATTGCCTCTCGGTTCCAGAGCGATCGATCCTGATCTTCCAGCAACACAATGTCGCCGCTGGTATTGGAACGGGCCATTCGACGGGATTCCTGCAACAACATCAGCGCCAGCAGACCCGCCGCTTCGGGATCGGGAAGCAGTTCCAGCAACAAGCGCCCCAGACGAATTGCTTCACCGGACAGGTCCGCTCGGGTCACACGGTTTCCCGACGACGCCGAATAGCCCTCGTTAAACACCAGATAGATCACCGACAAAACGGCATCAAGACGCTCAGGCAAATCGACCAACCGCGGAATCACATAAGGAATTCCCGCATCGCGAATCTTGGCTTTGCCACGCACGATCCGCTGTGCCATCGTGACGGGCCTGGTCAGAAAAGCATGAGCGATTTCATCGGTCGTCAAACCGCAGACCTCGCGGAGGGTCAGCGGCACTTGAATTTCGGGCGCAATCGCCGGGTGACAGCAAGTGAAGATCAATCGCAAGCGATCGTCCTCGATTTCCGAATCGGCTTTCGCATCGTTGGCGTCGGCGATCTCTTCAAGATGGTGGGCGATCTCCTGGCACCGGGCGACCTGCCGTTGGCTGCGGCGCAGCATGTCGATCGCCTTGAATCGACCCGTCGAAATCAACCACGCTCGGGGATTGGCGGGAATCCCTTCGACTTCCCATTGCTTCATGGCAACGGCAAACGCCTCGTGCATTGCTTCTTCTGCCAGATCGAAATCCTTGAGCAAGCGGACCAGCGTGGCAAAAATTCGCCGCGATTCCTCGTGGTAAAGCTTTTCAACGAAATGCCGGGTTCCACCTGCCGCAGAGATCGGTTGACTCATTCCGTTTGACCTTGCACACGACCAGGATTCTGGTGAGTTGTTTCACTTGTCGGCCCTGAACTCATCCTTTACAGACGCTCGAAATGCCACAAGAAAAACACGCGGATCACGTAGCCCCAATGCGATCCAGGCGACCACTCCCATAATGATCGGGAAGAAAAAAGGATCGTCCACCCGCACGTGCGTCGCAGTTGCTCCGCCGAGATAGGCCGTCAGTAAAATCGCTGCGATGAATGCCGTTCGTGGAATGAGAAACAGCAATGCAATCAGGATTTCAACAATTCCAATTGCGGCCATCACATCGGTCGACCAGCCCAGGTGATCAAACATCTCTGCTTTGCCTTCGAAGTCGATGAATTTCCCGCTGGCACTTGCCACGCAAAGAAAAACAGCGAGTAACCCACTGAGAACCCAGCCGGCAATTTTGGATACGGATCGTTTCATTGGTTGACCTTATTCAGTACGTCCAAGTCTGTTCATTATGGCGGCAAGGGATCACGGGTCAGGATTCACGGGTCAGAAAAAGGCTGGAAATTCACGTCTTTTCTTACCCCCCCACCCACTTCTCTTTTACTTATTTCAGGACTGATCCTAAGGAACAGGGAAACAATAGTTTCCCTGAAAAGGGGGGTTAGGAGGTAGGAATTAGGTACTGATATTTGTCTTTTCCTAAATCCTACCTCCTAATTCCTAGCTCCTCTTTTTCCCAGATTCCAGGAAGCAAATGATTCCCAGTTCCTAAGTGGTAGAACAACTCTGTCCTGACAGGTTCCGGAACGTGACCTGCGGGCGAGTGGAGGCATTTGAGATCATTTCGTACTGGCGGAACCAGATCGGTCAACCGTGAGATTCCATTGGCGATTTCCCCACGGAGGTGAGGAAGACTTCGTTGGCATCTGGTCCCATGGTGAACTCTTTTCTCGCCGATTCCTTCTTGGGGCGTGCAACCACTTCAATCGCCCAGATCAATGAGATCAGCTTGCCAGAGAAACTGTAAGGTCCCCAGGGAAGGCGAATTGTCACCTCTTTACTGCCGTTCATCGTGTCGACGGCAATCTCCTCAGTCTGGACCACTGCCAGATCCCGGGTCCCTTTTCCGGCGGTATTCCAGGTCAGGCGCAGTTCTATGGCGTTCAACTTGGACTCGAAGTCCCAGGTGATGATGGCCTGAAGATCGGAGCCGGGATAGTAGGCGTCGTAATCGGTGTCTATCTGGAGTGTGTTCATTCGTGTGGGACCACTCGGATCGTGTAGTTGTCTCGAATGTCTGGCCAGTTGGAAATCTCGCCATGGACATTCAGTTCCCAGATGATTTTATTACTTGGAGCCGTCAGTGTATGCATGCTGTCGGACGGCAGGGTGAATGTGGTTGTTCCTGCGCTGATTGTTGCGGGATCGGCTGTCTCAATCAGTACGGACCCATAAAACAGATCGGTGTCCGTCGTGATTTTGGTTCCTTGCCGGTATGTGGCATGTTCTGTCCCTTTCAATGAGATCTTCAGAAATTTGACTGAATGTGAGGTCCCTTGAAGATGCCAGTTCAATGTTGCGGTACTCCCCAGGGGAAGTGTCGACCGATTCAATGATAAAACAGGCAATGGATTGAACAATCCCATGAAGGTATAGATCGAGCCGGCAATCAGCCCCAAACCAATGATTGCGAAAAGACCGATAATGATTGCCGGAAGCCAGTTTATATGCCCGTTTCGGAGGTCTCCCAGCATGGCAAACGCGATCAGAACAATCACTCCGTTCCAGATCAGCGTGAAAAAGGTGAGACCAAGAAAGCCTCCCAGGCGACTCGACGTGGTTTTCAGCTCCAGAGGGCTATAAGAATCCTCCAGCGATTTTTCCGAGAACTCGTTGTTGTCGAGAGTAGCGTAATTGGGAAGCGACATCGATTTCTTCAGTCGGGAAAGAGAACCGTATGAAACAGGGTCAGAGAGATTCTCAAATGCTTTTGTCCGTCTTTTCTTGCGACGGGACAGCACCGGCACGAACAGTGCGACAGCCCCGAGTATAGCAAATGGCAAGCCGATCAGTCCCCACAACATTTCGGAGCTGAAGTCCCGATTCAGGACGGATTGCTCGGGATTTTCAGGATCAGTGAAACAGACCTGTTCTGATTCGACAGGATAGGCATCGACGATTTCTTGAATTCCGTCCTGAGTGTCGGTCTGATCAGGAAAGAAAGAATACCGGTCTCCTTTGAATTCCTGCTGGTTCACCTCGTACTGGTATTCAATCCTGACCTTGAAAGAATCCCCTGCCCCTTGTGATTCGCTGGCAAGGATTGTGCAAGGAGTTAGCTGCCAGGATTGCGCCTCAAACAGGTCGATTCCAGGACGAATCATTGCCGCCCATAGAATGGCGACACCGATCGCACCGATGAACACTCCCACACCGGCAATGACCATCATCTGAATACACCATGTGAGTGTTTCAAATAAGGGATGCTTGCCGGAGTCCGTCGTCAGAGACTCGGGCTGCTGGCGGGAAATGGGGTTCTTTCGTTTGACCACGTGTCAGGTTCCCGAGGGGAGAGAGGCGTCAGTTGTCACCGTCAGGAATGATGCAGCCCAATCAGGAGGAGGTCCATTTTTTTGTATCGAAGCGAACTCATCACAGGGACCCGCTTGTTCGTTCCTCCGAAGCCTCCTCCTGGTTTTTCGAGTCGGAAACCGACAGAGACACGTATCTTGACTACCGACTATTGCTTCAACATCAAAAATTTCGTTTCCCGACCGGTGTTTCCGTTCCGGGAGATTTTATCGTCTGGAAGATGGGGTCAAAGAGTCTGGAAGGGGAAAAAACATGAAAAACACAGGGGATCCCTCACTTTTAGGACTTCATCCGAATTCGCCGGGGTTCGGAGCCGTTCGTTCTGTTGAGCGTGTTCCCGGAAATCCCGCGTTGAAAACGGTCGCGGGGACTTGCGTTTGCGCTAGTAAATTCAAGAGAATTCGCGGCAGATGTCCTGATTCCCCAACATCCGGCTCAAAAAGTCGAGTTGAGGCAGAATATCTGGTGGTGTCTCTGCGCAGGAATAGTTATGGTGTCTGCTGCCATAGTGCCTGCGTTCGGCTCACTTTGAATTTTTCCATTTGATGAACGCAACACTCCGCGTGGCATCACGCGGTCCGAACGCTGTTTATTCGCGATAGGTCGATGTCAGTTATGAGTGCAGAAAACAAACCGGTTCAGGACGATACCGCTTCCACAACTCCTGTTGAAACTGTTGCCAGCGAAACCTCTGCCGCAGTCGCCGCTGCCCCTGCAGTGGCACCGGAACCGGTGAGCGTGGAATCGGCAGGTGAAGAACAGGGGAACGCCACACCTGATGGAATCGCAGTCGCCGAGGTTGCTACTGAATCTGCCTCTGTCACCGAGTCGGCCTCCGCTGAATCTGATGACAGTGCTGAGCCGAAACGGAAACTCCAACTGAAACCGCAGGGCTCGGACAACGCCCGGGCGGTCCCCTCTCTGGGAGGGAACAGTGCTCCGACTGGTGGTTCCACACCTGTTGAGATTCCGGCCGCTGACGACGCAGATGTCGAAGCTGCAATCGCCAGAACCGTCAATGACCTGACATCCAGTGCCAGTGCGGCTCCTGCCAACGTAGAACCTTCGGATCCGGTCGCCATTCCGGAACAGGAACCGATCGAAGCATCGATTGAAGCGGCGATCGAACAGGCTCTGGCTGGGGGAGATCTGACTCAGGCTCAGGCCGGGCCAACCGCCGTTCAACCGACCGATATCGATCAGCTGCAACCCGGACAGAAAATCTCAGGCGTTGTACAAAGTATCAGCGGTGACAGCGTTTTCGTCGATTTCGGACTCCGTTTGACAGGAGCCGTTCCCTTCCGGCAGTTCGACGCGAAGAATCCTCCCAAGGCCGGTGACACTTTAGAATTGAACTTCGACAAGGTCGACGATGCTGAAGGGCTGATTCTCGCCAATCGTCCCCGTGGAACTTCACAGATTAAAGGGGATTGGGACGCCATTGCCCCGGATCAGGTTGTTGATTGCGTGGTCTCCAAAACCAACAAAGGGGGTTTGGAAGTGACCGTCAGCCGTCTGCGAGGATTCATTCCGGCCAGTCAGGTTGATCTCGGGTTCGTCGCCGATTTGAACGTTTACGTCGGCCAAAAATTCCGCGTACGAGTGACCGAAGTCAATCCGGCCAAACGCAAACTGGTTCTCAGCCGACGTGCTTTGCTGGTTGAGGAACGACAGGCTGCCAAAGTCGATCTGTTGAAAGAGATTCAACCGGATCAGGTTCGTACCGGTCGTGTCAAAACGATCAAGGATTACGGAGCCTTTATCGATCTGGGCGGACTGGACGGCTTCCTCCCCATCTCACAGATGAGCTGGGTTCGAATTGGTCATCCATCTGAAGTGATTCAGGAAGGCCAGGAGATTGAAGTCAAAATTCTCTCCATCGACCGGGAGAAGGACAAAATCAGCCTCGGCATGCGCCAGCTTTCCGCCAATCCCTGGCGAACTGCTGAGGATAAGTATGCCAAGGGAAGCAGTGTCACCGGTCGAGTGACGCGCGTCGAGGCCTTCGGTGCGTTCATTGAACTGGAACCGGGAATCGAAGGACTGGTTCACATCAGTGAACTGGAACACCGTCGCGTGAAACGGGTGACGGAAATCATGAATATCGGCGACATGGTCGAAGTTCAGATTGTCGAAGTCGATCCCAAAAAGAAGCGAATCAGCCTTTCAGCGAAAGCCCTGAAGGCTAAACCGGAAGGACTCGAACCGGTTAAGGAAGAAGATCTCGCCCCCGGCAAAGGTCAAGCCTACGAGCGAAAACGCAAAGATCCTCTCAAGGGGGGAACTGGCGATCCGAAAAAACGGGGCGGACTCTTCGGAAACCCACGCGACTTCACGTAACTCTGATTTGAAGTCGGAAAATTGGATCGGCATTCACTGCAGGCGGAGGAGAACACCCTTGGTTGGGCTGTTCTCTTCGTGCGTCTCTCATAAGAAGTCAGCCGAGACCTGTGAAGGCAAGATTTGCATCCAGCAGGTCTCCTCTCCATCGGTTGCGACTTTATCCACCGATCCTCTGTTGTCATTCATTTTCCATTCAAGCGAAAAGTTCTTCCGTCAGGACACAGGCGAAACCCTTCTGCAGCTCTGGGCCGACTCCCTGTGCGAGAGCCCCCTCTGGAGAACTTCTGGTCCGGCTGGCTAAGAACCCCTAACAAAACTGACACCGATCCGCTCGCGGAAAGGAAATATTCATCGTTTGAGAGGTTTTGTTCGCGGCTCTAAAAACCCAAACCGGCGCCAAGTTCTCCCGAAAACAATCTGCCTGGCCGACATTCCGGGGAATGCGCCCAAACTTTGAAAATGAGCTCTACCGGAAAAATCTGCTGGTTCTCGAGGGGCAATTTCCGACATTTTGCGGATTGCTGTGGAGTCCTTTCTCATTGTGAGCGAATCTTCCGGCAAAATTGATGGGCTCCGGCGGATTCTGTCAATCACCTGCAATCCGGGAATCGATATCGATTACTGGAGAGTATTAACGCTGCGTGGGAGGGAGACCGGGATGGTCTCTCAGGCGTCTGCGTGGCGGAACGACAAAAGCCCTTGAAGCAAACCTGACTCCGATCCGCTTGCGGAAAGGAATTCTCATCGTTGTGAGAGGTTTTATTCGCGGCTCTCAATAAAGCATTTGCGATGACGTTTGAGTGCGTCATGACAAGACATTCAGAGTGAACCAACCAGGGAGGGTTGCTGTGTCTGCCGAATCTGATTTCAATCTGTCGCCAGGCCAATTAAGCCTGCTTGCCAAACGTTATGGGGTCACTAACGGCACGTCGCTACTCGATGTGGGATGTGGAGACGGAAGCTGGGTTCTGAAGCTTCGTGCTCAGGGGCTGAACATCCAGGGAATCGAAGAACGCCACCGAACAACGGCCCCACCGACCGAAGCAATTGCAATCGGATCTCCGGCCGCATCTCTTCCGGGAAGTGCCCATTCACTGGATCGGGTCCTGTTTCGAGGAACCGGACTGTTTTCCGCTTCGGCATTCGATCCGGAGTTAATGATCGCTCTGGCGAACATGGGATCCATGCTCAAGCCGCATGGCCGACTGGTGATTCCGACCCGGAATGAGGCGGAAATCGAACGTTGGACATCAATGCTTTCCATTTTCCCTGGAACAGTCCGCGTCCGTCGTTTGAGTTCAGGACTTTCCGCTTACCTGACACTCGCATTCCTCTTTGGAGGAATGCATCAGATCAATGTGGTTGATTTGAATGTTCAGGATCGACAGGTTTCCCGACTGGAATGGCACAAGATTGCCCGTGAGGCGGTTCTGAAACAAACGCGCCCAGCAGAAGCAGCATAGTGGTGTGACAGCCCTGTCCTGCGAGCCGGTCAATCCCGGTTAGAAGTTCCAATGAAGTCGTGTTGCGTCAGCATTCAAAATTCGGGTGGATGAATCGAAACGGGAGCGGCCAACGAGCCGCGGAACATGTGAGACAACCCGAAGTTTGAAGCCTGACAAGGCAGTATTTTACAGGTGACAAGAAATGGGATCCAGCACCGTCGCAAATTCCGGATATGTCCTGATTATTGAGCGCGGGCGTTCACGCTTTCCGCAGAGACCGATTCAGGGAGAACGGTTTCTGATTGGAGGAGGAAGCAACTGCCAGTTGCAACTGGGAGGGCACATGCCATTGTTGCACAGCATCATCCTCAATGAATCAGGTCACCTGTGGATTGATGCCGTTGTCAGCGATCCGCCGCTTCTGGTGAATGGTCAGACGGTTCGGGAAGGGGAACTTCATCGGGGCGATATCATCGAAATCGGGAGCTTTCTGTTCTCGGTCGAACAACAGGATGTCACCGTCAGTGCGGAACAACCAACGCCTGACGAGCCGTTCGAATATCTGCAATTTCTTTCCAATGAGCTGGATGCGCTGCAACAAGTTGCCGCCAGCAAAAACATAGGGATGCACGCGTTGCTGGGGGCAATGGCCCGACTGGGTGCCGCCACCCGTTCTGAATCATCGGAAGCCGTCGCACGGTCAGAAGATGCCCCATTCGTACCGTCTCCAGACGCGACAGAACTCTCTCTTTCTCAACTGGAACTGATGGAGCAACAGGAAGCCGTTCAGGTGGACCAGACTGAAGATCCGGACGAAGCCTCACTGCGAAAAACGGCATAAGAACCTCTGACAAAACTGACACCGATCCGCTCGCGGAAAGGAAATTCTCATCGATTGAGAGGTTTTGTTCGCGGCTCTAATTTACTGGAGTTCGGCATCTCTTGCAGCGAATCCACTTCACCTGGGCTGCATTTGATCGCGCCGAAATCAACATGCTGCCATACTGGTCTGGAACTTCTTTGCATGGTTCTCCACTCACAGCTTCTTGCAGATTGCCATCATCTCGGTCGACTTCCGCAATGTGAGGTGTTGCTGCACCGGAATGCGATCATCCCCTGGATCATTCTGGTTCCCGATACCGAGGAAACAGACCTGCTTGCAATACCGGGTGATCAACGAAATCATGTAATGGAAGAAGCTGCGTTGATTAGGCGTGTCGTTCAGGAATATTTTCAGCGTAAGAAGATCAACTTCGCTGCCATCGGGAATGTCGTGCCGCAGTTACATCTGCACGTTGTTGGACGGCAGGAAGGAGACCACTGCTGGCCCCGACCGGTTTGGGGAAATCTTACTGAAACACGAGAATATACCTCACCTGATGTCACGGCGATTGTGGCATCAATTCAAAAGAATGCCATTGCCGCCAGGATCCCATTCACGGCAAAAACTGATCTGTAAACCTAACTCCTAATTCGCTTCATGGTCCCTCGTCTGCTGGTCAGTGTTCGTAATCAGGTCGAAGCTCTTATTGCAGCGCAATGTGGAGTGGATGTGATCGACTTCAAGGAGCCCGATCATGGACCATTAGGAATGGTGATCCCGTCTGTGCTTTCTCCGGCGATTCAGGCGTTGTCAGTTCAAATTCCATCGCAGCAAATCAGTGTCGCTTGTGGGGAAGTGACGGATGAATGTCCCGCTTGGGCTGAACAGTTACCTGCCGTATCTTATCTGAAGCTGGGGTCTTCGGGCCTGAAGAATCGGTCTCGCTGGATTGAAACATTGAGGCAGCGGCAGGAAGAGATTTCTGCGCAGTTTCAATGTCCCGTTTCCGGTCCGGCGAGTTGGATCGCTGTTGCCTATGTCGATCATGAAGCGGCCGCGGCCCCTCATCCGATAGAGATCATTCAGGCCGCCAGCGAGAATTCGTGTGCCGGGGTTCTGTT
>DATMFC010000303.1:0-3681 GCA_035556335.1 Planctomicrobium sp. | reverse complement strand
TGGATACTCTCTCGTCCCTCCCTCAAGGAACTGAAGCCCCAGTCACCAGTATCTCCGGTAAGCGTCAAGGCGTTGAACAGCGCGGTCTGCTCGAGGTAGGGGAGCAGCACTGCTCCGTAGATTGCCCCGTGGCTACTGTTCGTCCCGGTCCCGTAGGACGACGCCACCTTGGGAAACCCCCCATGCACGTCTTCGAAATTATGCAGCGCCAAGCCGAGTTGCTTCATGTTGTTCTTGCACTGTGAACGGCGGGCCGCCTCGCGCGCCTGCTGGACGGCAGGAAGCAGCAGGGCCACCAGCAGGCCGATAATCGCGATCACAACCAAAAGCTCAATGATCGTGAACGCCGACCGCCGACAACTGGCGGGCAGAGGATTTCCCAGAGGGCCCGGAGGAAAGCGGTCCAGGATCGGGGTGCGACAGGAACGAATCATCATGATCTCCGGTGCGAGGGAACATTCAGGGACGAATCTGTCTTGCCTCGCCGGTGAATGATATCTATTCACCACAACTCAAACGGAGCAACTGAAAATACAGATTCATTCTGAACAAACAGATTCAACAAACCGTCCGAAAAGATTTGATTTAGTCTTTGTGAAAACTTGACGTAGGTGTTCAATTTGAATCAGAAATCTTCTCTCTATTTTGGCCGGTCGAATGAGGAAGTTTCGTTTTAAATTCGAGACTCACCCAGGAGAAATTCTGTGCGGAACTCCGTAAGGATTTTCAACAGTCACAATCATCGTCCCTGACGTGGAATCTGGTCTCTGGTGTTGAATCTGTACGGACAGTTTTCTATGTTACTTTTTTCTCCGTTTCTCGATCCATGACATTTAAGGGCCAGAGATTGCAAAGTTCTCAAATCGAAACTTCAACAGGTGTCCCAGGTTACATTGCACTCTTCCGTCATCTTGTAGACCGGATTCGGGGAGGAGAATGGAAACAGGGGCGTCTTCCCACCGTCCGCAATCTGGCGGTTGAATATGGAGTCTCCCCCTACACAGCTCAGAAGGCTGTCCAACTGTTGCAGCACGAAGGGCTGATCGTCACCAAAGACCGATCCGGATGCTTCGTCGCAGCGGTGAGCAAGTCGAAGCAAAAGGACGCTGCAGCCGGTCCCTGGGCGATCGTCCTGCGTGTCTCACCGGGGCCGGGGCGGGTCGCCGCACAGGAAGTGACCCTCATCGGTTTCGATAAACTTGCCACCGAGGAAGGAGTCCTGTTCGTTCCCGTGCCGTTCGAGTTCAATTCCGCCGATGGGAACTCTGACCCGGAAACGGCGGTCCGCACTGCTGTAGCCGCCGGAGCGAAGGGGGTGATCTTTGTGCCCTCCCGGATCAGCGATGTGGCTCTCCGGCAGGACGAGGTATTCCTGGAGAAATGTCGACAGTCCAATTTACCGGTTGTTCTCGTCGATCGGAACCTTCGCGGGGAAGCGAGACCGCTGACGAATGACCTCGTCACGTCCGATCAGTTCAATGGGGGGCGAGTCTGCACCCAGCACCTGATCGAGATCGGCCGCAGGCGGATCGCCTGTGTCCTGGCATCACCCACCAGCAGCCATTTCGACCGGCTTGCCGGGTATCTCTTCGCCTTGGGAACAAACAGCCCCTCCGGTTCCGGAGCGCTGACTCCCCTCATCTTCCACGTACCGGAAGAACTGGATCAAACCGCCGCCTATCGCTGGCTTGCGGATCAGGTCCTCGCGTCGCAGGCGGATGCCGTCGTCTGCTATCAAGACTACACCGCCGTCGGGCTGATTCTCGAGTTGCTTCTCCGAGGCAAGACCGTCCCTGGAGATGTCGCGGTTGTCGGTTGCGACGACCTGGCAATCGGAAACAGTTTTTCTCTGGGCGTCACGACATACACCTATCCGTCGGCGGAAATTGCCCGTTGGGCCGTGCGGCTGATGATCAACCGGATTGCCCACCCCGAGGACCCTCCGGCGAAACTGGCCCTGCCAGGGCGATTGATTGTCCGGAACAGCACGGTCCAGGAGCCGCAGCAAACCGCGAAGAAAAAATCACGGCCTTAATCCTGTCTGGCTGATGACCCTCTCCCTTCTGACCGTACAGATGACTTCCACAGGGATATTCCCGGAACTTGCCCGGACTCCCTTTGCTCTCCGCGCGCCGATCCAGTGATTTATCATGTGAGTTTTGTGTAAAGATCACGGGAACGCGCCTGAAGCATGTTGAATCGGCCCTCGTCCCGTTGTATCGTGCGGAATTACAAGTCAAATTGTATTTCATCTGTATTTTATTTGTATTCTTCAGACCTGCTTCGTCGTGACTTCCGAGTTTTCGGCTGATTGAGAAAAGTCGCCTACAGAACCAAAGGCCTCTCCCCACTTCGCCCTCTTTTTTGAGAATCCTGTTCGTCATGAAAAAAACGATCTTCTCCTTCTTCCTCGCTCTGTCCGGCATGTGCGCCATTTCCGCCGCTCATGCCGACACGGCACTGTTCGATCTTCCCGATCTTTCGCAAGCCGCGAAGGATTCACTGGTGGCCCATTATGACGGACGCACCGGCGTTGAGACCGACGACAACGTCGTCAAGTCGTGGACTCCCGTCGATGGAAGCGGGAAGCCGCTTGCTCCAATGATCGTCAACACCTCCGGCACGGACCAGAAAGGGATCACCTACGACAGCTCCACCGCGACCCTGAAATTCGACGACAGGAATGGAGGGACACGTTCCCTCGTCGGTACGCTTGGCAATACAGCCGGTAGCGCGTTCACGGTTTTCTGGAAGGGATGCTACGATCCGTCTGCTCCATACGCCTCGTCGGGAACCTATGTCTACAACATCGGACCCAACAAGATCGCCCATAAGAGGGACGGTTCCGACGGCGGTTGGCGCGTGGAACTGTACAACGGCAGGGCCTACGGCGGGGATGACATCACCGCTTATGATGACGTCCCCGCCACCGTCTGGAGTACCGTTATCACGGCCAAGAGCCACAAGGGCTATGCGAATGGAACGAACCTCAACGTCACCGGGTCGCCGAGCTATGCAGTGCCCGCCAATGCCGCCATCAGGATCGGTGCCTACAGCGGGAAGGGCTACGACCTGCAGGGAGACATCAGCCAGCTCATCATTTTCCAGTCCGCCCTGAGTGATGAAGACAGGCAAATCGTCGAGGATTACCTGAAACAGATCGCCGTGGGCGACCCCTCGGTTTCCTCGGACAAATCCGGATACTTCGGGAGTGAGGAAATCCAGGTCGTCTTTCTCCATGGTCCCGGAAATGCCGGTGACAAAATCGCCGTGCTTCCCGCAGGCGCGGTGCCGGGGCAAAGCGCCCCTCTCTTCGAAACACCCACCTCCGGCACTTCGGGAAAAGTCACCTTCTCCTCCACCAAACTCCCGCAGGGAAATTACTCCCTCTGGTATCTCTCCGCAAACAACGGCGTGATCGCCGGACCCACCGGCATCGCCATTGATCCCGTGACCACCCTGACCGTCGACAAAACCCAATACAATCCCGGCGAACCCATCACCGCCACCTTCGCCAGCGGTCCCGGCAACGCCCGCGACTACATCGGCATCTACCCGTCACACATCATGCCTACCAGGGCTTCCGGCCGCTTGACATGGCAATACGCCAACGGCACGAGCAGCGCCGGAGGCAACGTCACTGCGGGAAACGTCACCATTCCCACCAACTATGTCGTCCCT
>DATMFC010000302.1:0-1725 GCA_035556335.1 Planctomicrobium sp. | reverse complement strand
GAATCCGTCGCCGACTCCTGTGGATGTGGGATCTTTGGACGTGGGACGAGTTTGCTTCAGGAACTGTGCGAGGCGGATTTTACGCCAACCAGTTTGTGTCTGTTGATCGTCCCTGGTGGCGAAGAAAGCTGACACTGGGCTTCCTGGAGAGTCAAGATGAAATGGCAATCGGAGATTTGATTCGCCGTATCTGGGTTCCCCCAAATGCAGAACCCATCCCCGAAAGATTGACGATCCGGCTGAAATGGCCGGATCGACGCTGCCTTCATCTTTCACAGAATGGACTTGAAACCGAAAAACGCCAGGAACGTCAAAGCTATGAATGGAAAGATGTCACCTCACTGACCATCTGGAGAGCTGAACCCGGCCGACACGATTTTCGGGAACTGGAACTCGTCCTTCCGGATCAGAAGGTCAAACTCGTGAGAAGGGAAGCGGATGGAGGAGGTGAATGGAATAACTGGATAAATTACTCGTCTGAGCAGGTCGGCACAGCAATGTGCCAGTTTCTTGATGTGGATTGCATCCGGGATTTTGCTCTCAAGGGGCAGGCGAAAAACCTCGAAGAACTGGAAGCCCGGTACACTCGTAAGATGGTCGCTCAGGAGGAAGCACTCACCTGCATGAAGTGGTGTTGCCGGATCATGTGGGGGCTTGTGGCCATCATGCCGCTCCTGTTCCCTTGGCCAAATTGGCTCAGCATGGGCCTGATGACCGCACTGTTGGGGATTTCCGGTCAGTGGCTTTATCGAGATACAAAGCGGACAGCCGAAGAACTTCAGCGCGCGTTCGAAGTCGAACGTATGACCCACAGTAGACCGAGTCCCCATTGATGACGATCAGAAAGACGCCATACCCTTCGAGCGTGGCCAGAGTTCAAAGGCTCTGCCGGTTTGGTGTGACCAACAGAAAAGATTTGAAGAAACATCGCCGACAAATCGGGTCATCATCTCTCCAGTATTGATTGGGTTGATCGCCCGAAGCCAGACAGCCGAGAGCGGGATCAACCTCTATGAGAACGTCCGACGAAAGATGAAAAGAGGCTCATGAAGCAACAGTGCTTTCCAGAGGCCGAATCGCAAAGTCGCCGAGGGTGATCGTCCAGTCCTGTCGAACGCCTTCCAGAATCGAGCGGATCAGTGACTCCGCCGCCACGGAGACGGTCAGCAGGACGAGGTTGCGGGTCAGGGGATAGTCGCAAATGTCCCCCTCCCCGTCGCCGGGGACTCGATAATGATCGTCCCAGATGACTTCCCCGTAGTCGGCGAACAACCCCACGTGCAGGCAGGGTGTCCCCGTGGACCGGCAGTGATCCTGCACGGTTTTCCGGGAGGCGGAGTTGTCGAACGCGTCGATGACGACGTCGGAATCCTTCAGCAGCTTGCGGACGGTGCGGTCAGTGAGTTCCTTGCGCACGGCGTCGATTTCGATCCCTACCGAGCGGAACAGCAGGGAACGGAGGACGTCGACTTTCGCGCCGCCGACATCGGATTCGCCGTACAGTTGCGTGCTGACGTTGTGCACTTCGATGCGGTCATGGTCGATGACTCGCAACTGCCGGAATCCCTGTCGGGCGAGCGTGTCGGCCAGATGTGAGCCGAGCGCACCGGCACCACAGATCGTCAGTCGGATACGCGCCAGACGATCGATCGCTCCGCTGCCGCGATAGAGTTGTTCGTGGTGCAGTTTGCCCGGCATCGCTTCCTACTCCGATTCATCAAGGCG
>DATMFC010000301.1:0-17431 GCA_035556335.1 Planctomicrobium sp. | reverse complement strand
GAGGAAACGAGACTGACATTAAAGTACCGGTTGCCTTTTGACGGTCAGCGAAAAATCACGATTCAAGGACTTCTTTCTCCCTCACTCGGACAGCCCTGGTCGGTGCCGCAGTTGAAGTTGAACGACGTCACCACACATACCGGAGTGCTGCTGGTCTGGGCGCCGGAGCAGCTACGACTTCGAACTCTCGAACAGACACATGTTCGCACGGTCACCGCTCCGGAGGCATTGGCCAAAGAAGTGGAAGGTCCGCCATCACTCGCCTTTGAAGTCTGGCGGGATGACTTCACTCTCACCTTTCAGACCTCGCTGAAAGAAAGTTCTCTGCAGGCGGCGATGACCAACATTCTTCTCATTGAAGAACGGGGACTGGAACTTCACTCCACCATTACGATTCAACCACAGCGGGATGCCCTGTTTGAAGTTCGCCTCCGACTTCCCACTGATTATCACGTCATCGACGTTTCGAAAGACGCAAACCCCGTGGAATGGGAACGTCTCCCCGCCGATGCCGGACTGCAGGACATTCGGGTCGTGCTCCCCAATCCGGTTCGTGCCGGAGAGTCGGTCACATTGAACCTGCAATCGGAATACGAGCCGGAAAGCTGGCCGATTCAGCAGACTCCCGCCAGTGTCCCGTTGCCTGCCGTGAAGCTGTTGCAGGCGGGCATGGTGGAAGTTTTGTACGGAATTTGTGCTCCTGAAGTTCTGGAAGTCTCTCCCGTCGACATTACCGGCATCGATCCAGCAAGTCGCGCGGAAATGGAGTCGTTGAACAGCCGCCTCACCAAAGAAGGAAAGCAACTGCGACTCGGGTTCGCCGGGCAGGATCTCGCTTATCAGGGACAACTGCAAATCTCCCGCCGACCGGGGGGATTGAGTGTCGAAACCATTTCTCTCTTTCATGTCGATCGGGAAACGGTCACGACGCAACTGGAAAGCCGTCTTTCGGTTTCCGGTGGGGGGATGCGAACGTTCAACATTCAACTGAGTGCGGCCGCCGGGGACCAGTTGCGATTCACTTTGATTCCGGTCAACCCGCAATCGGAACACATTGCTCAACTGATGGAACAGATTCCCGGGGAACCAATGGACGGCATGCGTCCCTGGGTTCTCAGTTGCGATCGTCCGTTACGAGGGGATTACCTTCTCAGGACGATTGCCTCACAACCACGCGGAACAGGAACGGAGTTCTCACCGGTCGAAATTCGATTCCCTCAAGCCATCTCACAAAGCGGGTTCATTGCGGTCGTCGGCTCGGAAGATGAACAGGTGAAAATCACCGACAAAGGGGCTGACGACAAACCACTGCAAGTGGTCGATCCCATTGATTTCCCGCTCGCAAGGGAATGGAGTCAGCGTCGGGTAATTGCCGGTTACCGGTTCTCGCAACCCGGCTGGACCCTGCAAACAACGGTCTCGCAATTTTCCCGGGGAGCCATTCCTCCCGCCATCGGGCATCACCTGAAAATGACCAGTGTCTGGAAAGAAGGAACCGACGTTCAGAACCTCGGTGAACTCACGTTCAACGCAGTCGGGATGCAAAGTCTGTCGGTAAAACTCCCGGAGAACGCGCGGCTCTGGTCGGTTCTGCTCGACAGTCAACCAGTGGAATCACGTCACGGGGCCGACAGGATCAACATCCCATTGAGTCAGCTTGACCCGCAACAGGAACACCGGTTGGTTCTGTTGTACGACACCGCGTCACCAGCAGGGACAAATGAGACACGCCTCAAAGAAACCACCTTCCAATCGGTTCCTCCTCAATTCACCGTGACGACCGGTTCCGGCGGAGAGCAACCGTTGCCGGTTCTGCAACAAACCTGGGACGTTCATCACCCCGACACGTTGATGATCCTCAAGGCCGCCGCTCCCTATCAATCAGCCGAGCCCCTTCCCGTTCGTGCATGGAGAGACCGAATTCGTGAACTCATTGGCTCGGTGACTCCCTGGCAGATCATTGTGGGAATCATCATTCTGGCGGTCGCATTTGCCATTTATTACATGCTGAACTGGGCGATCCACGATCCAAAAGAGCGAATGGCCGGGATCGTCGTTGTTTGCCTGACCGCAATTGTATTGGGAGTTCTCCTATTACCGGCAACTCAACAAGCACGGGAGGCCGCACACCGCAGTGAACTCAGACACCAACAGAAACAACGTGAGCTGGATGAGATGAATCGATTGGAAATGGAGAGCCCACCTTCTGTGACAGCAATCCCCCCATTTGGTTCAACGGATCCCAAATTTGGAGAACCGGCGAGTCAGAGTAAAAGCGAAGTTGCCCCTCCCCCAACATCGGCTCCTCCGGCTCCGGCTAGCAATTTCATGTTAAGTCAGGCGGCTCCTCAACAGCAGGCCAAACCGCAGGAACCTCAACTTCCGCCACAAGGGGAAACTCGGGAAGAGGCAATCCCTCCAGTTCAACTGGGAATCACGCCGGTTCGTCGCGCCGTTCAACAGAAAGGGCTCCTCTCACTGGCGGCTGAACTGCACATCCCTGCAAACACACAACATCAGCAGTTCACTTATCAGGGAAATCGCCTGCCGGGGAGCGACGTTTCACTCAAACTGAAAACCGCCTCACGCACCACCGCCTGCATGATTCAAGCGGCCATTGCACTCGGAATTCTGTTCCTCGGATGGCTCCTGAGAAATGCTTCTCCGAAGAGAGTTTCCTGCTGGCTCTTTCTGACCGTCGTTCTTCCACTGGCATTACTCGGCTTTGCCGCCGGTTGGGGAAGCGTGGTCATCACCGGAGTTCTACTGGGCGGCTTGCTGAGTATTGGAGTCTGGACCTTGTACACCTTTGGCAATGTGCTCGAACGGATTCGACTCCGTCTCTGGGAATGCTGCACCCATCGTACGGCGGCCCGCCTGATCCTGTTGGCTGTTCTCCTTAATGGAACAGTCAACGGAACAGCAGTCACTCAGGCCGCAGACACAAAACCGGCCCCCGCTCCGGCACCCGCCGCGGGGACACCGTATGTGGTTGTTCCGTATCAGTCATTGGAAAAAATCTCGTCCGCCGATCGGGTGTACGTTCCCCCTGAACTCTTCCGTCAACTCTGGAAAGCCTCTCATCCTGATGACTTCCCAACGACCGACCCCGCCGTTCCGGCCTTGATTGCAGAAGCGATCTATCGCGCGGAACCGGTCATTACCGATTCCGGGTCTCGACTGAGAATCGACGCCCGCTGGGTGATTGTGAATCAATCCAACTCTCCGCAAACGGTTGTTCTGCCGGTGAAGGGAATCAGTCTGGAAGAAGCCCGCGTCGGTGACAAAGCGGCTCCACTGACCGTGAACTCAGAAGGGGTCCCATCGATCATTCTCGCGGAACGTGGCGTTCAGATTGTGGATGCCCGATTCTCACTGGCCGTGGAGGCAACGCCTGATGCCGGTCAGTTCACCCTCGATCTGGCGCCTGTCGGTGCCGGAGTGTTGACTCTGGTTCTCCCCGTCCCGAAAGAATCCCGCCGCATTCGGGTGAACAGCGGAACAACCCGATTCCAGAAAGTTGATCAGGACGACCGACAGGAAATCCAGATTCCCATCGATCGCGGCGGCCGTCTCTCCGTCGCCTGGCAACCGGAACGGCAGCAACAGGACAACGATTCCCTGTTACAATTGGCCGGGCAACTGGCGGTGACTGTGACCGATGTCGGTTTGAACCATGTGCAGAACTTCAAGCTCACTGTCCGCCAGGGAGCCACCAGTGAATGCCGGTTCGAGTTGCCGAAAGGACTGGCCATTCGCCGACTGCATGGCATCGATGTCGCCGGTTGGGAACTGGGTGAGGAAGAAGACGGAAAACAACCGCTCAAAGTCATCTTCCGCCGCCAGATCACCGACGAAACCTCATTCAACGTCGACCTGTTTCAACCGATCGACCCCAAAGAGTCCACCCAATCGTTCTCCCTGCTGCTGTTGAACCCGCTGGGCATGAACCGGGAGACCGGCGTTGTTGGAGTCGCTGCTCCTGCGGAACTCCAACTCTCGGTCACTTCGACAGAGGGGTTACAACGGATCGATACGAAAGACTTCCCCGTCCAGGCATTCACACTCCCGAAGCGGGATCATTCGATCCACTGTTACCGATATGCGGCCCGTCCCATCGCAATGGGCCTGAAACTGGAACGCCGGTTTGGAGAAACTCAGGCCAATGCCTATCAGGGAGTTCGTGTCGGCCTTCGCAAAATTTCCGTCGCCAGCAGCATTCATTATCAAGTGTCGCGATCACCTCAGAGACTCTTTGAAATTGAACTGCCAGAAGACTATCAGGCCATGGACGTCATCTGTGGCGACAGCGTGGACTGGTTCATCAGCCGCGTCAACGACCGCCGCATTCTCACGGTCGAACTCGCCCAACCCAAAACCGGACAAATCGAAATCGGACTGGAAGGGTATTTCACCAGAACCAGTGCTCCACAGCCGCTCTCACTCGCAGTGCCGATTCCCATTGCCGACAAGCAGACGACACATCTGGGAGTCTGGTTCGATGCCGCCGAACAGGGGACCTTGACGGATGCCGGCAAATGGGTCGCCATTGCCCCGAATGAACTTCCGGTTCCCATTCGCAAACTGAGCCCCGAATTGCCGCAATTTGCCTACCGGCTCACCAACGACAAATCCCCCTTGGTCTTTGATGTTCGCAAGAATCTGCCGGAACTGAATGCTGATGCCGCGATTCTCATCGCCGTTGGGGACGCCACCGTCGACTACGGATTCACCTTCCGCTGGACGGTGACAAACTCCGCCACCGACACCTTCGCGGTCACCACTCCCAACTGGCTCGGGCAGCTCGAATTTCAGGCAGAAGGAATCCGTCAGATTCGCTCCGAACCGGCCGAACAGGGACGCACCCGCTGGATTCTCACCTCACTCGAACCAGTTCGGGACCAGTTCCTCGTCACCGCCGCAGCGATGGTCGCGTTACCCGGCGACCAGATCATTCAAGCTCCGCAATTATATTTTCTGAGCATGACCGGACCGAATCCGTTCGCGGAATTGCAGCAGCAACGTCAATTCGCCGTACTGGTGAACCTGTCGTCGAATCAATTGAGTCCCAGTGATTCCGGAAAAATTGAAACCGTCGCAGTCGGTGATCTTCCACTCAAACTGCCGGAAGAACTGGTTCGTCAGGCCATGGACATCGTTCGGGTCCGGGAAGGAAATGTTCCCACCTGGAACGTTCAACGTCCGGAACGAATCGAATCAGCCAGAGCAGTCGTTCTCAGCGCCACGCTGACGACGGTATTACAACAGGACGGAAGCTGGCGCACCAAAGCGGTGTACGGAGTCCGCAATCGGGGTCAGCAGTTCCTCGCGTTGCAGATTCCGGAGAATGCCGAAATTCTTTCGGTCCTCGTCCGCAACCTGCCGTCACGTACGGTTCTTACCACGATCGACGAGAAGCCGGTGCAACTGGTTCCACTGCCGCAAACGAGTGCTGCCGATCTGTCGTTTGATGTCACCCTGATTTTCTCAGGCCAACTTCCACACGCATTGCCGAAGGCCGGAAACTGGTGGGGACGTTCCATCTCCATTCCAGCCCCCAATATTCTCTCCCCAAAAGATTCTACAGAATTCGGAGTTTTGACCGCACAAACGCTGTGGAACGTGTACGTCCCGGAAGGACTCAGTGCGACTCCGACCACGCGACAGGGAAACACCAACGTCACCTGGCATCAGGGAAGCGGCTGGCTGGAAGCGGAGTTACAGACACTCAGCCGGTTCCGTTCTGATCTCAATGAGCTGTCCCGCATCCTCAGCAGTTCCGAATACAGCTACTCACAGCGTTCTCAGGCCCGATCCAATCTGAAACAGTTGCAGTCCAAACTGGAATCGCAGCAGAGTTTCGCCACTTCCGGACGCTCTCTCGGCGACGCCTCCGATCGGCTCTATGAAGAGAATCAACAACTTCTCAATGAAGCGGCAGAATCCGCCCGAAAAGGGAGTGATCTTCCGGTCGAAGTTCCCGATCAGTTGAAGACCGAAGTCGGAAATCGGGCCTTCATCTATCTGAACAACGGGATTGTGTCCGAATCCAATACGATTACTCCCGCTCGAAAAGCAAACCAAACTCCCACTTCCGGGTTTGAGTTCTATTCTCAAAACGACCAGCGCCGTTCCGGCAGCAAACAACAGGCCCAGGAGGTTCAGGAACGTTCCAAACTGAAAAGCCAACTCCAACAACAAGCCCCGTTGAACATCAGTCGAGGGATCTCATCCCGTGAAGGAGAAGCCGCCGGAGCCATGGGAGGCATGGGCAGTGGAAGAAGAGAGATGAAACCTGCCTCGCCCCAATCTCCGGGTGAGCCGATCGTTGGGAGAATACTTAATAATCAGTCACAGTTCCTTCCTGATGTAGACGCCCCATTTCGTCAAGGTTCATTCGACCTGGCCGCCCCCACTTTCGGAGGTCAGGAGTTCAGAATTCGAGAGAACCTGAATGGAATGATCATCGATGAATCGGGGATCAGGGATCAGAGTGGCCTTTTCGACAAAGATCAACAACAAGCCGCAGTTCCTCGTTGGACCGCGACCGGGGGATTGTCTGTTCCGGTGACGTTGCCGGTAGCCGGGAACGAACTCGCCTTCTCGCGCGTCGGTGGAAGTCCGGAGTTGACGCTCACCATTCGCGGGGCCGACTGGCGGGGAACCCTTCGCAGTCTGCTGTGGGGAGGACTCTGGCTCGCTGTCGGCCTGATTCTGTTGAAAGCCAAACCGACGGCGGCCACATCATTTTCCGCCGTACAAATCGGACTGCTGTTATTGGTGCTGATCGGCCTGATCGGGTTCCTGCTGGTCCCCGGTGAAGAACGCTGGCCCTTCTTCCTGTTGCTGATCGCCGCCGGCTTTCTGAGACTTCTGTTCAACACCCTGCCACGCTGGACAACCGCCGGGAACTGAGATTTTCCCACCTGCAGGGGCAATACCAGTATCCCGGATGATTCATGGTAGGGTGGGTCAAAGTCGCACAACGTGATCGTGGGGCGTCCCTAACAGTCAATCGTGCTCGTTACGGTCTGTGTTCATTGGAAGTGAATCCTGCGACTGAAGACCCACCGCACCTTCATGTTGGATCGACCCACCCTGCGGGTGTGAACCATCCGGGGAAGAGCACTATAAGAATGAAAAATCCCGCCTCATCATTTCATCATCGAAACATGAGGCGGGATGCGATTTCAAAAGTCGTCAGGGAGCCGTGTTGTTATCGTCGGGAAGGACCGCGACCATTTCCACGGCGACGCCGATCATCTCCTCCACGTCCCCCGCCATTTCCTCCACTACTCCCACCTCCGCCACGACGGCTTCCCGTCGTCACTTTTGGTTGCTTCTTCACGAGCAGAGAAATTGCGTGTTCCCAGGTTGGAATCCCGGCATAACGATTGGGATCGATAGTAATGTCGTCTTCTTCTGAACGAGGACGACGTTCCTGACGTTCCTCACGATCTTCAGAACGCGGTTCCGACCGGGGAGGCCGCTTGGAGGATGAGGATCCCCGTGATTCAGAAGTTGTGACTTCGGATCGACGCTGGGCTGGTGGTGGACGACGGCGGGTACGGTTCTCGTCCGCTCCCAGACCGGCTCCAAAACCATCTTCATCTTCTTCGATGATGGGTTCGTTCTCAAATTCCTCATCGTCGTAGAAATCGTCTTTAACGACTGGCTTTGCAGTAGAGCGAGGTCGCGGACTTTTCTGACTTCGATCGCTTTCAAAAAAGACTCCACCGCCAAAATCATCTTCATTTGCCGACGACAAGATGGGATCAGCTTCGACCGGTTCCGGCTGCTTCCGTTCATGACGTCTCTGTGGGCCGCCTCGTTTCGGTGAACGTTCTGAACGTTCACCTGCCCCGGAACGACGATCCGAAGAAGTCACCTCTTCTTCACGACGCTCCTGACGGGAATGGCTACGCTGCGAAGGGACCGATTGGGTCTGTCCTGATTCGGACGGTGTTGAGCGAGCCTGTGTGGTCTGTGAAGACTCATCCCGCTGCGGACGG
Source organism: Planctomicrobium sp. (assembly GCA_035556335.1). GTDB lineage: Bacteria > Planctomycetota > Planctomycetia > Planctomycetales > Planctomycetaceae > Planctomicrobium. The sequence goes on along the minus strand of DATMFC010000301.1, from coordinate 9,419 downwards.
CGGCGTCCACGGCGCGATCGCCCTTCCGATCGGCTCGGAGCTTCGTCACCAGGCCAGGAATCTTCCTCCCGGACCGGCTCTGCACGTCGTACAGGTTCCTGCCGTACGCTTTCCTGTCCCTGTCTTACATTTTCCTGACGCTGTGGACGTTCTTCTCGACGAGATCGACCTTCCTGCCGATTCTCTGAATTCTGTTGGGATCGTCTACCGCGACTCTCTCTCTCTGGACGGGGTTCTTCCGACCGGGTCCCCTCTGAGGGCCGTGATTGAGATGGCTCTCGTTCAGGACGGCGCTCTCCATCTCTCCCTCGACGCGGCCGACGATCACCTCTTCGTCCCCCTCGTTCAGAGCGAGATTGTTCAGAACGGGAATCCTGCCGGGCAGAACTTTCTGCAGCCCGCGGCTTTTCTTCCCACTCGTTCCAACCATCGAGTGCATCCCAGTAAGCATCATCGCGTGGAGATTCATTGCGTTCGCGACGAGAAGGAGCTTTCTCTTCTTCACGACGAGTCGAATCGGCAGGCTCCTCAAGGGATCTTGAAGATCGCTTTAACGACTCTGAAGGGGGCGCTTCCGAGGAGACTGAAGCAGGACGGGCAGGGGGCTCGAGTAATCCGCCGCCGAAGTCATCATCCCAATCGTCGATTTCCGGTTCGTCATCCACTGGCTTTTCAACGACCACCGGGCGTGATGGATTCTGAACCGCCCGGACGATCCAAGCCAGGGGATCCTCTCCCTGATCTGGGGCTGATGCTTTTGGAGATGACTCCGAAGTCTTTCCGCTATTGGGAGATTCGCCGAAATCTCCGAATGAACCAAAACCGAGGTCATCCAGGCCGAGCCCATCCACCTCCAATGGTTCATCCGAGTCTTCCTGAGAGTTCAAATCGACTCCCAGAAGATTGTGGGCCAGAGAATTCAGATCGCCTTCAGGCTTTGGTGCAGGAAATTTTGAGGTCATAGTCTATGACATTACCGTGAAGATCACCTGTCTTGCAAGACTCCAGAACCCGTTGTCCGGAAGACAAATTCAGACAGCGCCTCTCGCCACGTGTGAGTGATTACAATTGGAATCATGAATGGAACCAGGAACATCTTTCCTGCGGTCCCCCTCGAATCGATTGACAGTGTAGCATATGTTCACTAAATTTCAACCATTCATCAATCAAGATGGGCGCAAAGATTGAAATTTCTGAAGCACACGAGCAAGGCACAACTTTGCAGTGTCTTGAATTTACTGTGTCTTGAAAAGTGTGGATTGCCTGACATTTGAACTCATCCCAACTCCTGTTAAACTCCGGTTTCTCAGAATCTTCGTATTTCTCGAGTTGTTGTGATTGCCTGGGTTGGCGGTTGCCGTTTCACTTTTAAACTGATGATGTGGTGTTGTTGTGACCATTCAGAGCTATCCGTTCCTGTCGTCTCTCCGTGATACTCCGAATCTGAATTCGGATGATATCCGCAACATGATGTCTGCTTCACTGGGAGCAGGAGCACCGGAGTTTCGTCGGGCAGTGGAACAGATCACGCAGGACGCGGAAACAAATCCTCCCCTGATCGTGCGTGCCGGCATCGGAATGTTCCTGCTGGGGCAACCAGAAAAGGCCATTCAGGCACTGACCGGATGCAAAGACGGGGTCGGACGATTCTATCTGGGGCTCAGCCTGGAAACACTCGGACGGTTCCAGGAAGCAGCACAGGAATACGAAGCTGCCGCCAAAGCCGGATACCAGCCAACAGAATCCACTCTGAGAAAAGCCGGTTCTCTGCGAAAATCAGGACAACTGGAAGAAGCCGAGAAGGTGATTCGCAGCACCGGTGGCGAAGGGGCCCGACTCGCAGAATACTCCTATCAAATGGGGTGCATCCTCGCAGACCGTGGTGACACTTTTGGCGCGATCGAGTATTTCGAACGAGCCGTGGACATGGACCCACATCACCAGCGGGCACTCTTTGCTCTGGCGGTCCAGAACAGTCGCCACGGTGACGACGAAGAAGCGATTCAACTCTATGAGCGCTGTCTGTCCCGTCCTCCATTTTATCTCGGCGCCCTGCTGAACCTCGGACTGCTGTACGAGGACAAGGAAAACTACGGGGCCGCTCAGTATTGCTTTGAGCGTGTTCTGAAGTACGACCCGAACAACGAACGGGCGTTACTGTTCCTCAAAGACATCGAAGCTACCAGCGGGATGTATTACGACGAAGACTCTCTCAAGCAGGCGCAGCGCCTGGAGCAGTTGCTCAATCGTCCTGTGACCGATTTCGAACTGTCGGTTCGGAGTCGAAACTGCCTGGCCGTCATGGGAATCAACAGCCTTGGTGACCTGACCCGCGTCAACGAACAGGAACTGCTTGCCGGAAAGAACTTTGGGGAAACCTCGCTGACGGAAGTTCGCGAACTGATGCGACAGCACGGCTTGTCACTGGGACAGTTCGAACACGAAAAACAGCGCGAACCCGTTTTCGATTCCCGCGATCTCTCACCAGAAGATCAGGCCAAACTGACGATGTCTGTTGCGGACCTGAATCTCTCTGTTCGTAGTCGCAAGTGCATGACCCGCCTGGGGATTGCCACGATCGGTGAACTGGTTTCCAGAACCGCTGATGAATTGCTGTCGGCTAAGAACTTCGGTGTGACATCACTGAACGAAATTCGAGACAAGCTGGCCGAGATCGATATTAAGTTGCGAAATGATTAGTGCCTTGTTCTGATGGGATCCGCACATCCCGGCTTTCGGTAGATGACACGCACACTCCGCATAGTGGAATTTCGCCTATGCGGAGTGAGAGGCGGTCCGATGAGTTTTTTAAATCATGTGTGATGTCCTGCCACGCGGACACGAGCGTTTTTATTGTTAAAGCACTCGCTGCAAGGGCATCTGGTAGAGCGAACTGCTCTAGGCCGTTTGCATGGTATTGAAGCGGGTGAGTGAAGGGGGTTCAATAGATGGTCCCTTTCCTTTCGCCTGCTGAACCATGAAAACCAATGCTGGAAATGCTGTAGCAATGACCACCGTGGGTTTCGGTGACGCCCGGTTTGAGGAAATCGCTCAAAAGGTCCGTTCTGGAGAACGGCTTACTTTTGATGAAGGTGTCTGGCTTGACGAACAGGCCGACCTGATTTCTTTGGGAACTCTTGCGCATCAGGTGCGAACAAAACGTCATGGAAACGTGGCGTACTACAACACCAACGTTCATCTGAATCCAACGAATGTCTGTGTTTATCGCTGTACATTCTGTGCATTTCGCTCAGATCTGAAATCAGAGAAGGGGTATGTCTTCTCGGATGACATGATCCGGGAACGGGTACTCGAAGCAAAAGCACAAGGGGCCACAGAAATCCACGTCGTCGGCGGACTCCACCACAAAAAGAAGTTCGACTGGTATGTCGACGTTGTCCGGATCATTCATGAAACCTGGCCTGAGATCCATATCAAAGGCTGGACCGGCGTCGAGATCAACTGGTTTGCCCACCTGACAAAAAAGCCGTACGACTGGATCCTTCAGCAACTGATCGACGTCGGTCTGGGGAGCCTTCCGGGGGGAGGGGCAGAGATTTTTGACACGGAAGTTCGTGCCAAAATCTGTGAACACAAGGCCGATCCCGAAAGCTGGCTGGAGATTCATCGAACCGCGCACCAGTTGGGGCTGCGTTCGAATGCGACGATGCTGTATGGCCATCTGGAAAATGCCCATCATCGCGTCGATCACCTGCTCCAACTTCGGTCACTGCAGGATGAGACGGGTGGATTTCAGACGTTCATTCCACTGGCATTTCATCCAGACAACACAGGCATGACATACATCAGGAAGCCTACGGCCCATCAGGATTTGAGAACGATGGCCCTGTCCCGGCTTCTGCTGGATAACTTCGACCATATCAAAGCCTACTGGATTATGCTCGGGGAGCAGACCGCTCAAATCGCTCTCAATTTTGGAGCTGATGATATCGACGGCACTGTGGTTCATGAAACAATTTATCATGAAGCAGGAGCGAAAACTCCAGAAGGGTTGACTGTGACTCAGCTTCACCAATTGATTCGTGAAGTGGGTTGCGAACCCGTGGAACGTGACACGTTGTATCGACGCGTCATTCGAAATGGCGCAGAGTGGTCGATCGGCGACCCCGTGCTGCTTCGATCGTAAATAAGGTTAATTATCTCTTCTCAGAGGATTGCTTGGAGAAACATGAGTTCACGCAGCCAGATTCTCCGATCGGTCCGCCAGTTCCTTCCGCAGGCAACAGAGTTGCCCGACCATAACGGAAACTGGATTCAGTACGACGATCTCGCAGCTCAGTTTGCAGGCGTTCTGGAGTTCGTGGGAGGAGAATGTCATGTTATCAATTCCACCGCTGACATCCTTCCCCATCTGAAAGAAGAAGCCGCTCCCGGCAAGGTCGTGGTCAGTAATGTCGACGGCGTCCCGGGAACATTGGACCTGAAACAGATTTCGGATCCCCATGATCTGGCGGGAGTTGATCTGGCTGTCTTCTGGGGGGATCTCGCGGTTGCCGAAAACGCTGGCATCTGGGTCAACAATAAGAATATCCCTCACCGGGCGATTTACTTTATTACGCAACATCTGGTTCTTGTTGTTCGTCTGAAAGATTTGGTTCCGCATCTGCATGCGGCCTATGAACGAATCGACGTGACGGCCAGTTCCCTGGGATGTTTTATTTCCGGCCCTTCAAAGACCGCCGACATTGAACAGTCTCTGGTCAAAGGAGCACACGGGGCACGGACCTTGAAAGTGTTCCTTGTTCGGGAATAATTCACCACTCTTTCTCAAAGCAAACTGATCACGAATACGAAAGTCCCTTGCGTCTCATGGAACAGCAAGCCGCGAATCTGTACGATTATCCGAAGTATTATGATCTCCTCTTCGGGTCGGATTCTCTCGCCGAATTTCACTTCCTGCAGCAGTGCTTCGAGAAGTATGCCAAATGCAAGGTCAGCCGGTTGTTTGAGCCGGCGTGCGGCACCGGACGATTGATTTATCGTCTCGCGGGAGCCGGCTATGAAGTTGCCGGGAACGACATCAATCCCAAGGCGGTTGATTACTGCAATAAACGACTTGTTCGCGGGGGATTTCCCGCCAGTGTCACCGTCGGAGACATGGCCGACTTCAAGGTCAAAAAGAAGTTTCACGCCGCGTTCAACACGATCAACAGCTTTCGCCACCTGTCATCCGATGCAACCGCGGAAAGTCATCTTCATTGCGTGGCCGAAGGTCTGGCAAAAGGAGGGCTTTATATCCTCGGACTGCATCTCACCCCCACACGAGGAACCCGAGTCGACCACGAAGAATGGACAGCCCGTCGCGGTCATCTGCAAGTCAATTCTTCAATGTGGTGCAAGAAGCTGGACCTGAAAAATCGGAACGAAGTTCTGGGGATGACGTTCGATGTCTACACCCCCACCAAAACGTTGCGACTCGTCGATGAGATGAATTACCGCACTTATACAGATCAGCAATTTCAGAAATTACTGGCCCGGGTTCCTGAGCTGGAGGTCGCGGCGCTGCACGATTTCGTGTATGACATTAAAACGGAAGTTACGATCCAACCGGAAACAGAAGATGTCGTGTTCATTCTTCGCAAGAAGTGAACACGCTTGACCGCACTCACATCACTGGACGGGAGACGATTTAATGCCGCTGCACTCGCTTTCGGAGAGTTCTTTTTCTGACAGGTCTTTTTCTCTGTCTCGTCGAGACTTTCTGGCCCGCAGTTCCGCTGCACTGGCAGGCTTGATGGTCCTCCGCGTGGGACATGGAGCCGAGTCGAAAAACTCGATCCGGTTTGCCTTGCTGTCGGATACACACATTCCGTCGTCACCAGAAGTGATTGCTCGTGACACGAATATGACGGAGAACCTGAAACAGGTTGTCGGCGAACTTCTTCGGCTTGATCGCAAACCGCAAGGGGTCATTATCAATGGGGACTGTGCCTATCTGAAAGGACTCCCGGCAGACTACGCCAATCTGGCCCAATGCCTGCAGCCGATCATCGATGCCCAACTTCCCTTACATGTGACGATGGGAAATCATGACGATCACGAGCCGCTATACAATGCACTGTCAGGGCAACGTCCGAAAACACCGCTGGTTGGGTCGCAGCATGTCACCGTGCTTGAAACTCCGTTCGCCAATCTGTTTCTTCTCGACACCCAGAAAGCGGTGAATGTCGTCACCGGAGAACTGGGAAAAGAACAATTGAAGTGGCTGGGACAGGCACTGGATGCCCGGGCCGACAAGCCCGCGATTCTGATCGCACATCATACCCCCCAGTTCACCCCTCCAGCTGAAGGCAAAGTCTGGTCGGGAATCGCGGACACAGCAGAGTTTTTTGACCTCATTGATTCAAAGAAGCAGGTGAAAGCGTTCATCTTTGGTCATTCCCACCGCTGGAATATCAGTGAACGGAATGGAGTGCATCTGGTGAACCTGCCGCCGGTGGCCTATGTTTTTTCCAAAGACATCCCAAACGGCTGGGTCGATGCAGAAGTGCGTGAAAACGGAATCAATCTGAAACTCCATACGATCGATCCCGCCCATCCGAAAAATCTTGAAATCGTGAATCTCACCTGGTGATATTTAGAGCAGTTTGTCAGGGGTTCTTATTAGTGCCGCGAACAAAACCTCTCGAATAGTGAGAATTCCCTTTCCGCGAGCGAATCGCGGACGGTTTTGTTAGGGGTTCTTAGGGCAAACGGCTCTGGAAAAAAGATCAAAACTCGAATCAATTGCTTCCGTCCTCCGCTCCTCCTCCCTCACTACTGCCGGAGATTATTCGTGATGATAAGACTGCTTTTCACCTGCGTTGCCAGTCTGCTGCTGGCCGGTTCAACAGTTGTCGCCGCAGATCCGCCAGTTTTTCGGGCGGGGGCCGCAACGAATCATATCACTCCTCCGCTGGGAGGAAGCATTGTCGGTGGATTTGGTCCAATGGTGGCCTCTCATATTCACGACGATCTGTTTGCCCGATGTATCGTTCTGGATGACGGCAAGACACAACTGGCACTGGTCGTTTGCGATCTGCTGGGAATTGCGACTCAAGTTACTGATGAAGCCCGGAAGCAGATTCAGGAGAAAACCGGAATTCCGGCAGCCAATATTCTGATCTGTGCCACGCATACCCATTCCGGTGTCACGGCATTAGGACAGAACCGGTTTGCCACCAAACCGACGTTGGACGAGTATCAGAAATTCGTTGTGACACGCATCGTCGATGGGGTTCGCAGCGCGAAAAACAATCTCCGTCCCGCCGAGTTTGCGTTTGGAACTGTCGACATCCCAGAGCATGTTTTCAATCGTCGCTGGCATCTCAAAGAAGGGACAATGCCGGCCAACCCGTTCGGCAGCACGAAAGACATCGTCAAAATGAATCCGGGAGCGGGGAATCCCAATCTCGTGAAGCCAGCCGGGCCGACGGATCCTGCCGTTTCCATTCTCTCCTTCCGTGATCCAGAGGGGGCGCCGATTGCGGTTCTTGCGAGTTACTCTCTGCATTATGTCGGAGGAGTTCCCTCCGGGCATATCTCGTCCGATTACTTTGGAGTCTTCAGTAAACGGATGCTGGAACTGGCGAACCGCAATGACCTGGACCCTCCGTTCGTTCCCATAATGGCAAACGGCACCAGTGGCGACATTAACAACATCAATTTTCGCGAGCCGCGCGGAAGGAAGGCCCCGTACGAGCAAATGAAAAATGTGGCCTATGACGTGGCAGAGAAAGTGGATCAGGCCATCAAAGGTTTGAAATACCGTTCAGATATCACACTGGCTGCTGCGTACAAAGACGCGGACATCAAGTTTCGCCAGCCGAGTGAAGAACAGCTCGCCTGGATGGAGAAAACCCTGGCTGCCGGCCCGCAAAAGCCGGTCGATCTTTCTTTCATTTATGCCGAAAGAGCTCGATCGATCGCCAATCAGGAAAGTTTTCCTCCCATCCCCCTTCAAGTCCTGCGAATCGGTGATCTCTGCATTGGAACGATGCCCTGTGAAGTGTTCGTTGAAATCGGACAGGACTTCAAAAAGAACTGCCCCATTCAGCCGGCCTTCCTGATGTCACTTTCGCATGGCTATTACGGCTATCTTCCCCCTCCTCATCAGCACAAGCTGGGAGGGTACGAAACCTGGCTGGGAACGAACCGGCTCGAAGTCGAAGCCTCGGACAAGATGCTGGCCGAGTTATACGAGATGACCAGACAGGTTCAACCGGCTGCAGCACCGAACGAACCGGCAAAAACGAAGTAATCAGAAACTTCGAAATCACCTCAACTCCGCCCGAAAAATGCAGAGAAACCACGGAAGGACGGAAAATGCGGAAATGAAGAGGGGAGTGGGAGATGTGCTGAAAACAGACTCTCGTTTCAGTGAATCACCGAATTTCTTCACAACCCGTTTTCTTCTTTTCTGTTCCGTAATTTCCGTCTCTACCGTGGTGGAGCATCCGAGTGAGAATTTCCCTGAGTTGAGGTGGATTTTTTTAGAGCCGCGAACAAAACCCCTCAAACCATGAAAATTTCCTTTCCGCGAGCGGATCGGGGGTAGTTTTGTTAGGGGTTCTTATTTCGAAAATCAGGAAAAAGCCCTGCAGGTTTCCGATCCGATATGGGAATCTTTCTCCCCCCTTTGCCGCCGGTCGCCGCTTGACTATGATCCCCGGGCAGCCCGGAAATACACATTCAAACGTTACTTTATAGATCACGTGTGAATTGCTCATGAGCGTTGAATTCAAATTGCCCAACATCGGTGAAGGGGTGAACGAAGCCGATATCGCCGACATCCTCGTTTCTGAAGGGGATGTGATCGAGGCCAACCAGACCGTAATGGAACTGGAAACCGAAAAGGCGGTCTTTGAGCTTCCCTGCTCGGATGGCGGAACGATTGAGAAAATTCACGTCAAACCGGGACAAACCGTTCAGGTGGGGAATCTACTCATGACCCTCAGTGGCGGAAAGAAAGGGAGCGACAAGAAGGAGCCGGAAAAGAAAGAGTCTGAGAAATCAGAAAAAGCAGAAGAAAAACCGGCTGCGAAACCTGAAAAGGCCAAGGAAGACGCTCCCGCAGAAGAACCGGAAACGGAACTGGTCGGAGGGACCATCGAGTTCGAACTTCCTCCATTGGGGGAAGGGGTCTCCTCCGCAGATATCGCTGAGATTCTGGTCTCTGAAGGGGATGTCGTCGAAGCCAACGCTTCGGTGATGGAACTGGAAACCGAAAAGGCGGTGGTCGAGCTTCCACTTCCGTTCGCTGGCAAAATCAAGAAGATTCACGTCAAATCCGGCGATTCGGTCAACGTTGGATCGGTCGTTCTGACGGTTGAAACCAGCAGCAAAGTGGGCAAGTCGGAGTCAAAACCAGCTCCGAAAGAAACTGCGGCAAAAGAAGAGAAGAAAGAATCGGCTCCAGA
>DATMFC010000300.1:0-1531 GCA_035556335.1 Planctomicrobium sp. | reverse complement strand
TGCCGACTCGGAATCACCGGCTGTTCGGGCCCCTCCTGGAAGAACAGATAGTTCTGGCCAGTGTTATGCGCTGACCTGCAAAGACTGGTGGGGGCTCAACGACGGAACGAAGCAGAGTTCCGATCGATGCGAATCGTTTTCCCAAGATCAGTGAGAATGAACATCCATTCAGAACGGATGGGGGACGACCGGTGTGACATTCCGTGCCATTCTATGACAAATGGTCGCACGCGAATTTCATTAACTCATTTTCAACCGGTGTCGGCATAAAATCTCGGCATGTTACGCATCATCGAAAGCATTTCTGCCGGTCGGGCCAAGAGTTATTACAGCACGGCAGACTATTACACCGAAGGGCAGGAGCTGACTGGACGCTGGAGAGGCGAGGGGGCAAGACTGCTGGGGCTTTCCGGGGAAATTGCGGCGAAAGAGTGGGAGTCGCTGTGTGATAATCACGATCCCCGGTCTGGCGAGACATTAACACCACGCCAGAAAGAGAATCGCCGCGTCGGATACGATTTTAACTTTCACGTTCCGAAAAGCGTTTCCATCCTGCACGGCCTCACCGGCGATGAACGGCTGCTCGATGCGTTCCGTGACGCCGTTGAGGAGACGATGCAGGACATCGAATCCGAAATGAAAACCCGCGTCCGCAAGTCCGGCCGGAACGAGGACCGGACCACCAGCAATGCGGTGTGGGGGGAGTTCGTACATTTCACGTCGCGCCCGATCGACGGCGTACCCGATCCACACCTGCATGCCCATTGCTATGTGTTCAATACAACGTTCGATCGTGATGAATCCGTCTGGAAAGCCGGTCAGTTCGGGGATCTCAAACGGGATGCCCCGTATTTTGAAGGGATGTTCCATTCCCGGCTCGGCCGGAATCTGGCGGAACTTGGGTTGGAGATTGAGCGGAACAAGACCGGCTGGGAGGTGGCCGGTCTCTCCCGTGAGACGATCGAGAAATTCTCCCGGAGAACCGAGCAAATCGAAGAACTGGCCCGGAAGAAGGGGATCAGCGACCCCGAGCAGAAATCCGAACTCGGCGCCCGGACCCGCGAACGCAAGCAGAAGCACCTACCGATGGACGAGCTGCGCCGCGAATGGTTTTCACGGCTTTCGGATGAGGAACGGGACAGCCTTCAGCGTGTCACCGACCGGATCGGCAGCGAGGCAGTTCCCGAGGACCCTTCCGCCGTTCGGGATGGTCTTGATAATGCCGCCGAGCATTGCTTCGAGCGGAAATCGGTCATTCCTGAACGGGCCTTGCTGGCCGAAGCTCTGAAACGCTCCGTCGGTAAAGGTTCCATTGATGCTGTCCACCAGCAATACCATCAGCAAGATTTCATCATCAGGGACCGTCGCGGCAGGAGAATGGTCACCACCTTGGGTGTACTTGGCGAAGAACAGGCCATGCTTCGCTTCGCCCGTGCGGGGAGGGGGACTTGCTCCCGGCTAGGAGCGGGAACGCATGAATTCTCCCGGACATGGTTTAATGATGGCCAGCGAAAAGCCGTCGAGCATGTCC
>DATMFC010000299.1:0-6463 GCA_035556335.1 Planctomicrobium sp. | reverse complement strand
GATTCTCAGAACTGACCAAGAATCTGACCGTCGGCAATACGGGCAAGATACTGTCGGGTTTGCAGCCCGATATTTTCTGACAGAAAACGGACTGATCCGTCCGCCAGAACAACGTGAACTCCCCCCGGATGACTACTCCCCGGGTAACCTCCATTCCCGTTGATACCAAATCTCCCTTGAGTTTGGCTCCATGGAGGGTTTGAATACCGACAGCAGCGGAACTCGTTGATTCCAATGAGGGGGTGTTGGAGATTCACTCCAAAGCTGGACCATCCGGTCGAAACCCAGGATAAGGGGTCATGGCTGGGTCTGACGACGTTATCCAAGGTCGTTTCGATCATAGCAACAGTGTTTGAACTGCCGTCTTCAAGGTCTCGCATTCTGCAATTGGAATTGATTCCAAACGCTCCTCGAAGACGTTTAATCTCCTTTCCCCATTGAAAGATAACAGTGCTGCTTCCGTCGTTGTTTCCGCCGTCAGTCATTTGATCGTTTGCACTACTCACGATTGGTCCGCAACTAAATCCGTAACTTGTTTTTGCCGTCAATGGACGCGGGCTGAGTGCCCCATAATCCGAACTTGCTGCGCCTGAGATACAATTGCTCGTGTGATAAATTGGACTGGGATCAGACGGACAAAGCAGTGCCGGCAGCCTTGTGGCCCCCAGGCGGATATTGGCAGCAATTTCGGCCGGGCTTCCCGCCAGAGTTCCTGCGCCTGAGTTGTTGCAGTTAGGACCGCCCAGGTATTGTCCTGTTGCTGCATTGAAATTGAACTGCGAATAAAGGGCAGACTGGTCGAGAAATGGAAGCAGCATCAGATATCCCGTGAAGTTCGTGCGTACTGGCATGGCTTCCACTGTTTCATATCGGCCACCGGGGTTGGCTGTGGCGAACGGGAAGACGGTATGGGTATCGTGATAGTTGTGTAATGCAATTCCGAGTTGTTTGAGATTGTTTTTGCATTGCGACCGCCGGGCCGCTTCGCGCGCCTGTTGAACTGCCGGCAGCAGCAGCGCGATAAGGATGGCGATGATTGCAATCACGACCAGCAGTTCGATCAGGGTAAACCCTTTCCGGGAACGCGCTGGAATTCTGGAGTTCCAATGATGAAGAACAAGACTGGGAGGGATGTTAAATAACATTGATAACACGCTTATCGATAGGATGTGAAAAAGAAGCGATCTGAACTGACGATAAGATACGGCCAACAACATCGTCGTACTGAACAGGTTTTCATCCAGAAGGAAGAACAATTTTCAAAACTCGCCCAGCACCTGACCATCGGCAATGCGTGCGAGATAGCGTCGGGTTTGCAATCCGATGTTCTGAGAGAGGAATCGAACCGATCCGTCTCCCATGACGACCTGAATTCCTCCGACATGGCTGCTGCCGGGCATTCCCCCCTGACCATTCACACCGAACAATCCTGGATTTGCAGCGGTCCACGAATTGTAGCGACAGCACCGGAATTCGTTGATCCCGACCAGAACATGTTGCAGGTTGATTCCGAAGCTGGTCCAACCGGGAGCAACCCAGGTGAGTGGGTTGTGGTTGCTGATTTCATGGTTATTGAGTGTTGATTCCACAATGGCAACAGTGTTTGAACTTCCATCTTCCAGGTCCCGCATCCGTGTGTTGGAATTGATTCCAAACATCGCTCGCATGTTTCTGTTTTCGGCGTTCCATTGAGCAACAGTGCTTGTGCTGCCATCACCATTCCCATCAGTCACCTGGCTGACCGTCATCGCAGCACTGAAACCGTAACTTGCCTTGGCGGTGAGTGGTCGCGGGCTGAGTGTTGTGTACCCAGAACCGCCACTGGCCGAGACACACTTTGAAGTAAACGTGGCCGGGCTGGTGTCTGAAGGGCAAAGAAACGCCGGGATTCTTGTTGCTCCCAACCGGATGTTCTCGTTGATTTCCGTCTGTGTTCCGGCGAGTGGTATGGTTCCCGTCGTTCCGCAATTCGCACTTCCCTGATAAAGCCCGGTGGCGGCGTTGAAGTTGAACTGTGAATACAGAGCAGACTGATCAATAAATGGCAGCAACATCAGGTATCCGGTGAAGTTTGTTCGCACCGGCATGTTTGCTTCAGTTGCATAGTTGCCGCCTGGATTGGCCGTGGCAAACGGGAAGACCGTGTGGGTGTCGTGATAGTTGTGTAAGGCGATTCCGAGTTGCTTGAGATTGTTCTTGCATTGTGTCCGACGGGCGGATTCACGTGCCTGTTGAACTGCGGGAAGGAGTAACGCAACAAGGATGGCAATGATCGCGATCACGACCAGCAGTTCAATTAATGTGAAACCATGCATCGACAGACGTGGTGCTTTGATCTTCTGAGAGTGTGAATTTGCCATCTTGCCCCTTTATCACAATTGAAAAATTCAGAAGAGAATAATCAATCAACGTCAATGAGAAAGCTGATCCAAGTTTTGGTCGCAAACGAAATAACGATCGACAGGATTTTTGCGTCAGAACGCTTTTTATTTGCAAAAATGCCGATACGATTGGAAATCCTATCAGTGGTTTTCTATTTGTTCCAGTCGGAAAGTTCAAAATATGCCATCTCAGTCTGGTCGAAGTTATGGCGTTCCCCTCGCGGTGCTTGCGGTTTTTGTGTCACTGTTGACGGCAGCAGGATGCAAGAGGGGGACCGGCGATTATAAGACAGTCCCGGTCAGCGGTATTTTGACTTGTCAGGGGAAACCGGTGGCGAAAGTTCAGGTGATCTTCTCACCACAACCGGGGGCGGGGCGTCCAGCAAGTTCGCCGGGCCGCTCCGCGATGGGAGAGACGGACGCCAATGGAAAGTTTGTGTTGTCGACCTACGGAATGAACGACGGTGCCATTCCGGGAACGCATGACGTAATGATTCTGCTGATGGACGACCCAGAGCGGCCAGCACCGGCTGCATCCAAGAAGAACATTGCCCCCTGTCTGCATGAAACCCGGGTGATTGAAGTCAAACGCGGGATGGCAGAAGTCATTCTGAATCTGGGGGAATGATCACGCGGACATCTTCAAAACCGATTGAGACGGATGTTTCCTCAGAGATCCAGCCGGGCCCAGTACAAGCGTTCGCGGTCGCCGCGGTTGCGGACGTCGGTCAGCATGGCTTCGATCGAAGGCTTGATGTAGTCGCGATAGACCGAGCGGCTGTTGACGTTGACTTCGCAGCGGTAGTCGAAATTGAAGATCTCCGGGGTCAGCCAGATTGTGGTCGCTTTTCCTGGGTGAGAGATCGTCATACGGACTCCCACCGTTGGACCACCTGGGGAAATATGGGCTTTATACGATCGGATTGTCGGTAAGCGTGGCGCTGCGGCGTTCCATTCAATTGCCGGGAAATGGTGATCGGAAAGCCCTTTGGCCTGCATCCAGTAGAAGTGGTTGTCCGCGATTCGGAGCGTGCCGGCATCCCATGTCGTGACCTCTTTTAACGACATTCGGCGCTGATTCTGCATCCATTCGAAGATGCGTTCCTGTTCTTCTGCATAGGATTCGAATCCTCGTGATTTATATTCGCAGTAAACCAGATTCTGTCCCCGGCGCATCATGTCATTCAGGAAGACGGCATTGGTTTCCAGAAGATTGCGGTCACGCTCTCCGGCGACGATGTACCAGGCATCAAACGGGGCGTTGCGACGATAGGCTCGGCCGATGATGGCTCCGTTTCCATTGATCGGAATCACCCCGGCGAATACTCCGGGATTGGACATCGAGACATCGAAACAGGCATCTCCTCCCATGCCGTGACCGGTGAGAAAGATGCGGTCGGAGTCGACCCGATATCGTTTCCGAACATGGTCAATCGAGTGGAAGATGGTTCGATGGTCGATTGCACCGGGATTATGGACCACCGCATCGTCCGGGCAGTAGTGCGGGGCAATGACAATGTAGCCCCGGCGTTGTGCCCAACCGGGACGAGACTGGTCTCCGGCCCAGAGTCGAATGGCGGATTCATAGCTGTTTCGCTCACTGCGCAGAACAACCAGTACCGGATATCGGTGGGCCGGGTTGTACTCCGGGGGGAGCATGATCGAATACTGAATTGCCGGGACGTTGCCGGTTTCAGGGATCTCCACCTGTGTCACGGTCCCCGGTTCAGGAACAACTGGATTGTTCGGCAGCGGTAAGTGACGCAGCATCGTTGCCACTCGCTGAATGTTGATGGACTCGATGCCGGAGAGTTCTTTGAGAATTTCCTCGTCCCGGAGTGGGTTCTGTTCGGTTCTCAGATATTCCAGAATCTGAAACCGGGCGTCCCAGAGACGAATCGCTTCATCCAGACTGGTGACGGCCTGATCGTTGCCGAGCACCCAGCCGGAATAGGCCAGTGCCAGCTTTTGATCGGCAGGAAGGGTGTTGTCTTCAGAGACGCGGAGGAATGGTTCAAGTCGCTCCATCAGTTCGTATTGCAATTCATCCAGAAGGATGGCACGCATGCTGGTGAGGCGTCGAGCCTGTTCTTCAGAAACTTCCGCTTGAAGGACATCCAGGAGCATGATGACCTGATCCCGGGCCTGCAATGCCTGTTCGTAGTCATGAAGCACGTCCTGCGCACGCTGAGAAACATCGGAACTGATGCGGCCCATCGGAAACTGTCTTGCGAAGTACATGGCCAGTTGATGCTGTCCGGCCATCTGACGCCGTTCAATCTCCCCTATGGCCCGTCGGGCAATCAGTTCTTCCAGTCGAATCTTGTATTCTTCACACCAGTCATGCAGGTCCGGGAATCGCTCGGAAATCAGTCGCAGCTCTTCCTGAGCCTGCTCGTAAAGTTGTGACTGTACATAGAAGAGAACGGCGGCCTTGCGTTCGGCGGGATCGTCCCGATTCGAGGTTTTCCCGATGTAAGAGGTCAACACTTCCGGGGGAATCGTACGGGTGTCGATTTTGTATTCCCAGGCATGTGTGGAGCTTTCAAGGAGACCGTAATCCGGGCGGATTTCCGACAGAGCCTGAGTGACGGGAACCATCCCTTTCGGAGTGGCGAGTGTCACCGTACGGCGACCGAACTCGTTGAAGGGCTCAATCTTTGCGAATGAACCGACGGTCGAAAAATCGACCGTACGTCCTTTTCTCTCCTGCTTCATTTTGAAGGAGACAATTGCCCCCAGATCGGCGACCTCTTCATTCGCCTGCACCTGTTTCATATGGACAAAGTAGCGGCGAACACCATCATCGATCACCCAGAACGCGGTACTCGGAACGGGACCCCGGTTGTTGTCTCTGGTGGTGGAATTCGTCATGCCACCGACGCGAAAGGCGGTGCCACTGAGTCGCAGGCCGTTTTTCAGAATGACATCATCGGCACAGACCATCACCGGCAGGCTGAGGAACAGAACGCCGAGAACGATTACACCGTGAATCATTCCCCACGCTTGGACTAAACGTGAGGAATGGCGTCGTTCTGAGACCTGGGTGTTTGGGACCATATCATGTCAGATCGGTCAAAGGGCCCCGTTTACAGAAGTCGGCGTTTCCGAATTTCTCGATATGGTGTCCCATGCCATGGGCAAGTGACATCAGCAACCGGTTGTGTGGTGTTCGTTTGAAGTCGAGTCCCCGACCCATTTTGAAGTCGAGTCCGTTCCCGACGAGAACGAACGGAATGTTTTCGAGTGTATGGGAATTTCCTTCCCCAAGCTCATTCGTCCAGACGACAGTGGTGTTGTCGAGCAGGGACCCCTGTCCCCCCGGTTCTGGGGTTTCGTCCAGTCTTTTGACGAGATAGGCCAGTTGCTCACAGTACCAGCGGCAGATCTTCGTCAGTTTGACCTGAGCATCTTCGTTCGAGTTCGGTTCGTGCGAGAGAGTGTGATGGTTTTCTTCGATCTCCAGCCACTTCATGCGGGCCTGACCGACCGAATGGGTAAACTGCAACGTGGCCACGCGAGCGAAGTCGGCGGTGAAGCTGTTCACCATCAGATCGATCTGCATCTTTGCCAGTTGTGGCAGGTTGTCGTTGGCGACAATGACGCCGGGGTCGAGTTCCGGAACCGCGTGGGAGTTGGGCATGTTGCTGGTTGCGGCCAGTTCCTGCTCCAGTTGCCGGACGAAGCTGGCATGTTCTTCCAGAAGTAGCCGATCCTGTGCGCTGACCAGAGATTCCACCCGTTTCAAATCTTTGGTGACCACATCGAGAACACTTTGGAGGTTCTCACGATCTTTCACGTTGCCGTACAGCTTGTTGAACATCTGGTACGGGTTGTCGATCGGGGTGATCGGTTTGTTCCCACCAGCATAGACCATACGGGTCCAGGTGTCGGCACGTTCCGGAACGACCACACCGAATTCGAGTGAACCGAATCGGGTTTGTGTTTCCGCACGACTCTGTAGAAAGTTCTTGATTTCCTGATCGATGGAAATTCCACTGGCCCAACCGGCCGGAGTGTGACTTCCCCCCTGAATATTGCCGGGGAAGAGTTCAATCCCGGTCAGCAGACACCCCATGCCG
>DATMFC010000298.1:0-1869 GCA_035556335.1 Planctomicrobium sp. | reverse complement strand
GACACCGCAATGGGAGACCCGTCGTCAAGGAAGTCGGTTCGCTGATAACGACCATCCGGCAAAGCAGCGATGGCACGTCGCATCTTGGTTTCAGCCGCCTGCTGAATGAACTGCATGTATTGTAACACTCGTTCTCGTCCAGATTGACGAACAAGACTCTGCAACAGGTTGGCCCCCATCTGATTCGCGGCAATCTGTGCGGTGATATCGGCAACGTTGTCATCCGGATTCCGGCTGGGATACCGTCCACTGGTGAGAAGTTCTCTAAACTCGGCGAGTCGTGATTCTCCCTGGTCGACGATCTTGAAGTTACGGATGAGAACCCCTTCTTCTCCGAGAGTTTTTGAGAAAGGGGGCATACTTCCGGGGGTCATTCCGCCGATCTCCGCATGATGGGCCCGACTGGCGGTGAGGAACAGCAACGTCCCGGTTTCGTGATCATGTACCGGTGTGACGACGGTCAGGTCGGGAAGATGGGAGCCTCCGGCATAAGGATCGTTCGTCACGAGAACATCCCCCGGCGCGAGATGCGGATTCTCGGCCAGCAGGCATTTCACCGTCTCTCCCATCGCTCCGAGATGAACCGGAATATGCGGAGCGTTGACGACCAGTCCTCCGCTGGGATCAAACAGGGCGCACGAATAGTCGAGGCGTTCCTTCACGTTGGTGGAGATGGACGTTTTGCGGAGCGTGATTCCCATCTGCTCGGCAATGGATGCAAACTGATTATTGAAAATCTCCAACTGCACCGGATCGGGAGCAAGTTCTGGTTCTTCATGAGAACCGGAAATGTCTTGCTTTTCCTGATGAAGATGAGTGATCAACAGTTCTCCCGACGACCGGATTTCCGCCTGAAACTCGGGCTCAATCCAGATCGTGGAACCGGTGTCACACACAATGGCGGGACCGCTGAAATGGTGTCCTTCCTGTAAGTCAGACCGGTGGTAAACAGGAGCCGTAAGTTGTTTTCCCTGATGCCAGACGGGGCGCGTCTGTTGAGCGACGAGTTCCTGTTGGGCTCGTTCCAATACCGGCATCAGGGGTTGCGGAACGGTTCCTACCACATCCACCACAACGGCCACGATCTCCAGTTCCCGTTCCGGTTGAATGTAACCGAAGAACTGCTGATGCTGTTCTTCATACACCCGGCGAAAGTCACCATCCTCCGGCTCTGCGATCACCATGGAGGACTCCACTCCCCGATAACGGAGTCGCAAACTCTTCACAGGGGATTGAAGATGATCTCTCGTAATTCCTTCCGCAAGAACCTCGTCCGTCAGCCGTGCAACCATCGGGTCAAATAATGGTTGCAGTTTCGCCAGTTCATCAGGAGAAAATCGCTGAAGAACTGTTTGTTCTCCTCGTCGTCGGACATCGGCCAGTCCCATGCCATAAGCACTCAACAAACCTGCATACGGATGAATGAGAATTGACTTCATCCCCAGAATACGGGCCAGCGAACAGGCATGCTGTCCCCCTGCTCCACCAAAACAGACCAGCAGATGTTTCGCGGGGTCATAACCTTTGCGGATGGAAATCGCCCGAATCGCCCGAGCCATGGTTTCATTGGCAATATCGATGAATCCCTGGGCGAGTTGCTCGCGACTGTAATGAGTTGTTGTGGAGGACAGATTCAGTTGATCGAGAATTCCGTCAATCCGCTGATGAACCGCATCTAGGCTGAGCGTGAACGGGAAGTGTTCCGGAAGAACCCGACCTAACAGGACGTTGAGATCGGTCATCGACAATGGTCCCCCGCGACCGTAACAGGCCGGACCGGGGTCAGCCCCCGCGCTCGCCGGACCGACGGCAAGTGACACTCCATCAAACGTGCAAAGACTCCCACCACCGGCCGCCACGGTTTCAATG
>DATMFC010000297.1:0-27692 GCA_035556335.1 Planctomicrobium sp. | reverse complement strand
TGGAAGAGAGAGGAGCTAGGAATTAGGAGGTAGGATTTAGGAAGAGGCGAATATCAGTTCCTAACGCCTAATTCCTATCTCCTAACTCCTCTCAGGGAAACTATTGTTTCCCAGTCCCTTACCTTCGAACGCCGGCCGGCTACTGTAAATCCGGCCCGGCAATCAGTGGAGTAATATCCACATTCAGAGACGTCGCCAGTTCCAGAAGCTGACGCCAGGTTTCTGGAGGAATGTCGACACCGGTTTTCAGTCGGGTTTCCTTGTTACGACGTTCAACTTCTCCGGGGAGCAGAATTTCGTTCACGCCGGGGAGACGGGGGCAGCCTTTGATCGATTCGATGTAACAACTCATCCATCGATCATAATCTTCACGCGGAAGGAACCGTTCCACTTCGAGCAATTGAATCCACACACCATTCGCACCACGAGGGAGATCGGTGCGACAAACTCCGCTGTTCGACAGAATTCCACACAAAACATCAATCATCACCGACAGTCCGAAGCCTTTGTGTCCCATGAGGGCTCCTCCCAATGGGAGAATCGACCCGAACGGTTTGTCGTAGTAGGCATTCGGATCACAGGACGGCTTTCCGTGTCCATCGATGATCAATCCCTCCTGAATCATTTCCCCTTTCTGCTTGGAGACCCGTAGTTTTCCTTCTGCCGTGGCACTGGTGGTCATATCCAGAACGATGGCGTCGTTTCCGGCCGGTGCGGCAATACTGATCGGGTTGGTTCCAAGCCGTCGTTCAATCCCCCCGAATGGGGCGACTCCTCCCGGTCCCGGAGCGTTCACTGCCATCAAAGCCACCAGTCCATTCAGGGCGGCTTCGTGGGTATAGGCTCCCAGTCGCCCGATATGGTTGCAGTTCCGGATCAGAACGGTAGCGGTTCCGTTCTCTTTGGCCTTGGCGATTCCCCGAATCAGAGCGGTGCGGGTGGTCACCTGTCCGAAGTTGAAATGTCCGTCGATCACGGCGAATGTCGGGCCTTCGTCGACGATCTCGGTCGGTGCTCCCGGTTTGGCGTAGCCGTCACGAATGAATTCAACGTACTGAACCAGACGCATGACTCCATGGCTGTCGTGTCCGACGATATTGGCATCCGCCAGTTCCCGGGCGACCGTAATGGCGTCTTCTTCAGAAACTCCGGCTCCCGTCAGAATGAGGCGTCCCAGTTCCAGCAGCTGCGTATGTGGAAGCGTCGGCATGATGTTCTTTCGTCATTCGGTAGGATTTATCAACCAGACATCGCACGAAGCGATCGGATCAATTGTTCTTGAAGCAAATGTTGTATCGTTTTGCCCCCCGTTCGGTCGAGAATGAGCCGCAAGAATCGGCAGATCACGACTGATCAACCACAATAAATCAGCAGTAGTTGATTCCAAAAATGATAGAACGGAACGAAATCTGGACCTGATTTGGAAGGTCGGGTAAAACCCGGGTGGAAGAAACCGAATCAAAACGTGTGGTTTTACTCGGATGATCAAGATTCCTGAATGTCCTGATTCCCACTGGTGTCCAGTGTCCGCGAAGCTGTTGCGATCAGTCTAACCGGCAGGAAAAGTGAATGAAGTTCAGGTTTCACGTTGTCTGTAGCCGATTTCAGGTCTACTATTGAAAGCTCGCCTGATGAGTACGCAGTTTGCTCCTCATGTCGGTCATGGGGATGACCTGAAACTGCGGCGCGACAATTCAAAGACGGAGTTTTCACACGTCGGAGGGATTGGTAAACAACGTGCCTGACCAAGTCGAAGTGCTGGTGTTCGGCGTTGAACCGTCAACAGTTTCCCCTGTCATCGACGGTCTGAAGGATCGGTGCAGACTCACTGCCGCCGACTCACTTGGCGAAGCTCTGGAACGCCTCAAGGGAGAATCTCCCCCAGGCTTTTGTCTGGTCGGGAACCATGCCGGAGGAACCGGACTCATTCTGGAAGCGACCGGGTTGCTTGACCGCTTCCCGGAAGCAGTTGTTCTCCTGAACGATCGGGAAGAAATCCTCTGGGCCAATGCCCTGGCGAGTCAGGTTCTGACGATTCCGCCACAGAACGGAAAAATCCCCCGATTCTTCGATGCCTGGCCGGGGGCCGAAATTATTGGACAATGTTTCTGCCCGATCAACACAGTCCTGGCAACAGGGACTCAGGCGAAAACTCGCGTCCGGGTGAACGACAAAACGTTCTATGATGTCACCGTAAGCCCGGTCACCAGTCGAGTAAATACCGGCCAGCAACTTCTGCTCGCCACATTGCGGGACAACTCGGAAGAAATTCTACAGCAGCAGAAACTCAACGCGATCTACAAGGCCGGTCTTGATCTGGGAGACCTGCAACCGGAAGAAGTCCTCGAACTTTCCACGCACGACCGCATCGAACTGCTGAAATCGAAACTCCGCTATTACACTCAGGAACTGCTGGAGTTTGAAACGGTCGAAGTTCGTATCATCGATCAGGCGACCAATATTCTTCGCCCGCTCCTTTCGCTCGGGATGGATGCCACAGCCGAGCATCGGGAATTGCGAGTCAGTGCTGAAGGAAACGGCGTCACCGGATTTGTCGCCGCAACGGGTCGAAGTTATCTCTGTGAAAATACCGTTGACGATCCGCTCTATCTCGTCGGAGCAACCGGAGCCCGCAGTTCCCTGACGGTCCCCCTGATTCGACATGATCAGGTGCTAGGAACATTCAACGTCGAAAGCTTTAAACCCGGGGCATTCTCCCAGACCGATCTTCAGTTCCTTGAACTGTTCTGCCGTGAAGTGGCCGTCGCTCTGAACACGCTGGACCTGTTGATGGCCGAGAAGGCAACAACAGTCGAAGCGAACACAAAACGAGTGCTGTGTGATGTCGCCGACCCCGTTGACGACATTCTCAACGACACAACGTGGCTGTTCGAAAAATATGGAGAACAGAACCCGCAAGTTCATGAACGCCTGACAAATATCCTGAAATACACCCAGGGGATTCGGGAATTGATCCGTCAGGCCGGGAATTCCATCTATACGGAATCCGGGGCTCCGGTTCTGCGGAAGTCGACTCACCCGAATCTTGTCGGAAAACGAGTTCTTGTCGTGGATAAAGACCGCGACATTCGGCACAGCGGTCACGAGATTCTGGAACGTTTCGACGTGATTGTTGAAACCGCGCGGGATGGCGAACAAGCCCTGCGAATGGCACGAACGTTCCACTACGACGCCGTGATCTGCGACATCAAACCGGCCGACATGAAGGGCTCGGAGCTGTATCAAAAACTCCGTGAAACCCTTGAGAACACACCGGTGATCCTCATGACCGGATTCGGCTACGACGGGGAACACACACTTGTTCGAGCCCGCCAGATGGGATTGAAAACGGTGCTGTATAAGCCGTTCATTCTCAATCAGTTGCTCAAAGCACTGGAAGACGCCGTCACCTCTGCCCAGTAATCGTCTTCTCGGACCGTGAACTCCGGGAAGGCGAAGCTCCTGCTGAGCCGAATAAAAAATCACTCGATCATCTGAGAGTGTGGCTCTACAGGAGCGTGTCCCTCCCTGAATCCAAATGAGATAATGATGACAGTACCCGCGTCCTCCTTCTTTCCTGTTTCAGACTGGCAGCAGGCGCGACAAGATGCCAGCAACAGATCTGTAATTGCGTTGGGGACACCCGAATCACAGACGTATCATCAACAGGCAGAATCTCTCGCCAGTCAGGCCGACTCCGAAGCGGCGATTGTCATCGTTCCTCTGGGGGTAGCGGGTGAAGTCCTTTGGAATGGGGTCCCCAAAGAGATCGCCAGTATTGTCGCAGTAGTTCGGCCAGAAGCATTGGTCTTTTGTCGATTGTCAAAACTGACTTCTGAGACTGATCGAACGCTCTGGGACATCGTGTCCGATCCTACAACGCGCGTGGCAGTCACACCGATGATACCGCTCCCCTTTCTGAATGAAGGGTTGCCGAAGCTCGCTCCGCATTCCCGATCACTTTCCAAGGTGTTGGCCGGGAAGATTGATGCCATCGGTGATGACTCTCATCACGGAATTGCCCTGCGTGCCGGGTTGGCATTGATTCATGACGATCTCGATCGCAGTCATGAATTCGCCCAGTCGATTGAAGGAGTCGGATTGCTGCATCTGGGAGACTGCTGGCATGCAATCATGCATCGTCGCGAGCCGGATTACTCCAATTCGAAGTACTGGTTTCGACGGGTCGGAACGCATCCTGTTGCCGCAGAACTTTCCAAGTTCACCAATCCGATCTTGAATAACAACAGCAGTCAGGATTC
This sequence comes from Planctomicrobium sp., assembly GCA_035556335.1. Taxonomy (GTDB): domain Bacteria; phylum Planctomycetota; class Planctomycetia; order Planctomycetales; family Planctomycetaceae; genus Planctomicrobium. The sequence goes on along the minus strand of DATMFC010000297.1, from coordinate 23,430 downwards.
TTCCTGGAAGAGAATTGCGAAGAACGGAAACTGGGGCACGATGGCCTTCGTCGATCTCTGTGAACAGGCGGCGCGTGACGAGAAGAGTTCGCTGGGAATCGCCGCCCGACAGATTCAATGGCTGGAAATGCTGCTGCTGTTGAGATTGTGCTCACAACAATTGCAGTGATTGCCTCCACTGCTCAAGAAGCCTGTCCCGGATGCCAGAGGGGGATTGAAATCCTTCTCCGCTCAGGGGAGAAGGAGAATTCTGGGACGGGAACCGAGGCAGAACCAGCTCTTATCCGCGGTCATTAACCGTTCGTCCAAGAGCAACGTCAAAGGCACTGACGGCGGGGACCAGCATGGCGAGCGTCGTTCCTCCGTAAGCTCCGAGAATCGATAAACAGACCGCCGGAGAATCTCCCAGCAGAAAGCTGACGACCGCATAAAACGTGGCGAACGGCAGTGCTGCGGCTGCGATCTTCAATGCTTGTGACGGGTTCTGATGCGTTAATGACGTTCCCAGTGCCAGACTTCCTCCCAGAATGAACACAAGGAATGGAAGGAGTTGCAGGATGAAACTGGTGCGTGCTTCCACGATCAGCATCATGCAGATGAAAATCCCGACGAACAGGAAGAACATCGTTCCCAGACTGTTGAGAATCGCCGCGCGAGAGGCCTGAAACGAGAACCCGGAATGGAGTCCCAGCACCGCAGAGAAAATGACCAGTGCCAGATAAGTCAGGACGATGACCAGCAGCGAACCGGCGGAAAGCCCCCCTCGCAACCAATTCAGAAAGACCATCAGCAACGGAATCGCAATCAATTCTTTGGTGTTGAATAACACTCCCCAGAGTTTGCCATACACAAACTCACTCGGGGTAATCTCGGTGACGAGCAGCAGTTCCAGCGTCTGGCCGTCCCGTTCCGATGTGAGTGACGTCACGGACTGGGCGTTGACCAGAATCAGCGTGGCAAGTGAAAGCAGCACAAAAACCAGACCCGATCCGGAAATCGCCCCGAACACCATGGGAGCATCTTCCGGCAACTGACTCAACCACAACACGCAAAACGCGGCGAAGATGACATACGCGACTTTGATCAGTCCCACTTTGCGACCATATGCCTGCGTGCAGATTTCACGCCACAGAATGGGTTGGCTCCAGACCGGCCGAACCTGAGTTCTGACCGTTGTGGGCGCTTTGTTTTCATCGGTGGCGGGAGTCTCGTCCGCTTGAATGTACATGGCCCGCGATGGATTCCAGACCCGAACCATCACACAAGTGAAGATCCACATTCCAATGGCGAGAATTCCCAATGCCTGAACCGTTCCCCAGGCTTGAACATGGGGAGCCCCTAAGCTCGTATCCAGTGTTAATGGATGCAGAATGGCGTGCAACGCCCGAAACGGATCACACGCCCCCGCAATTCGTCCCATTACTGAATAAGGCCCTGCGATTCCGGCAAGGGTTTCCGTCAGTCCAATGAACAGTCCGGCTCCGAGAATGGTGATGGCGAGAATCTGAAAGGTCTTCTCCCGCCAGTAAGCGACCAGCGTTCCCCATGCCGAGGCAGTCAGGCAGGTCAGCAGACACAGGATTTCCACCCAGAGAATTTGCGAAAGTGTGATTCCCCCCAGCATCCGCAGACAACAGAGCACCGGCAGAGAGACAACCAACAGGGCAATCACCGGAAGGACACTGGCCAGCGACTTTCCAATCACCAGTTCATACGCCCGAAGATCGGTCATCAACAGGAGAATGAGAGTGCGACGGTCCTTCTCCTGAGCGACGTTTCCGGCGGAAAGAAGCAACGAGGCCCCCAGAACCAGAGCCATCTGGAACAGACAGATCACGCCGAAAATAGAGGTTCCAAAATGGGCGATGTCCCCCAGGCTCCGCATTGGGGAGAGTCCGGCCGCCGTCTGGGCTCCGGTGTAAATCAGCACGCACAGCATCGCGACATATCCCGCCCGTAACCCGAAATGTCGGGGATGACGAGGAAGAGTCAGCAGGTCTCGCAGAAGTAAAGGACCACCAATCAACAGACCGACTCCCCAGAAGCAACGAGAGTTTGACGCAATGAAAATGAGGGCAGAGTGAGTATGACAAAGAGATTTTCTGCGAGCAAACCCCTCCGACCAAGGTCAACACAATACCGTCTCTTTTGGCCTCAGGAACGTTCATCTGGAGGATTCCCCGGATTTTTCCGGAAAATTTCCCCGAATTCTGGCAGAGTCGGCAACGAAACTATGCGTTTCTTGAAAGCTGTGAGGAGGCTCCGTACATTAATCTGTAATCAACCGGGGTTTGAAGCCCCAGACCGATGCCGGAGATTTGCAGGAGGATTCGACTCTCGTTCTTCATCTCTTCATGAAATTCCGTTATCACGTTGTGTCTCACGTTAATTCAGATGTGTGGCACTCCATTATTTTCGATTTGCATTTTTCACTGATTTCAATTCAACGTATGCGGTCCACTTGCTGTAAGAAGAACGACAGCAGGCTGACGAATCGAACCAGAAGGGGGACTCGAAACCGTGGCCGATAATGTCATCGAAATTCGTAACCTGTCCAAGATTTACCGCGATTTCTGGGGACGCCCCAAAGTCAAAGCCCTGAATTCACTCAGTCTGGAAGTGAAGCGGGGAGAAATTTTCGGATTACTGGGACCAAACGGGTCAGGAAAAACAACAACCCTGAAACTCCTGTTGGGTCTGCTGTTCCCGACAGAAGGAACCGTCAGCATCCTCGGACGCCCGGCTCACGATGTCGAAAAGAACGAACGTATCGGGTATCTGCCCGAAGAATCGTATCTTTACCGCTTTCTGAATGCGGATGAAACGCTCGATTTCTACGGACGACTGTTCAAGATGTCCGCCACTGAACGGAAAAAGCGGACAGATGCTCTGATTCAACAAGTGGGACTTCAGGGAGCTCGCCGCCGCCAGCTGAAAGAGTATTCCAAAGGGATGACCCGCCGAATCGGACTGGCTCAAGCCCTGATCAATGACCCGGAACTGGTTCTTCTCGACGAACCGACAAGCGGACTCGATCCGCTCGGAACCCGGGACATGAAAGACATGATCATCAACCTGAGAAATCAGGGGAAAACAGTGGTCATGAGCAGCCACTTGCTGGCGGACGTTCAGGACGTTTGCGACCGAATTGCCATTCTGTATCGCGGCGAACTGAAGGTCATCGGCAGCGTTCAGGAACTGCTGGAGTCCCGGGAAGAAACCCAGTTGCTTACCAGCGAACTGAGCCCAGACGTCATCAAGGAAGTGGAACAGGTTCTCGGACGCAATGGCGCCAGCCTGAAGAAAGTCTCGCATCCCACGTCGACACTGGAAGACTTGTTCTTGCGAACGGTTGCAGAAAGTGAGGCCCGTCCCGGACGCCGATTCGAACCGGGAGAACGCCCCTCGAATGAGAAGTCGTAACGGCACAGGTTCTGTCCGATCTGTTTGTGCTGTGAGAAACCGTTCGTGAGATGAATCCACTTTTGAGGTTGACCAATGGTCGTCGAAGTAAATCCATTTGATTTGACATTGGGGATTGTCTACTGGCTGCTGGTGATGGTCGCCATTGTGGTCGTCGGCCTGATTGTCGGACTGGTCGCGTCATTGGCGGCCTACGGCTCCTCTGGCCCTCGACGGATGGCACTGACAATCCAGCGCGGTGTCCGTGACCTGACATTCCTCTCCCCGCGTCGCATCATGGCGGTTGCCACGCTGACCTTTAAAGAGGCACAGCGTCGCAAAGCCTTTATGATCGGCTTGCTGTTCTTAGCATTATTTATGTTCGGCGGCTGGTTCCTTGGAGGAGCCGGATCCGACCGTGCCGCAAAGCCATACGTGATCTTTGTGATGACCTCGATGAGCTTCCTGCTGATCGTGATGTCATTATTGGTTTCCTGCTGGGGTATCCCGGCAGATATCAAGGCCCGATCATTACACACCGTCGTCACAAAACCGGTTCGCCGTAGCGAAATCGTGATTGGACGAATGCTGGGATACATCGGTGTACTATCACTGGTTCTGGCCGTAACCTCCGCTTTTGGATACTTCTGGATCTGGCAGAAAGTTCCCGCCTCCGCACAGAACCAACTGATTGCCCGTGTTCCACTCTATGCCAACGAAGTCCAGTTTCTGGATCGAACAGGGACATTGAGCAATACCGGATTAAACGTCGGTGACATCTGGGACTATCGCAGCTTTATTGAAGGGGGAACAAACTCCCGCGCGATCTGGAAGTTCAACAATCTCGATGTTGCCAGTCTGAAACGGGACGGTAAATTGCGTCTGGAGCAGTCGTTCGAAGCGTTTCGAACCTACAAAGGGGATATTAATCAACAGCTTCGCTATACGCTGTCGTTATATAACCCCACGACGAAGCTAAGAGTTCCGGTCGGAACGTATCAGGTTCAGGAACACTCTGCCGATGCCCAGAAAACAACCGTAGAGATTCCCGCAGAATTAATCTATCGGGACAGCTACGACCTGGATTCACCTGAAAAGAAAGTTCAGGTCTTCGACGAGCTGTTTGATAACGGTTCATTAACCGTGGAAGTCGGGGCACTGGAGTCCCAGCAATATATCGGGGTGTCTCACCACGATATGTTTATCCGCCTTCCTGACCGGACGTTTCTGGCAACTTATGTCAAAGCGAGTCTGGGACTGTGGTTGTTACTGGTGTTGATTGTCATCATCGGAACCACGAGCAGTTGTTTCGTGAAAGGCCCGGTCGCCACGATTCTCACCGGCAGCCTGATTTTTGTCGGCTTCGTCTTCCGGGGCCGAATTGACACCGTTCTGAGAGACCTCGCGGCAAATAGTGCCCCGATTGGGGGAGGCTCATTTGAGTCGTTGTATCGACTCGCAACTCAGATGAACGCTGTCAGTCCGCTGCCGGAAAACATTGGGACGGATGTGATCAAAACGCTGGATCAAGGAGTTTTCGGGATGTTAAGGGTGGTCAACGCCCTCATTCCTGATCTTCAATACTTCAATACCAGTGAATATCCGGCAAACGGATTCGATGTCCCCTGGGCAGGAATGTTACTTCCCAGCCTGGTGATTACTATTGGTTTTCTGATTCCACTGATTATTCTTGGTTACTTCAGTCTGCAGTTAAGGGAGCTTGAACACAAATGAACCAGCTCACTGTTCGACAACGAAAAATTCTTTACTCCTGTACAGCCGTTGTACTGGTGATTCCCATCATCTTTCTTGGAGCTCCGGCAGGGGGTGCGAACAAGGGATTCCTGGCGCAGTCCCGGGAGAAGAACGATCTGGGAGAAGCCAGTCTGGGGGATGTCGATCCCACCAGCGCCACAATGAATCTCGTTCTTCTTGGAATGAGAGGAGTCGCGGCCAGTGTTCTCTGGAGCAAAGCCGACGAGTACAAAGACAAGAAAAACTTCACTCAGCTTCGTGAAACGGTCGAGTCGATCATCCTGCTGCAGCCCCACTTCAAAACAGTGTGGCGGTTTCAGGCATGGAATCTGGCGTACAATGTCTCGAATGAATGTGACGCTGTCGCAGATCGTTATTACTGGGTGAAAGAAGGAGCGAAGTTCCTGAAACGGGGCGTCGCACGAAATAAACTCGTTCCCGAGCTTTACTTCGACATGGGAACCTTCGTTGGCAATAAATTAGGAAATGCCGACGAGAAGGAAACCTATCGAAAATTCTTCCTTGTCGATCCCGATACAGAACGCTGGGATGGCGGACCAGATGAAGAGATTAATCCCAAAGGAGTCGATCATTATCTGGTCGCCCGGGACTGGTACTTTGATGCTAACAAGACATTAGAAACCAAAGGTGTCGAACAGCACGTCATGGACTTGTCGTTGTTCCTCGCTTATCCCTATCGGTCCCTGATTTCTTATGCTCAGGTCACCCAGAAGGATGGGGTTCAGGCCGATCTGGATTCCATGACTCCGGAACAGGTGACAGCCGCTTATCAGGAATGGGCCAACAACGTTCGTTCGATCTGGGATCAGGCCTTTGATGAATGGACGAATACCTACGGGCGTATGAAATTCATGTCGGCCGGGTTCGGAATGCTGGTCCTCGAAAATGACGAGGCTGGACTGAAAGAACTTGAAGAACTGGGCAAAGCGGAAAATGTCTCCTTCGAACAGAAGCGAGACTGGCAAGACCGGTATCGAAAGATGACTTCCTATCCTTACTGGAAGTTGCACTGCGATATCGAAAAACGAGAGAGCATGACTCAGGCCCGATATCATCTGGCTGAAGGACGACGGCTCTATCGTGAAGTTCAGGATTTCGACGGTGCCCGGGCAAATCTGCAGAATGGTTTAGCTCTGCTGGCTCAGGTCATCCAGGAATATCAGGTCAGTGCTCAGGAGAATCTGGTTGTTTCAGACGAAGAGGAAACCATCGAAGAAGCGCTGAAGGCCATTATCATCTGGCGTCACGTCATGGAACTTCTCGGCCAACCGATTCCAGAGGTTTATCCACTGCATCAGCTTTGGGAAATTCCTGAGTTGCAGGATAAACGGCAGGACTTAATGCTTCGATTCCAGCAGTGGAATGGAACATTGTAAGGCCGATTCCGGCATCCACCGTGAACTTCACCGTACGTTCGGGTTCCCTGAACGTACGGTGTTTTTATTTGATGCAGTTAACATGGCTTGTTCAGCGTAACGTTATGGCTTTCATCACGGAGAAGTCAGGAATTCATCGGTGGATCATCCGGTTAATGATTGATTTGATGGAGCTGAAAAATCACAATGAAGTGACAATCAACACCTTCAGCTCAATACTCCCTTTCCGGAATCGTTATCAAAATGTCCTCCTCTATCCGGATTTATGATTCCTTTAGTAATACCGCAGCGGTGATTGCCCCTGAACTCGGCTTTAACTGCATTTCATTTACAACGGAGATGAAGGGGACGCCTGTCGAAGTGATCGACGCTCCCGAAGATGTTCTGAATGGACAGTATCGTCCCAGTGGATTCGGGATTCCGATCCTGTTTCCGTTTCCGAATCGCATTCGAGAAGGACGGTTTACCTGGGAAGAGCGTCACTATGAAATTCCGCTTGCACCCAATCATCCGAATGCCATTCATGGATTCTGCTATGATCGTCCGTGGCGCGTGATCGATCAGACCGAAGATTCCGTCACTGGCCGTTTTCAACTCTCCGTTGACGACCCGGAACGCCGTCATTGCTGGCCCGCTGATTTTATCTTCGATGTTCGTTATCGCGTGGCTGAAAGCCGATTGGAATGTCAGTTCCGTATTACGAACTGTGACGAAAAGCCGCTTCCCTGGGGCTTAGGGACACATGCTTACTTCCGTCTTCCCCTCGGGCCGGAAAGTGATGCATACCAGTGTGAACTCAGCGTGCCAGTCAGTGAACAATGGGAACTGAACGACTTCCTGCCGACCGGACGTCGTCTCCCGGTGGAAAACAACAATCCATTACGAACCGGGGCCTCATTTGGAGAAATCAAGTTTGATGATGTCTTCACTGGCTGGCAGTCCGATGGGGGAACTGTTCGCAGTTCCATTCTTGATCCGAAGGCGGGAGTGCAGTTGATGCAGATTTGCGATTCCCAGTACTTTCGCGAAGCTGTCGTTTATACTCCTCCGGGACGTAATGCTGTTTGTATTGAACCGTATAGCTGTGTGACGGATGCTATTAATCTGCATTCGAAAGATATTAACACCGGTCTGCAGGTCCTTCCTCCAGGGCAGGTCGTGCAGACATGGATCGCCCTTCAAGTCAGTCCGATCCTGGCGTAGAGGGACTTGCAAGATGTGCCACTGCTCTGCGAGCAGTGCGAAAGTACGAGTGAGTTTCCATCAGAACAGATTAAAGCAGGGAAGACCTTGAAGAAGGACGGTTTGCCTTACGTTTACACTGCTCACAGAGCAGTGGCACACGGGTTTCAATGGATTCAATATGCAGCGATTCATGACGGCTCAACAGTTTATTGAAGACCGGAGCGAATTGCCGGATGCCGGGCAATGGGCGGAACTGGTGCGCGGGGTTCCGATTTCGCTGCCACCTCCCGACGCGGAGCATGGCACGGTCGTTCTCAATCTCTCCAAAGCTCTTTCGGAATACGTTCACCGGACGCTGCATGGTTACGCGTGCTTCGATCTGGGACTTCATGTCGAGCGGCAACCTGACACGATTCTGTTTCCGGCCGTCAGCTACTTCACTCAGGGAGACCGGTTCGCCGAATCCGACAAGGAAGCCACCGACACCGTGCCAGGTCTTGTGGTTGAACTCCTTACAACCAATGAACGTCGACGCAACATCAACGAACGGGTTGGAGTTTACCTTCGACACGGAGTCAGACATCTCTGGCTCATTGATCCTGAACAGCAAACCGTTCACGTCATCCGTCCCGGGGCTTCGTCATCACAACGATTGAATGTCGATGACACTCTTATCGGGGACTCGACACTTCCTGAATTCAAGATGGAAGTCCATCGACTGTTCGCACTCCCGGACTGGGCGCAATAATCGGTGACAGCAACAGGTGACAGCCGTTTACTCGACCCTCACCGATGCCGAAGGGGTTTGAACCGGTAGCCGATTCCACGAATCGTTTCGACCTGATCAGCCCGATCAAGCAGTTTCTTACGAAGAGCCCGAACGTGTACATCAATGGTTCGCTCCATGGAATTCGCGTCTTCCCCGCGACAACAGTCGAGTAATTCGTTTCGACTGAATGTCCGTCCTGGCTGACGGGCGAGAGTCCATAACAATCGAAACTCGGTCGGAGTCAACGGCAGTTCGGCACCGTCAAGTTTCACCATATGCTGCGTCCGGTCGATTTCAATTCCGTCGATGGAAAGTGATTCCCGTTCTTCGTCGTCCCCGGGGGGACGCCGCAACAAGGCTTTCACCCGCTCCACCAGCGGCTTCACTCGAAATGGCTTGGAAACGTAATCATCCGCTCCCATGTTGAAGCCGAGGACTTCATCCAGTTCGTCGTCTTTGGCCGTCAGGATCAGAATACGAACGTTCTTGGTGCGTGCGTCGCTTCGCAGTTGCCGGCAGATCTGTAATCCGTCCGGAGGAGGGATCATCAGGTCGAGAACAACCACATCGGGAACCTGGTTCTGGATCCGTTGCAATGCTTCGCGTCCGTTAGACGCGGTGGTGACGTCAAAGTTCTCTTTATGAAAATTGTATTGCAGCGCGTCCAGAATCGTCGGTTCGTCTTCGACGATCAGAATTCTCGGCTTGCTCATGAGATCGACCGTGCCTCTTTTTCGAACTTTCGGGCATGGCGGATAATGCGACCTTCAACAAGATAGACCACATCTTCCGCAATATTCGTAGCGTGATCACCAACACGTTCCACCTGCCGGACCGCGGAAAACAGATGCAACAAAGCATCCAACTGATCCGGCGACTGGTGCATGGCTTCGATTAATTGTTCAATGACACCGCGATTCATCTGATCAATCTCGGCGTCTTCTTCACAGACTTTCAGGGCGACTTCACTATTCAGGTCGACATAGGCATCGATGCTGCGACGCAGCATATTGACGACCCGTTCCGACATCTCTTTGAGTTGTTCAGGAATAACAACCTGTGGTGAGTTCAATAACCCGCTGGCCCGTTCGGCAATGTTCACCGCCAGATCGGCCACTCGTTCGAGTTCTCCGGCCACTTTCATGACTGTTGTAATGCGACGCAGATCAATAGCGACCGGTTGATACAGCGCGAGGATCTTCAGACAGGCATCTTCGATCCGCACATCCCAGCGGTCGATTTCCGTATCGTCTTTGATCAGGCGGAGTGTCTTTTCATGCTCCGGATTCGCGAGCAGATTCACCGCACGATGAATCATGTCCTCTACACGGGAACACATCGATAACAGGTCACGATGCAGTTCCGAAAGGTCGAGTTGCATATGGACTGACACGAAACAACTCCATCAACTTGAAGTGGCCGAAAGCAAGGAGTCCGACACATTGCGAAATGCGTTATGTCGATATCTATATGAATATTCGAACGGACGATTCTAACCGAATCGCCCAGTGATATAATCTTGAGTCTGCTTCTCTTTCGGGTTCGTAAAGATCTGTTCGGTGTCACCGATTTCGATCATCACCCCCTTTAAGAAGAAGGCCGTAAAGTCGCTGACGCGCGCGGCCTGCTGCATATTATGTGTCACGATGACGATGGTATATTTTTCTTTCAGCTCGAAAATCAGGTCTTCAATTCGAGCGGTGCTGGCAGGATCCAGCGCACTGGCCGGTTCGTCCATTAACAGAACTTCCGGGTCCGTTGCTAATGCCCGGGCGATACATAATCGTTGCTGTTGTCCGCCTGATAATGCCATGGCGGAATCATGTAACCGGTTCTGGACTTCCTTCCACAATGCAGCCCGCTGCAGCGATGTTTCCACAATATGAGCGGTCTTCTCACGATCGCGCAGTCCGCCGATGCGTGGTCCATAAGCCACGTTGTCGAAAATCGATTTTGGAAAAGGAGTCGACTTCTGGAAGACCATTCCCACCTGTTTCCGCAGTGCGACCACATCCACTTCTGGAGCATAAATGTTCTGATCTTCCAGAAGAATTTCCCCGGAATGTCGAGTCCCTTCGATGATGTCGTTCATCCGGTTCAAGGTTCGCAGAAACGTACTCTTTCCGCAGCCGCTGGGGCCAATCAATGCAGTAACAGACCGTTCCGGGATGACCATCGAAATATCGAACAGAGCCTGACTGTCTCCATAATAGAAACAAAGTGACCGGGACTCGATTTTGGACCGGCGCGTTTCCTTCGTCGTCTCTCCGTTATTAGCGGGACGTTTCACAAGTCCGGAAAATGAGGATGCGGTATTAGGCATGAACGAGTGCTTATTCTGATTGAAAAATAAGAGAGTGAGAGAAGAAAGAAGCTGCTTTCAATCCTCAGTCTGCTTTTTCTACCATCGCATGTGTTTGCTGTATCGGTTCCGAATCAAAATCGCCAGACCGTTCAATAACAATAAGATTGCTAACAGAACAACGATCCCGGCTGCGGCGACATACTTGAATTCTTCTTTTGACTGGCGGACCCAGTTAAAAATCTGAATCGGCATCACCGTAAAGGTATCAAACGGTGCTTTAATCAATCCTTCAGGATGCTGCATCACATCGGAGACGCTATCTAAATTCCCCGGCGCGAAGTAGACGAACGTCATGGCTCCGAGCATCACGAGCGGGGCGGTTTCGCCGATCGCCCGCGAGACGGCCAGAATGATTCCGGTCATAATCCCCGGGACAGCGGCAGGGAGAATCTGGAAGCGAATGGTTTGCCATTTTGTCGCTCCCAGCGCAAGTGACGCATGTCTCAGTGATGAAGGAATTGCTCTTAACGCTTCCTGAGAGGCAATGATAATGACCGGAAGGACTAACAGGCTTAATGTTAATGCTCCCGAGATCACAACACGGCCAAATGGAAGCGGAATTAAATACGTTTGAAAATGCTCTGACCAGAAGAACCCTTCAAAAACCCAACCGGTCCATTGAGCAATCCAGCCTTGGGGACCAAATGCTCCAAACATCCGGACGAAGACAGTCAGCCCCAGGATTCCGTAGACGATCGATGGAACCCCGGCCAGATTGGAAAGATTCAATCGAATGAACCGGTTCAGCCAGTTGTCAGCGGCATATTCTTCCAGATAGATCGCGGCTCCGACTCCTACTGGAACCGCGAAGAGAATCGTCAGGATGATGACCCAGCCGGTTCCCAGAATTCCGGAAAGCATTCCGGCTTTCGCGGGGGATCGGGCAGAGTCGAAATTGGAAAGGAACTGCCAGTCGAGCCAGCCAACAGCATTCTTCGTCACTGAAATCAACAAGACTAACAACACTGCGACACTGACCCAGATCGCTGCGCGACACGTCCAGAAGAACAATCTGTTCTCGGCCTTTCCAGCTTCTTTTCCGAGTCGATTGACCGGTGAAGTGGCAGGGGATTCCTGAACAGCAGGAGGCGGGGCGTCAGTCATTGATACACCTCCCGGAAGCGGCTCATCCACCACTGCGAAAGGACATTCATGGCCAGTGTCATGAAGAACAATGTTAAACCGACCGCATACAGACTTTTGTATTCAATGGAACCAGCAGGAGTGTCACCGAGGCTGATGTTGACCATGAACGCTGTCATGGTTTGAATGCTTTTTAAAGGATTCAGCGTCATCACCGGACTTTGTCCGGCAGCAATGACCACGGCCATCGTTTCGCCGATCGCCCGGGAAATGGCAAGCAGGAATGAGGCCACAATTCCAGAGGTTGCTGCGGGAACGACGATTCTCACGCAGACGTCATATTTCGTCGATCCCAAGGCATACCCTGCTTCACGCAAGCTGCGGGGAACCGCTCGGAGTGCATCCTCACTGAGCGAACAGACCATCGGCACAATCATGATCCCGACAACCAGTCCCGCACTCAATGCATTGAATCCATCGACATCGAATCCAAGTAATCCCTGAAAGAAGGGACGGATCAGATAAGGAGTGATAAACTCGAGGGCAAAGTAACCGTAAACAACAGTTGGAATCCCGGCGAGAACTTCCAGAAACGGCTTCACGGTGCTGCGGATGCGGGGAGTCGCATACTCACTGAGATAAATGGCTCCCAGAATTCCCAATGGCATTCCGGTGAGTGCCGCGATCGCCGCGACGAGAATGGTTCCGCACAACAGCGGCAACACCCCGAAGTGCTGATCGGCAAACTGAGGAGACCACTTCGTCGATCCGAAGAATTCCCAGACCGAAACTTCCTGAAAGAATGCTTTCCCACCCGTCAACGAGAAGACCGATTCAGAAAACATCACGAGGATGATTCCGAAAGTCGTGGCAATCGAGACCAGTGCACATCCGAAAAGGAGAGATTCAATAATCCCTTCCCGGAGACGTGCTGTGGTGTATTTTCGACGCAGGGACAATGGTCACCCGACATTCAAGGAATGGTTACAATTCACGGTGACGCTTCATTGTCACAGTGACGATCACATGTGACTGGCGCGAAGCGTGAAGACAAATCAGGGAGCGACTGCCAGGGCTTTCAGCTTCTGCTGATTCTCAATGTAATAAGCATAGCCGAAATAACCCAGTGCATACTTGTCTCCGGTGACTCCGGTGACCAGAAAGTTGTCGTCGGCACTTTGCTGATAGTCGGAACGGGATGCCCCTTTTCCGCCGCAAATCTCTTCTGTGAAGTATTCAAATGTCCCTGAATCGGTGTCCGGGCCGAACAGCTTGATGTCAGCGTCGGGAAAGGTGGGATTCAGGTCCGACCATTTCTTGATTTCACTTTTTGGATTCCAGAGTTTATTCAGGTCCGCCACAGTGATTCCAGCGATCCAGTCTGCCGCAGGGTTCACAACAATCGTGATGCCGTCCAGACAGATTTCCAGTTCGAGGTATTCAATTCCCGCTTCTTTGCAGAGTTCGATCTCCGATTCCTTGATGTGACGGGACGCATCGCAGATGGCAATTTCTCCGTGACAGAATTTCTTGAATCCTCCCCCTGTTCCGGAGGTTCCCACTGGAACACGAACGGAGCGGTGCTTTCGAGAGAACTCTTCGGCCATGGCAGTCGAGACAGGCGCCACGGTACTTGAGCCGTCGACGATCAGTTCCCCATGAAGTTCTTTCACTTCAGGGGCACCTGCCTCCTTGATGGCCGCTTCGAGTTTGTCTCGCTGTTCCTTGAGTCGGGCCTGATCCATTGAGATGTATCCCGTTTCAGGAATCAGAACAGCAGCTTCGTCACTGAAGTAATATCGCAGAAAGGCCACCGCTTCCGGCTTCTTCAGAGCGGCCTTGTTCACATACAGAAACAAGGGACGTGACAGGGGACGATACGTTCCGCTCTGAATGGTTTCGACCGAGGCATGGATCGCCCCTTCCGGCAGAATTCCCTTCACTTCCCGGGAAGCTGCTGCCTGCTGATTCTTTTCTTCAGATTTTGATTTCGCGTCACAACCTGCGATGATGAGGCAGGCCAGTCCGAAGATCATACCGATGCTGGAACGCATCATGAATTCCCTTAATATTGAAACGGTTTCATGCCACCGGAATCCCATCGAATTGAACTCATGCAATCGATGGAGGTCACTCTCGAATATCTTTCACCCAAGGTAACGAGTTTTGTTAAGATGCCAATCTTCATACTGTTAAGAGATTGTTAAGATGCCAAAACTTCCAGAATTTCCCGGCACTATCGCCACTCCGGTTATTTCGATTCAGCCGTAAAGTATTTCTGCGTAAACTATTGCACTGCAGGAAAGATCGCTATTGAGGCGTTCGCAGCTTCCTGAGACACTTCCGCGTCATCCGATTTTTCTCCCCTTATCTGCCCGGTGCAGTGTCGTGACCGCGGTTCGTATTCTGTTTCTGTTCTCGATCTGTTCCCTTTTCAGTTGCTCACATACTGGCTGGGGAGTGTCGAGGACTGCGCAGGCTCCGGCGACGAATCCGTTGCTGGTCGCGACTCAGGATCAGGAACTGGTCTGGGAACGGGCGGTGGATGTGCTGCACGATTACCAGTTTGAAATCGGTCGGGAGAATCGGGTCGGTCGCACGATTGAAACCCTTCCCAAGGTGGGCTCTGGACTGCTCGAACCCTGGCATAAGGATTCCGTCGGCTTTACTGAACGACTCGAAAGTTCATTGCAGTCGATTCGCCGCATTGTCGTGTTGAGCTTACAGCCGGACGATGCCGGTCGAGGATATCTTGTCAGCGTCACGGCCCATAAGGAAATCGAACATCTGACCGGCGTCGCAGCCAACTCCCCCGGGGCGGCGACCTTCTCTGAAAATACCCCATTGATTCGTGACTTGAATCAGGTAGTGGGACAGTCGTCTCCTTCACAATGGGTTCCTCTGGGACGGGACTTTGTTCTGGAACAGGCGATTCTGAATCGTCTACGCGACGTCTATTCCTGGTGAGATGGAAACTGTCGAGTGTCAACGGGTTCCAGTCGCCCCCTCCCTACTGTACATTAATACCGTACCGGATTGAGGTGTTGCGGTCGTGACTGATGATGAACAGGATCGAACGAATCAATCCGGGCAGAGAATCCATTATCTCGAATCATCCAGAGGAACCACGGAAGGAACGGAAAACGCGGAAAGGTAAGGGGCGAGACAGGGATGTGGTGAAAACAGACTATTGTTCTATTGAATCACCAAATTTTTCCGCATCCCTTTAATTTCTTACTGATTCCGTCTTTTCCGTGGTGAAACTTCTCTTCGTTCTTGTCATGAAGCGGGCGGACGGGCATGCTGGCGAAACTGTTGACGTATTCTCTCTTCGGGATTGATGCTCACTCTGTGGAAGCGGAGGTGGATATCTCCCCGGCGGCGATGCCGAAAACAATTCTGGTCGGTCTGGCGGAAGCGGCCGTCAAAGAGAGTGTTCATCGAATTGAACGGGCTCTCGCCAACAGCGGCTACCATCGCCCCATCGATCGGATCGTGATCAATCTTTCTCCTGCCGACTTGCCGAAAGAAGCGGCCTCGTTCGATCTCCCGATTGCACTGGGAATTCTCGCCGCCAGCTCGCAACTGGAATCGGATTCCTTTCCGTATTACTCCGCTGTTGGGGAACTGGCACTCGACGGAACGGTTCGTCCTGTAAAGGGGATTCTTTCCATGACGCTGCAAGCCAGGGCAGACGGCAGAAAAGGAGTTGTCGTTCCCCTCGCCAATGCCAAGGAAGCGGCGGTCGTCGACGGCATCGAAGTCATCCCGGTCGGAACACTCGCCGAAGCCGTGGGGTTCTTCACGGGACAACTCCCGATTGATCCCATGCCCTTCAGCTGGGACGAAGCGGTGCGGGAGTTCGGAACCTATTCGATCGACTATTCCGACGTCAAAGGTCAAGAGATGGCCAAACGGGCCGTGACTGTGGCGGCTGCCGGAAGACACCATTTATTGATGATCGGTTCGCCTGGTACTGGGAAAACATTACTGGCCCAGCGGATTGGGACCATTCTTCCGCAACTCGAACCGGAAGAGAGTCTGGAGACGACCCGAATTTACAGTGCCGTCGGACGATTGACCAGCGGCCAGTCGCTCATGCTCACCCGACCGTTTCGTTCGCCACATCATACCATCAGTGAAGCGGGACTCGTGGGAGGGGGAAGCACTCCGGCGCCAGGAGAAATCAGTCTCGCACACCATGGCATTCTGTTTCTTGACGAACTGCCGGAGTTCAACCGTCGTACGCTGGAAGTGATGCGTCAACCGCTCGAAGAGAACAAGGTCACCATCTCGCGCGCCATCGGCAGCATGACCTTTCCCGCCAACCTGATGATGGTGGCGGCAATGAATCCCTGTCCGTGCGGATTTCGAGGAGATCCCAAACGGAACTGCAATTGTTCTCCAATGCATATCGAACGTTACCTGGCCAAGCTGAGTGGTCCGTTACTTGACCGCATCGATATTCATATCGAAGTCCCGGCCGTGCCGTTTCGGGAGTTATCGAACAATAAACCGGGAACCGACAGCGAAACGATTCGTGAGAAAGTGATTCGCGCCCGGGCGATTCAACGGGAACGATTTCAAGGTCAACCGACCAATCTGAACGGAACAATGTCTCCCCGACAGATTCGTCATTACTGCAAGTTGAATGGCGATGCGGAATCGTTGTTGAAGACCGCCATGGAGGAAATGGGCCTTTCTGCGCGAGCCCATGACAAGATTCTCAGAGTCAGTCGAACCATCGCCGATCTGGACGGCGCCAGCACAATCGACGTCCCGCATCTGACCGAAGCCATTAACTACAGGGCACTGGACCGGACCTACTGGTCACGGTGACGAATTGTGAAATCTCCATCTGCGACCTTAAAGACTGGAAATCAAATCTTTGACTTTCTCTTCAATCAAATCACGCACTCCAAGAAATTCATCGAATGTCATGTTTTTCGGGTCGGGTATTTGCCAATCAATTCGTCGTTTGGCATGAACCAGAGGGCATTCGTCGCCACAGCCCATCGTGACAGCCACTTCCACTTCTTTTCCGTTGAAGTCCTGCAATCCCTTTGACTCATGTGTGGTCAGGTCATAGCCAATCTCTTTCATGGCTTCGATGGCCTTGGGGTTGACGCGGCCTGATGGTCTGGACCCGGCACTGTGAGCTTCAACATGACCACCACTATGAATTCTCGCGAATGCCTCTGCCATCTGGCTTCGATTCGAATTTTCAACACAGACAAACAGAATTTGTTTCATTGTTTTCTCACTCGAACTTACAAACCGACTTACCCGTCTCCGCTGCGCGGGCACACGGTAGAGCAAACGGCTCTAGCAGCACGCGGGACCAGTACACGAAGTCAACAGGTCAAACTGAACACCGCAAAGATCAGGTGCAAGACATGCTGTATGTTTGGTTCCCAAGTGCAAAACAAGTCCTGATGGGGTTACTTCTCCATCTATGACCGGATATTGTGAAATCACGCCATTGTCATACTCCGCTTCCACAGGCAATGCTGTTGTGCTGAACAATCCTGCCCCCTTCTGAATGATTTTGGCGAACCTGATCGTGTCCAGACGATGACCGACATCGTTTGCAACCCAGACTTGCAGGACACAGCTTTCTGTATTGCGGACAGTTCCGCCGCAATCAATGAAGTCCTTTTGCACTCGTCCAACTTCAGTCACATGGAAATGAGCTGGTACATATGAGCGGTCTGGCAGCATGAAATGGACTGTTACATCTGGATTCGCTGCCAAGATCGTTATGAGATCTCCGAGATTCATCATTCATTTCCTTCGATCAGAGACCTCTTCCATCAGACACAATGCCTGGTCCAGTAATGAGCGAACACACAAGTCAACAACACGATAGAAAATGTTGTTGCCCTCTCTTCGTGAAGCCAAAATTCCCAAATCGGAAAGACGTTGAAGTTGATTGGAAACAGCCTGGGGTTTCATTCCAACTGATGCAGCAAGGTCAGTCACACAAAGTTCATCAGCCCGCACCAGAGCATGAAGCAGCCTCAACCGAGTGTCATTTGCCAGCACCTTAAAAACCGCAGCTAAACCCCCTGCCTCTATTGGCGAAAGCAACAGGCGGTCCTTCAAGTTTGGCTTGTCACAACAAAACGAAATGTCTGCGGTTCTGTTTCTCACGCGTTCTCCTAAATCACACTATTACACTATGCTGTGTAATAGTGTTAGTCAAGCTGGAGGAACAAAAAAGCTCCTGGTTCACCACCAAGAGCTTGAGGGGCAGGTTGGGTTACTTCTGAGAAGGTTCCCTATCGTCATTGAGTGAACGCAAAGGAAGTTTTCCTGAAGGCTTCGTGCGGTTGCTGTTTCGTTGGGTGGACACGATTGCGAGAACTCTGGGCCATCGGGGTGTTGAACCGTTCAAGACGTTCCGCATTCTGAGTCGATGATTTTCCGGTACGCTTGTTGTAGTCTTCGTGTGATGGGGCCCGGTTTTCCTGTTCCTACCGGGACGCCATCCACTTTCACAATCGGCAACACTTCCGTACTGGTTCCGGTCAAAAAAATCTCATCCACTGTCGGCAGCGAAGTCTGACTGATACGTTCTTCGATCACTGGAATCTGCTCGGACTCGGCCATTTTCAGAATCAGTCGACGGGTGATTCCGGGGAGCAAACCCGGTCCCAACGGAGACGTCAGAATCGCTCCCTCTTTTACGCCGAACAGACTCGTGTGTGTCCCTTCGACAAGTGTTCCGTCGGTGTCGACGAAGACCGCTTCATCGGCTCCGGCCTCGCGAGCCTGTTCGGCTCCCATACAGTTCGCCAGCAGGTTGACGCTTTTCATGTCACAGCGTTTCCAACGAATGTCGTCAATCAGAATGATCGATCCCCCGTCAATCCGTTGCCGGGAATACGGGTCTCGAAACTCCTGCGCGTAGATCAATTCATTCGGACTGGGCGCCGGAATCGGGAACGCATGAGTTCGTGGAGCTTCCCCTCGCGTGACATGAATATAGATGGTGGCCTCTTGCAATCCATTCTGCGAGAGACTGTGCGTCAACAGGGAACGGATCCGTTCGGCAAGTCGATGGATGTCGACGGGCAATGCCATTTTCCGGAAGTTGCTGGCAAGTCGGTCAAGATGATCCTGAAAGAGAAACGGAACTCCGCGATAGACTCGAATCACCTCGTAAACGGCGTCGCCAAACAGGAAGCTGCGATCCAGAACGGAGACCCGAACTTCGGACAAGGGCATCTCTGTTCCGTTCCAGTTCGCTAGAATCTTTTCCGCAGGGATCGACATGATCAGGACGCCAGAGAGAAGAGGAATCGTCGTAGACAAATCGCCGTCATATCCCGGCGAGCATCGATCGTCAACATCCGCAAGATGGTTCTCGAATTCAAGGCGACTATCTTGCGGATATCGAGCAGGGTTTTCGCTTTATTGAAGACACCCGGGAGGGCGAGGCTCCCGCCGAGCCGCAAACCATGGAAAGCGTTCTTTTGCTTGCGGCTCAGCAGGAGCTTCGCCCTCCCGGAATTTCCACATTCTGAAACACGGAAAAGATGCCGGTGTCGAGTGATGTTTTCCTGTTTTTTCAGACTCGTTTGAAATCGTTGGATTCTGTCTCGAAACAGAATGGAAATTGCTATGCTGAAGAGAGAAGGAATATTGAACTGGTTCAATGAATGAGGAGACATTCCCATGCGGCTCGCAATTGCCAGTGACCATGCCGGGTTCGATTACAAGGAACGAATCAAACTCTACCTGATTGAAACCGGACATCACGTCCATGATTTTGGAACGCACTCCGACGCCTCATGTGATTATCCCGTACTCATCCGTCCCGCCGCCGAAGCCGTTGCCTCCGGAGAATATGATCGTGGAATTGTGCTCGGAGGAAGCGGAAACGGGGAAGCCATCGTTGCAAACCGTGTTCCCGGCATTCGCTGTGCTTTGTGCTGGAACGTGGAGACAGCCCGACTAGGGCGCGAACATAACAATGCAAACATGATTTCCATCGGCCAGCGTATGGTCGATTTCGATGAAGCGATGGAGATTGTCCAGACCTGGCTGGAGACCCCGTTCTCCGCCGGACGTCATCTGCGGCGCATTCGGCAGATTGACCGACATCTTGAAGCCAACGACGCGGTCGACTTCAGTCAGGAAAGTCCTTTTCAGCAACGAACCCAGTTTGTCGATGAAGGACGTTACATCTGTGATTCGTGCCGGGAAGATTTTCATTTTCCCGTCGATATCTCCGAAGGACGCACTCAGGAACTGGTCGAGAAGTGTCCTGTCTGCTGGCACGAAAACGTCATCTATGTTTCCGTTGATTCAAACGGACAGGTCATCGTGAGCGGAGATCAACATACAACAGGATAACAACGGGGTAACAGGTTGTTTCACGTTTGTTCACAAGAGATGTCCTGGAGGAAAAGAAGGACATGAGTGAACAGCACTGATCTTTCTACAAGTTGCGACTTTGAATTGATGAGAGGTAAAAGAGTTGTCTGTTTGCGCGCTTCTTCCATAGGTGAGCCGGCAATGGACTGAAGATGGAAGAACTCTTGAATTCCTTCTCCTTTCAGGAGGACGAACCCATCTGAACTGGTGTATGCTGAGGCACAGTCAGAATGACTGAGGCCGAATGTCTGAGAAATGGGGTGTTGAAAGAGAATCCCAGTTTTTCGGAATTCTGTTTCCTTCCGTTTTTCCCCTGCCTGATGGTGTATCACTCATGTCCGAAACGACTCGCCGAACTTTTCTCAAATATTCCGCCGGAATGACTCTGGGAGCCATCGCCGCAACACAGGGGATTACTCCCGCCGTGGCTGCTGCCAACGATCGGACTCATGAAAACAAAGGACGCATTTACAAGTCCAACAAAGGGGGCTTCATCGGCAAAGATGAAGAGTCGGCCATCAAGGTGATGGAGGAATACAAGCGTCTGGGATTTGACGGAATCGAAACACAAAGCCCCGGGTTGAACGTGGAAGCGGTGAACGCCGCCCGATTGAAGCTCAACTACCCAATTCATGGTGTCGTCGACCAGATCCACTGGAATCAACGCCTTTCATCACCGGACGCCGCTGTACGTGAAGCAGGCGTTCAGGGCTTGTTGACCGCGATTCGTGATTCCAAGACGATCGGCGGCAGTTCCGTTCTGCTTGTTCCCGGAAAAGTCACCGGCGCTGACGAAACGCATGACGATGTCTGGAAGCGGTCGATTGTCGAAATTCGCAAAGTGCTGCCGCTCGCTTCTGAACTCGGAATTCCGGTGTTGATCGAAAACGTCTGGAACGGGTTCTGTGAAACTCCGGAGCAGATGCGTGACTATATTGATGAAATCGACAGCCCCTGGGTCGGCGTGTACTTCGATATCGGCAACGTCCGCAAATTCGGCAAGCCGGAAGAATGGATCGCCCTGCTCGGTAAGCGAATTGTGAAGCTGGACGTGAAAGACTGGGGTGTGAAAAACGGGTTCTGTCGTCTCGGAGAAGGGGACGTGGACTGGCCGGCAGTTCGGGCCGCGCTGAAACAGATCGGCTACACCGGTTGGGCGACCCGCGAAGGTCCGGACAAATCTCTGGAAGATACCGCGGAACTCATGAACAAACTGCTTGATCTGTAATCCGGATCACACGGAGAAGAGACAGAGGAACCACGGAAAGGACGGAAGAGACGGAAATCAAGCAGATTCGGTCAGTCGTGGGCCTGTGGTCGCAGGTGTCATACGTGATGTGAATCCGCTTCACAATCTGATTTTTGTTCGATTTTTGCCCTTTTCGTGGGAATCTCCCTGACTCATACACGGAAGATTTTGAATTTCGCTGATCCTCTGAAGTGCCGGTCTGATTTGAGCACATCCGTTAATCTCCCTTCTTCTGTTCCGTGTTTTCCGTTCCTTCCGTGATTCCACTGAAATTTTTCCTGGCTCTGCCATTGTGTCAGTAGAGATATTTTCACAACTCCAGTCTGGTAAAGTGTCGGTCTCTTGCGATACGCTGGGAGACTGCGCCCGATTTCAGGGCCATTCGTTCGTGCGAAACATCCCGCATTGAGCATCACAGGTCTCACATTGGATCAATGATGTCTTTGGCTGCGGGATGAAAATCCTTGTTTGATTTGGTCGAGTTTGCGTTTGCAGGGAGGCAATTGGTGTCTCTGACACAGCTTCTTGAAAGTAAGTTTCGCGGTGATATCCGTTTTCGAGGTCAGGCCTATCTGCAGGCAGATCGCGTTTCCATTGCGCGTGTGACTGCGGATGATCTGCATGCGGTCGTTCGTGATGGAGTGGAGTATCAAACCCACCTGAGCCGTCAGGATGGGGATCTGCGCATGTATTGTTCGTGCGTGGGAGAAGGGCAGACGCGCGATCCTGCCTGCAAACATCTGTGGGCCACCGTGCTCGCAGTGGACGCAGGATCGTACCTGACAGGTGTCGCCAAGGCAGGAGCCGTCCCGCCGTTCGTCTCGGAAACACGGTATTCCCCGCTGGATCTGGCCTCGTGGGATGAGGATGATCTGGAAGGAGACCTGTTCTTCCCCAGTGAATCGAAATCGACGGCCGCAGCCGCCACCGGAAGCGCCAAAGCGGCTCCTCCCCGACAACAGACGCGGGAATGGGAAACCAAACTGCGCGAACTGCGAAACCAGATGCCGGCATCCACACGGCCGGGAGCATCAGCCGAATCGCGCGAGCGGGAAATTTTCTACGAAGTCGATCTTCTGGAGAGCCGCAAGTCGCAACAACTGGTCGTTCAGACTTCTCAACGACAACGCCGCAGTAACGGACAATGGGGCAAACTGAAACCACTCAAAGTCCGACCGGGACAACTGGAAGATGTCGATCACGCCGACGATCGTCGTATTCTCGCATTCCTTGGGGGAGGAACGCCGGAACGAACCGGGTGGATGGCTCAACAGGCCGAGTTCCAGACATCTGTCTATCGTTATCGCGTACCGTTCGAACTTTGCACACTTATTCTGCCGTTAATGGCCGGGTCCAAACGACTCCGATTTCTGGACGACTCGGAAGCAGAAATGCCGCCACTGGTCTGGAATGAGTCGGAAGCCTGGCAACTCTGTCTCTGCCTGGAACAACTCGAAGACCAGAGTTGGCAGCTGCGCGGGGAAGTCCGAAGTGGAGATCAAAAACTTCGTATCGAAAAATGTGATCTGCTGCTCCCCGGCGGACTGGTTGTTCACAACAATAAAATTTCACGACTGGAAGATTTCGGAGCATTCGACTGGATCCCCATGCTCCTCGGGGAACAGAAGTTCACAGCCAAAGTGAATGAGGAACAAGACCTCGTCGACTGGCTGCTGGATATGCCGGTGCTGCCGCAGTTGGATCTGCCAAAATCACTGCAATTGCAGGAAGTCCGACCGGTTCCGGAACCGCGTCTGATTTTCCGCTCTCCCTCCAAACGTGGCTGGAAACACGAACGAATTCACGCCAATGTCGAATTCGATTACGAAGGAACCTCCGTTCG
>DATMFC010000296.1:0-4645 GCA_035556335.1 Planctomicrobium sp. | reverse complement strand
GCTTCTGTGATGCAGGCCAGCAGGTGATCATGGTGATACGAGGCTCCCAGATCAGTTCCCCAGTGAATACCAATTCCGCGAGAACGTTCCTGCAGGAGTGGAGAGATCTCCTTTCCCCAGGAGTCAACGAACTTCGCGTTGTCGGTGAGAAACTCCAGCATCTCCTGACCGGAAATAACGCCGGGATTCTGAAACGTCGCATCAACTCCCCAAGTTCTGAGGGCATGTTCCACGAAATTCGGTTTCATTTTTTCGCGATCGAAGCGAGGCTGAACCTGCTTCAGAACTACAGCCAGATCTTCATTGGAAACCCATTCCGGTTTGTTGTACGGACGAGCGATTTCAATCGGCTTGTCGCGCGGAATGGGAACCGGAGCGAAGGCTTCCTGATCAGGCACCATCAGTCGGAGTTGGGTGCGTGCGTTCGCGTCTGTCAGAAAGAGTGACAGCCCGAATCCGGCCACGACGATGACCTGAACGAGAACAAATGTTTTCCAGAATGATCGTGTTTTCATGATGACGCTGACATTCACGCTGACGCAGTGTTCACACTGTCGGTACGAAAAGATCTCTATTGAAATAAAGACAAAGATGTTCTTGGGAAACAGGAGATGAACCACGGAAAAGACGGAAGTGACGGAACAGGAATAAAGAAAACGGACCGTGCCGCGTCACTTCTTCATTTCCGTCTTTTCAGTTCATTCCGTGGTTCCTCTGTATTCATCAGGTTATTGAGCCGCTTCTCCAACGGATTGTTCTGTTGCAGCAGACTCTTTTACTTCAGTGGACTCTTCTGGTTTTGGTTCTTCGGACTTCGGTTTGTCGGCAACGGATCCAATCGGTTTACGGACAAAGACGACTCCCCGACTGTCAGAAAAAGTTTTCTGCCAGCCGGTCTGTTCTTCCATCGCCCGGGCGAGTTCTTCTCTGTTCGTCTTATCGACAATGAGAGTTTGAATTCCATAACGATCGAGTCGGTTGGCCCAGCCGGCTCCGAGATTGGAGATCACCAGGTAGTCTTTCCAAATCTCTTCCGGAATCAGGTGTGCATGAGAATTCACGAAGACCTGCAAGCCTTTCGGTCCGGCCCATTGCAGGTAATCGCCCCATTCATAGGGATTGAAAACGAGTCCGGCGGGAGGATTGCGATTCAGGTAGTCGGTGATGTCGATTGGAGTCATTGGAGAAACAGTCTTGCGGAACTGTTTTTCTGCCAGTGTCGGATCCTGAACAGGACCATGAATGACCTGAATTCCAAATTGTGTGTAGGCGAATCCAATCCAGAGGATTCCCAGAGCCACGATGGTTCGGAGTCCGGTGGCAGTTCGAACGGGAGGAGCAGATTTCTTCCAGTGACGCCAGGCAGCGGCCGTATGCAGTCCCAGATAGTACGCGGCAACCGGTGCCCACCAGATGATCATCCGGGAATACCAGAGCATACCGACTGTTAATCCGGTGAGGAGCAGCAATTCCCGAATCGTTGCCCGACGGGGACTGAGCCGATACGCGATGACCAGTGCCAGAGCCAGAGCGAAGGCCGCCCGTCCCTGTTTCATGCGTAATGTCAGCGGTTCCCATTCAATCAATGAATGAAGGTTTGTGTTCCCGGAGAACCCTAAAACTTCCGCGTAGGCCACAATTCCATAAGGATTCAGCAGCACGGCCACTGCTGAAAGTTCCAGTACAAAAAACAGATTTCGAACACCCGACTCTGCAAAAATGGCTCTCCAGTTTCGGGTTCGCAGCAGCACGTCACAGGCACGTCCAACGGTGAATGCTCCCAGTAATGCCAGTCCGACAATGAACGAACCATGCACGTTCGCCCAGACTGCAAAAACAAGAGGAATGGCAATCGTGTACCACTTCCTCCACTGGGCTGAAGTGACCATGACAAAGACGAGAGCAAAGCACACGGCTCCACCCAGTTGCGGGCGAACGACCAGAAGCTGCTGATAACTCACCCAGTAAAAGGCAAACAGTGTGAGAAAAGAGGCTCCGAGATTCCCGGTTCTTCGGAAGACCGCAAACGTCAGCAATCCGGCAACAATGACGATGCCGAGTCCATTGAGAAACTGAATCCCCGGGACACCGTATTTCGAGTACATGAGATACCCGACCACCTGACTGAGCCAGGGGAGATCCACAAACGGAACTCCTTGAGCCAGTGGAAGTGTCGGTTCGAATGTGGGAACCGACTGATTGGCCACGATCCAGCGACCGTAATTCAGGTGTCCCCAGAGATCGGTATGCCAGGCCGGAATCAGATTGCAGAACACAAACATGACGGCCAGCGCAAACACAATCCACAGGCTGGCGGCAGTTGTTCTGGCCCAGAGTGGAGTTCGATCTTTCAATAACGCGACGTTCGGTTCCCCATCCGGGGTGAGATATTCTGTTTTCTTGTCGGAATCATCCACGACAGGATCCTGTACTGAAACGGATTGTTCTGACTCAGAATGGCCGAGATCAGATGAACCCGGTCTGGTCTGTGATTGCTTGGTCTGTGATTGATTGCCGCCAACCGTCAAACTCATTGTGGCATTCCGGAAACAAATGAAAAAGAGCGAGGTTTGATTGAACCTAAGTCTTCCCGGAGACCAGAGTCGACGAAGTTCCGGCAACTCTTGTTGAATTCTGGAGACAATCAGTCTTCCAGAGCAGCCCGTGCGAGTTGCAGCGATTGCGCTGTGGCGTTGCATTTGTGCAACGCGGGTGGCCGCGATTGCTTGCAATCGGGGCGGCGCAGCCGTAAGAGGTCGCGACTTAGTACTACAGTTGCACTTGTTGAAAAGCCCAATGTTTTGAGTGTTTTTGCATGATAAAATACGGTGTTGGGAGGGCGAGGCTCCTGCCGAGCCGCAACCCAAAGGAACGCGTGATCTTTCATGCGGCTCAGCAGGAGCTTCGCCCTCCCGCATGCCTGACCATCGAAAAATCAGCAAAACACAATCTGTAACTGTAGTATTAGACGTTCCCTCGCCAGAACTGTCTCGGCTCAAAAAATCATGCCGACCATCTGTCGTTACTCCGGGACAAACTGAATCAAAGCGTAATCGAATGGCCTCGTATGGCTGCGCCACCCCGATTGCAAGCAATCGCGGCCACCCGGTGTCACCTCCGCTTCAGGCCGCCAACGTGTTACGTCTTTGTTACTTTTCCGACAGCGAAGCGACGACGTAAGAAAGCCGTCGTTCCGACAGGCTGAGGACCTCCAGAAGGCGGGCAAAAGTCTGAACCGCGTCGCAGGCTGGGGATTCATCCAGAAAGAAGGATCTTCCGGCTTCATCGACAATCACAGGAATCTCGCTGGAACGCTGTCGTTCGCGGCGGGTCCGCTCATCGGGAAAGATGTGAAGGATGTCGCGTCCCCCTGTTCGTTTCTCGTCACTCAGATTGTTGTACGGCAGGAGGAGTAACTCTGAGATGGCATCGACAGAGAGTTTTGCTCCGGTTTCGTCGAAAAGTTCACATCCCCGACCATCCTGAGCAATTGCGAATCCGAGATCCAGATGCCGTTCACAGATCAGATCGGGCAAGGATTTCTGGCTTCGCTCACTCTGGCGGGAAGAACCGGTCTGAAGAAAACGAACGTCACACGGGGTTTGTCCTGTCAGCTTTTTGACCATGCCGAGAATTTTGTGGTCAGGGCAGGTGATCCCGATTCGCAGAGGGCGCAGAGCATGGAACTGGTGTGACAGGGCCGCTTCGTACTCGCCGGAAATTTCGACAGTCTGGTAACGTCCGGCAACCCGGCTGCGACGAGGAATCGACTGGGAGTCCAGACGCTGCTGCAGCTTCAATTGTCGTTCCATCGTCAGCCAGGGCCAGCTTTGTCCATCGAGAAGATCGAGTCCGGTCCAGCCGACAGAGTGAAGGCCGCCGGTGACAAACAGTCCGAGATGAGGATGAAAGCGATCGATCGAGAAATCCAGTTCGGGACGGGTGACCAGACCGACGTCAATCAGGTCGGTCAAAGATTGTTTCAAAGCCTGAACAACTCCAATTGCCAGATCGGGTGACTCCGGCCGACCGTCGAAACCGACAACGATACGTAATGGTCCGTTAATG
The DNA here is from genome assembly GCA_035556335.1 of Planctomicrobium sp. Classification (GTDB taxonomy): domain Bacteria; phylum Planctomycetota; class Planctomycetia; order Planctomycetales; family Planctomycetaceae; genus Planctomicrobium. The sequence continues at coordinate 577 of DATMFC010000296.1, read as the reverse complement.
GGAGTCGTGTCGCTTTGTTCGGATTCTCGTTCTTCTTCAACGATGTCCAGAATGCAACGGACGATGTATGAGATGCGTTCACGGGTCAACTCGTTGGTGTAAAGACCACGAATTCCCTCATCGACATTCATCAGAAACGTCGGGTTGGTTGGACGCTGCCGCAGTCGTTTGATTACGGCTCCAGGCAAAGAGCCCGTTTCCTGCTGGTGTCTGCATTCCCGGCAGGCGCGATGTCCCGACGCGAGCCGGGCCAGATGAATGGCTCGCGAAACCGGCTGGCGTTCTCCGGGACAATGGTAGTCCATGGATTGACCAGCAGCGGAATTCAGTACAGTCAGTAGCGGAAAAGAGGGGGCGTCCATGACATCCTGCAATACATCGGCTCAGGGCTTTCGCTTTACTGAAAATTGCCTGGGAGGGCGAGGCTCCTGCCGAGCCGCAAACCATAGAAAGCGTCATCTTCTATGCGGCTCAGCAGGAGCTTCGCCCTCCCGCAGGTTACCCATCTTGAAAAACAAAAGCCCTGGACATCGGATCGGTGTCTCTCCTCATTCGATCCGGTTTTCGGTATGGTAGG
>DATMFC010000295.1:0-15671 GCA_035556335.1 Planctomicrobium sp. | reverse complement strand
TGCGAGTCGTAGCCCGTTGTGCCCCGGAGGAGTTTCGTCACATTGTCCGATTCTCACGTGACCGGTATCCGACCGATCGGGCGACTTACCATGTTTCTGCAACATTGGAGTCGGCCCCGTGTGTCGATCAGATTCCCGATGCCGCCGAGATGGAACGTGTCTATCTGGAAAACTGGAGCGATGTTCCAACAGGAAAAGGATTCACCGCTCCCGGGCGCCAGATCCTGCACTGTACCTTTGGATCCGTCCTGACTCATCTCGAATTCGGCCCGTTGGTTCATCAGATTCTGCGCGAACATCCTGATGTTTCGGCAGCAATTCTGGAAGAACACTTCGTCCGTCACCTGCAGGCACTCAACTCGTAGGGAACAGATTTCGCGGCCCTCACCGGTTGGACTGCAGTTGCAATCCTTCTCTCAGGTAAGCTGGTCGATCGGTGGTGATCCCTTTCACGCCCAGATCAATCAAACGTCGTGCTTCCGCCACGTCATTGACAGTCCAGACATCCAGCCGAAGCCCGGCGGCATGAATTTTCTCGGCATAAGCCTGATCCAGTTCTTTCACCGCTTTTAAATCGACTCCGTCTGCATGAATCGCTTTCGCTTTTGAAATCAGTTCTTCCGCTGTGATCTTTTCCGGGCTATGGAGAAAGTAAGCGGGATGTTGGGGAGACTGCTGTTTTACTGCCGCGATGACATCGGCATTGAAACAGATCACCGGCGTCAATTGCGGAGGGAGGCGGCTTGCGTGAAGTTGACGAAGCAGTTCCGGAACGATTTCCGGCCCACACTTCACTTCGATGTAAATCTTCTTTCCCTCAGGCATCGTGGCTAGAAGTTCTGCAAAGGTCGGAATTTTTTCCCCACGAAATCGCTCCAGTTTCCATGTTCCAACATCCAGTGCCCGCAGTTCTTCCAGTGTGCATTGTGCGACAATCTTCTCGATACCGGCAGTCCGTTTGGTGGTTTTGTCGTGAATGGCGACAATCTGATTGTCTTTGGTCAGATAGAGATCACATTCCGCCCCGTCGGCCCGTTGTTCCCATGCCAGCTTGAATGAGGCGACCGTATTCTCCGGAGCATCGTACGAAGCCCCGCGATGAGCAATGAATTCAACCGCAGGGCCGTCGGCCAGGGCCACCATCGCGAACCCCGCAAACAGCACCATCGACATTAAACGTACGATCATGAATCTTGATTTCTGCCTGAAAGACCAGGGAACAGTCCCGAAGGGAACTCAATTCGCACACATCAACATTCATTAGAGCATCTTCGGTAAGGATTTTCAGCGTTCCTTGTGAAAATAACGAGCTGATCTCACACCAAACGCTGGAACAAATCCCCTGACATTCCCCCCTAGTCTGGATTATTCATACCTCCAGTAGGGTGCATGTAGCAACTCCTTAAGTGGCGGTGCATTGCGCACGAAGTTCTCTCCTGATGGAAATCACACACTGTTTTTGAGGCGGAGTTGCGGAATGCACCATTCCCCTGATTTCTTCGTGCTTCATGCACCCTACGAATAATCTGACATTCCCCCCCAGTGAATCACTTTTAACATTCATCTCCCGGCGTTGCTGCTGCCGGGCATCACGTTGCACTTCGGCATCATTGCCGTAAGCCGAACTCAACCAGTCGCTTCCGGCGAATCTTCTCTCTGAAAGGCTCATTCATGTTGTCTGACGGCATCATTCTGCCAAACGGGCTGAACAGAGGTGTTCAGAAAAACTGACGCCAACAGAAATCCTGTAACCAATTTCACTGAAACACTTTGTGAATATCATCCGTCCAAAGTGTTCAATGATCTTGGCGCTGCGAAGTCTGTTTGGCACTCCCTCTGCTTTAGTGTCCTTCATCAAAGTCACCCCCACACAAAGGAATACGAAGATGAACGCTCTCCTGAACAACCTCGTCAGCAACAGCCTGATCAACGACGAAGCTGGTTTCATTGTTTCTGCAGAACTGGTACTGGTCTCCACCGTCGGTGTGCTGGCCATGATTGTTGGCCTCGGCGAAGTCGCCTTGAACGTGAACAACGAACTGGAAGACGTCGGTTCCGCTTTCGCCAGTCTGAAACAGGGTTACAAAGTTCACTGCTCCGGTGGACACAAAGCCGAAACCGACGGCAGCCGCTTCTATGACGAAGCCGAATTCTGTGACGGACAGGATGATGTCTATTAGAAATTCAAAATTCAAAAAGGGGAATTTCGAATTTTCAGCCTTTTGAATTTTGAATTTTCCTCCCCCCCCTCTCTCTTCCCGCAAGCAACGGTCTCTCAACTCTCTCACCGAAACCGGTGATGTCCGAATCCTCGGGCATCACCGGTTTTCGTTTTAGAGTTGTTTACTTTACCATAAGCCATTTTACCAGGCGGGCTTCAGTCAACAGGTTGATCTTGATTCATCACGTTCCTTCCAACACCGATCTGCTGATTATCGGTGCCAGTACGAGAGCAGCAGCGTTCTCTGCGATTCGAGCCGGTTTTCGCCCTCAGTGTCTGGATTTTTACTCGGACGCCGATCTCCGTCATCACGCTCCGGTGGAAACATTGCCGGAAGACCCTGTCGAACTGGAACGCCTTCTCCGAAACTGGCCTGACGTTCCGGTGATGTACACCGGTGGCATGGAGATCCGTCCCGACCTGCTCCACATCATCAGCCAAACACACCCGTTGTGGGGAAACTCCGTCAAGACGATTTCCCAACTGCGGGATCCAGTGGAATTAAAGGAGTTCGCCCGACTTTCTCGTCTTGGTTATCCCGAAACCCGCGACGAACAGGCTCCTCCTCCCTTCGACGGAACCTGGCTGATTCGTCCCCGATCCGGAACAGGAGGACGCGGTATCGAAGACTGGACCGAAGAAAACGGCCACTCGCTCACCTTGAATGAACCGCATCTCTTTCAGAAAAAAGTTGAGGGAGAGCCCTGTTCCGCAATCTTCATTGCCTATCGTGAACCGGGGGATATCCGCTTCGTCGGAATGACCAGGCAACTGATCGGTCGGAGCGAATCACACAGCATCGGGTATCAATGGTGCGGAAATGTTGCCCCCGTCTCTTTCCCGGTCGAGACAGAATTACTGTTACGGAGATTCGGAAACGTTCTGAAATGGAAATCGAAACTGGCGGGAGTCTTCGGGGTCGATTTCATCATTGATCGTGAAGGACTTCCCTGGGTGACGGAAGTGAATCCCCGTTATCCGGCATCGCTGGAACTACTGGAGCATTTTGTCGGAATCCCCTTCCTTGCCGAACATGCCCGTTGTTTTACAGGAGACTCTCTCCCGGAATCACAGTGGGTTGCTTCAACCGTGAGTGAAGTTCTCGGGAAGGCCGTTCTCTTCAGTCCTGCTGATTGCCGGTTACAGACCGAATTCGTCGACCCCGCCAGCGTTTCCGTCGACCAGATGCCGCAAATCGCCGATCTGCCAATGCCTGGAACCCTCTTTCGCAAAGGAGACCCGGTCTGTACGGTCTTTGCGGAATCAAACTCACTGGAGGAGACGGAGGAACGTCTCAAAGAGGCACTTCGGTGGGCCACGGAACAGCTTCAGGAGAAATCGGTTCCGCTAGATCACATTCACTGAAATGTTCACCGTCCTGCCATGCGGAGTACAGCGTTTTTATTGGTAAAACTCGAGCGATGCGGCACACTGTAGAGTAAGAACCCCTAACAAAACTGACACCGATCCGCTCGCGGAAAGGAAATTCTCATCGTTCGAGAGGTTTTGTTCGCGGCTCTAAACAACTCTGGCTTCTTCCCCATGACAGAAAAAAGGATTTCGCGGGATCGTAGCGACAGGGAATCCCCGGAGTTATGATTTTGGAGATGTTGTTTGAAATACGTTGTTGAAAAATCAGACATAACTGTATTCTTGAATCCCCTTCTCATCACAATCCAGGTTTCCCCGGTCATCGAAGACATCAGTGGAATCTGAATGAGTGAAGAAGTTCATGGCAGTTATCATCATCGCAGAGGCGTGACACGGTGTATTGGGAACAGTCGGTGCAATGCGAGGCGGGAACCGACATCGGCCTGCGCCGGAAGAACAACGAAGACGCCTATTGCGTGCACCTTTGCCACGACGAAGCGGAATGGGTCCGTTCCGGCCATCTGATGATGGTGGCCGACGGGATGGGAGGACACGCGGTCGGAGAACTGGCCAGTCGTCTGGCAGTGGAGACGGTTCCGCATACTTTTCTGAAATCCCCTCCCGGAGACCCGCGACGGGTCCTGATGGAAGCGATTCTCGCTGCAAACCGCGCCATTAACGATCGTGGCACTCAGAATATCGACTTCCACCACATGGGGACGACCTGTTCGGTCCTGGCGCTCACTGCGCGGGGGGCCATTATCGGACATGTCGGTGACAGTCGGGTTTATCGGGTGCGACGAGACCGTGTCGATCAGCTGACGTTCGATCACAGTCTGCAGTGGGAACTGGAGCGTCAACATGGCGGAATGGAAGGACTGATCGATCTTTCCCAGCACAAAAACATCATCACTCGATCTCTCGGCCCGGAGAAAGAGGTCAAAGTCGACATCGAAGGTCCCAGTGTCATCTTTCCGGGAGACGTTTTCGTCCTTTGCTCGGACGGATTATCGAATCAGGTATCGGACGAAGAAATCGGAGCGATCGTCCGTGAGCTTCCTCCCGCTCAGGCAGTGAAGTTGCTGGTCGATCTGGCCAACTTGCGCGGGGGACCGGATAACATCACCGTTGTGGTCACCCGGGTGGGAGATCCTCCGGCGAACGTCTCAAGCCCAGCTTACCCTCTGGATGATTTCCTGGATGAGAACCCCGGACCGGGATGGGCCTGGCTGGGAGGAATCTGGGGGGCCGCATTTGGTCTGGCCAGCGGACTGGCGCTCCTGATTGTGGGGCAGCAACTGAAAGGGGCGATTCTCCTCATCGCTTCACTGATCGGAATGGCAATCCTGCTTTTTGTGTCATTCCGCGTCAAGAAAGTGGAACCACTGCTCCCTCCTCTTGATGACTCGATGACTCACCACTCGCGACCGCACCGTACCGCTGTTGGTCTTTCTTCAAAGGACCTTGCGGAACTGCTGATGCGGATCGACACCGAACTGCATCACGCCGCCAAAGCAGACAGCTGGGGAGTCGACTGGGACGAACATGCCCGCATTATGGAAAACGCTCAAACACTGTTTCGGGAAAAGCGTTATTCCAAACTGATTCGTGAACTTGCCCGCGCCATTCATCTGGTGATGGAACAGCTTCCCCGTGCCGTTCGAACGTAACAGTTCACCGAGTCGCTTTTAGAGCAGGTTGCTTAGCCGTGTCTCCGCGCACCTTGTGTTTTGACTGACAAAACGCTGATCATCGCGTGGCGGGATGGCGAACATTTCAAGCGTCTGCGTTCTCGACTGAACCGGTTTCAAACGTCGCAAAAAGCCGGGATTCCGCGACCTCGTCCAATCGGCAATTTTGGCTCAAAGGCCGACTAGTCAGGAACGCAGACGGTCGGTATGCTCTGGCGATGGCATCCTCAGGAACGGTCCTGTTCCAGAGACGCCAGTATTTTGTGGCATGTTTTGTTGCGACTGAAAAAAGATGAGAGACAGAGCGTACCTTCCAAGTCAGCTTTGAACGACGTTGCGGCCAACTGTGATCTCATATTGCCAGGCGTAACATGGCACGGGCCATGTGCCAGTTTGTTTGACGGGTAAGAGAGTGAGCGGGCATGATCAGTTTCGTGCTGTGTGTGAGATCGAATGATCCAATGGTCACACGCTCAAGTGCCAGACACCTCAGCACAACATGACTTCCAGGTATTCAGGAGCAATTCTGAATGTGCGTCTGGAGGAAGTCTTGTGTGAAACTGACGCCGCAAGTACTCGACATCACTGTCATCCCGATTCTCGAATCGGGCCCCAGTGACGTGAAACTCTCAGGGCTAATCGCTACATCGCAGAATTCGTTGTCTCTTCACTTTTACAAAAGTTGAGCAGACGTCGGGGTCTGTTTGTTTTCGTTGATCAGGAGATGTTGTGAATTCATCGTTTGGAAGACCGTCCATGAATTCTCCGTCGGAAACAAGCCCGATGTTGACCCCATCCACTTCCGGAAAATCAATTCCCGGACTCTCTGCAACCTCCGGCAAAGCACCCGGCAAAGAAATTTCATTGCCGGCCTCCCCCCTCACTGAACGCATGGCGATCAATCAGTTGACGACTCTGCGAAATTGCCTCGCGACTGATTTGACCGAATATCAACGATTCGGAATTCCGGCCATCGGTCTGAGCTGGCGGAAGATTCAGAAATACGGAATCCGGCGATCGCTGCGCAAAGTCCAGCAGTCCGGAGTACCGGTCTCCAGTGTCGGCTGGATCGGCGGCTTCACCGGAGAACATGGACATTCATTGTGCGAGCTGATTGCCGATGCACGACGAGTGATCCGCTTCGCAGGCCAGGTGCGAGCGGGAACAGTCACTGTGATCACCGGACCTCAGGCAGGACACATTCGCTCTCATGCCTTTCGAATTACCGCCGAAGCACTGACCGAACTGAGTGATCTCGCCGCGACCTATGATGTCGTGCTGGCGGTGCAACCCATGCATGCCCTGTTCTCCAGAAACTGGTCATTCCTCAACACCATTGACGATACGCTGCAACTGATGGACCGGGTGAATCACCCTCAACTTCAGATGGCATTCGGAACGTATCACCTGTGGAGTGAACCGAATCTCATGCAACGTCTGGAAGAAATCGCGTCCCGCATTCGACTGGTCTCTCTGGCCGACTGGGGACCTGCTCCACGCCACGAGAACGATCGTCTCCTTCCGGGGAACGGTCATCTTCCACTGACTGATCTCATTCTCGCCCTGGAAAACAACGGCTTCTTTGGCTGGTATGAAATGGATGTCTGGTCAAGAGACTTGTGGAATCTTGACCATCGCGACCTGATGCAACGATGCGTTTCCGCCCGGGATCAGCTTTCTGCAAGCCTGCAGTCTCAAGAACGATCCGAAAAGCTGGACGACGTACACTATGTGACATGAGAAATATTGCATGCGAGGAGTGCGATATCACAGGCGACAGCCCTGTGACACCAGCATTTCCAGAGCGGTATTCATCTGATTTTCTAGAGCCGCGATCAAAACCTCTCACATGATGAGAATCCCTGTTCCGCGAGCGGATCGGGAACTGGTTTGTCAGGGGCTCTCATCGTCAGGTGCCGGGGCGCACCTGTCTGTCGCATCAATAATATATCATAAGTCCTGTTTCTCCCCTCGCAGGGGTGTCGGGATTCACAATCACTCGTATACTGCATCCAGTTGCTTGGAAGCCCTGACTAAACCTGCCCCATCCGCTTGCGGAACAGGGATTCTCATCATGTGAGAGGTTTTGTACGCGGCTCCAAGAAGTGTGCAGGGTTTGCGGGTGATGGTATGTACCGAGTCATTCTTTCTTCGAGATCGTTGCTTTCATCCCCTTTCGCTGCATTCTCCCACCAGTATCACGTCGGGGCCGGGATTCACGTTGTTCGATGTCACCTGTGGTGAATTCGCCATACTCGATCATTCATCGTTCAAGCTGAATTTGGGCCATGACGTAATAGACCGTCTCACCCTCCAATGAATCGAAGTCCCTCCTATGTCACACGAATGGTATTCCGTTGACGAATTGGCGCGACAACTAGGCCGTGATCGTCGTGAAATTGAACGTCTTGCCAGCCGGGGCCGCATTCCTGCTCACAAACGTGGAATGGAATGGCAGTTTCATGCCGCTGAAGTAACCCAATGGCTCGAACAGGAGATGCGCGATTACTCCGACAGCCAGTTGGCCGCTCTGGAGAATGCGCAAATCAGCCCCAGCATTCCCAAGGAAGTTCCGGTCTCCAGCTTGCTGAAGCCAGATCTGATTCAGGTTCCACTGGAAGCCCGAACGAAGCGTTCGGTTCTGGAATCGCTGGTCGAAGCTGCCGGGCGCACCTGGCAGGTCTGGGAACCGGCTGCCATCCTGAAAGCAGTGCAGGAACGTGAATCCATGTGTTCGACGGCGTTCGAAAACGGGGTCGCTTTTCCTCACCCTCGTAATCCACTCCCAGACGCCACCGGAGAGTCGCTGATCGCATTTGGAAGAACCTCAAACGGAATCGCATTCGGAGCCCAGAACAACTCTGCCACCGACTGCTTCTTTCTGATTCTCTGTCGGGACACGCAGTCACACTTGCAAGTCCTGGCCCGGCTGTCTCGAATGATTCAACTGCCGGAGTTTCTTCCGTTGTTGCGATCAGCAGACGATGCCCGTACGACCTACGAAGTCATCCTGTCGGCGGAACGTGAGTTCAATTAGAGCGGAAGTCCGTCTCGGAACTCCAGAGGGACGATTTCAAATCCTTCTCCCCTTTGGGGAGAAGGTGGCCGAAGGCCGGATGAGGGGACGAACGTTACCAATGGAAACACTTCATATCGATCCTCCCCTCACCCCAGCCCTCTCCCCTCAGGGGAGAGGGAGAATTCGGGGATATTGACCACGACTTCATCTTCAAATCGCTCGGGGAGAGATGGATGTTATCAAAGCTGAAAAAAACTGTGCTGAAGAGTTCCGTACTGACTCTGGCGTTGTTCTGTGCTGTTCCGGCAGTGGCTCAGGATACGCTCAACTTTCCCACCATTGGCGAAGTGATCTCACACGATCCTGCACTGGCGAATCTCATCGACGCGCAGGCAAAAATTGAAGTGCTGACTTCAGGATACGACTGGACTGAAGGCCCCCTCTGGGTGCCGGATGAAAAAGAACCGTATCTGCTCTTCTCGGAAATCCCGAGCAACTCCGTTCGAAAATGGGTTCCTGGAAAAGGGGTCTCCGTCTACCTGAAACCTTCCGGATTCACTGGTCCCGGAGACTATGGTCGTGAACCCGGTTCAAATGGACTTACTCTCGACAAGCAGGGACGCCTGTTGAGTGCCGAGCATGGTGATCGCCGCATTTCCGTCCTGACCAAAGAAGGTGGAAAGCGGACCATTGCCGACAATTATCAAGGGAAGCGATTCAACAGCCCGAACGATCTGGTTGTGAAGTCAAACGGCGACATCTATTTCACCGATCCTCCTTACGGGCTCCCCGGTCAATTGAAAGATCCCCGTTGCGAACTCGACTTCTGCGGGGTCTATCGTGTCTCAGGTGACGGCAAAGTGACTCTGCTGACAAAAGAATTGACCCGCCCCAATGGCATCGCCTTCTCACCTGATGAGAAAGCGCTCTATGTTCCGCAATCCGATCCGAAGAAAGCCGTGCTGATGGCATTCCCGGTACTCGAAGACGGCACACTGGGAGAAGGAAAAGTTCTTTACGACTTCACGGCAGACGTCTCAAAGAAACTCCCCGGCCTCCCAGACGGAATGGATGTCGACAAGCACGGAAACATCTTCTGCACCGGCCCCGGCGGAATTACTGTTCTGACCAGCGACGGCAAGTTACTGGGCCGAATCAGCACAGGAGAAAACACCTCCAACTGCACCTTCGGCGGCCCAGACAATTCGGTTCTCTACTTCACTTCCGACATGTACGTCTGCCGGATTCAGACGAAGACCGCGAAGTAGGAGCAACCTGAATAACTCCCTCGTGAAAACTCAGTCCGTTTCCACGAGGGAGATCACTTTTTGACAAAGTGTCGTTACGGAGGCTTTGGTGAAAATCTGGACGAAATACTCTTTCATCCGAATTCTCGCCGGAATCTGTCTTTTGTTCGGCGCATGCGGAATTCTCACTTTTCCCGCCTGGCGACCCAGCGCCCCCATCTCTGGGAAGCGGGTCTTCACTAATGCAACCGGCTTCCAGACTGATAGCGATTGGCAAGTTCTGAATGCAGGCGACGACCACGGTGGATTTATGGGGGATGGTGAAACATTCGTGATCCTGAAGGTCTCCCAGAAAGCCATTGATCAGTTCCTAGAATCATCTCCGCCCTGGTCGAAAGAATGGCAAACAGGTCCTGTTCCACATGACATTGGAAGTCACCGTCGTTTCGGCGCCGATGGCGTCATCTCTTATTCTGTCAACGGTCTCCCCAACCGATATTCAGGCAACACAAAACTGGTCGAACTTTTGAGTTCTTCCGAGATCTTCTATGACGCTAAAGAACGCTGCTGCGAGACTCTTCGCTGGCATAACGGTGATTTACTGATCATCTCACCTCAAGATCAAACGGTCTGGCTTTCCCTTTGGGATTTCTGACATTTCGTATTACTTTCGCATGTCAGGCGCAGGGTGCATGAAGCAACTCCCGGGTTGAAGGTGCATTTCGCACGAAGACGTTTCCTGAAAGTCAACCTTTCCTGACAATTGACGGAGGTGTTACAGAATGCACCGCTCTCGTCGTTCGCTTCGTGCTTCAAGCACCCTTGTATTACTGTCTGGGTTATGGAGGTAGCGGAGTGTCCTCAGAGGCGCCGGGAAATCCTGCAGGGATTACACCTGAAGTGTGTCCGGGAAGATTCGAACCGTACACAAATGGGACAGGAGCGAGTTGCGTTCCCCCCTCTGGGGTTCCAGCAGTGCTCAGACTGATTCCGTGTGGAGCAAATCCACTCCCGGTATCACTGATTCCGGTTGGCTCCAATTCTGTGCGACCGTTAACAACGACAGGTGTCTGCCCAACTCCGGAAGTTCCATGATTGACGGTAATTGGTCCTCCTGGACCGGGGATCGTATAAGTATAAGACTGATCCAGACTCAATAAGGCCCAGCCGATGTCGGCATACTCTTGTACGATGCCATCGCGAAGTGTTGCTAAACCAGTGATACCGCCGATGGCCAGTAATGTAGTCATCAGAACGTAGACCATAGTATCTATACTTCCGTGCTCCTCTTGTAACAGACGTCGCATCAGATGACCGTTCATCGGCAAGCACCTCTATGATTCAAAAACACCCCAAGGGGACACACAAAGCCCCTTGGGGGATACTTCTCATACCAGAGAAATAGCTTAACTTATGCAAGCAAGATTATGGGGTTGGTGCCAGAATCACGGGCGCTGGCGCCTCTGGTGTTCCTGCTACAGCAACACCCGTAACAACCATGCAGGAGGGGGCTGCTGCAGCTGCCTGAGTTGCCAATTCACAAAAATCATTGTTGTCAACGTAGGCAGACCCGTTAGTTGCCGAAGTATGAGCTGTCACTCCATTAAACTGGTAGGTTTGCGAAATTGCCCCAATGGCAGCAGAAACGTCTGCTAATTCTTGAATAACACCTGTACGAAGAGTAGTCAGGCCTGTAAGTACTCCGATCACGAGAATCGTCGCAATCAGAACGAGTTCAGACGAAACGACGAAGCCTGTTTCATCATTGAGTAATTGTTTCATGAGGTTCATGTGAATCTCCAATTGTCTGTGAACATGGTTTTGTGAATATGTTGCGGAACATTGCTGCAGGCAATGAGACCGCCAGCACATTCGTGACCACGATCGTGCAGTAGAGATTCGTTAGCAGTCTTCGTGCCGGACTAAAAAAAATTGCAAAGTTCCCGATTCCACAACAATCCTATGACCAATTCCAGAACAAACGTCAGCTTAAGGTAGCGCAAGAGAATACACCGGGATACAACTGGTTTGTCTCTGGAACTTATTCAGAGTTCCCGGTCTTCAATGATAAAATTCCCCGGCAGCACGGGATGCGCTGCCGGGGAATTTGTTTAAATCAGTGCCAACGACACTTCAATACGATCGATAAAATTACGGAACCGGAGCCAGAGTTGCTCCTCCTTCTGGTGTACCAAGTGTGGAAAGAACCAGGCAGGAGGGAGCAGTTGCTGCTGTTTGGGTTGCCAATTCACAAAAATCATTATTGTCAACGTACGCAGATCCATTAGTTGCGGCTGTATGAGCCGTCACTCCGTTGAACTGATAGGTTTGGGAAACGGCGCCGATGGCTGCGGAAACGTCTGCCAATTCTTGGATAACCCCACTTCGGAGGGTTCCTAGGCCAGTGATCACTCCGATGACCAGAATCGTCGCAATCAGCACCAGTTCAGACGAGACGACGAAGCCGGCTTCGTCGCTGAGCAGATCTTTCATGAGGTTCATATTGAATCTCCAGTTGTTTTGTGAACTTTTTTGTTTTTGAAACGTGATTGGTGCGGAGTTGTCGCTGCAGGCAACTTCTCTGCGTGCACTGTCGTGGTCAAATGCGTGCAGCAGGCCCACAAAGCACCCGCCATGCCGGATGGTGGAAAAACCAGAAAAACCCATATGTTCCGTAAAATCGATACAATCGGGAGGCGGGGATTTCGAGAGATTTTCAGCGCGAAGACGCGAAGAATATGGTGCGGCGAGGCTTCACCCGGCCTGTGGCGTGTCAACTGGCGGTGGCGCTGGGTGCGCGCCGGGGGACGGGGTGATAACTGGGAGCAAAGGGGCAGGGGCCAGGATTCAGGGGTTAGTAGAAGAAGACGGGAAGAACAGGTTCGATACAATGACATGAAGGACGCAGAGAGAATCTTTTCTCTGCGTCCTTCACGGTAGTTCATTTGTCTGAGAATTCAGGCCACGCTGTTCTCAGAACCCCTAACAAAATTGGCACCGATCCGCTCGCGGAAAGGAAATTCTCATCGTTCGAGAGGTTCTGTTCGCGGCTCTAAAAAGCGTTGGTCGACGGGACTCCGGAGATGACGGTGGGGCTTCCGCTCACGCCGGGGACTTGCGGCGGCATCTGGGTGACGGGAACCGGTTGACCGAGTTCCACCGGATGACGGGCCGGGACCGGGACCATTCGAGACTGGTCAACAGGGAACTGTCCTTGGGGGAATCCTCCCGGAGCCACTGGCGGATAAGGAGAAGGAACCGGCTGGTGTCCCGGCATCCCCTGAGGGAAACTTTGTCCGGGCATTGCTCCCATCGGAGCCCCGTGCATCGGCATCGGTTGAGTCGTCATTCCCTGCATCGGCATTGAGTTCATGGGAGCCGCATTCATTGGCATTCCATGTGGCGGCATTGGATTCATCTGCATCGGGTTCATCTGAACAGGCTGCCCGGGCATGTACTGTCCCTGCATTGGAGGCATGGAGTGTACTGTGTGTTGTTGCGGCATCGGGTGACTCTGCATCACCATGTTCTGTTCGTGAGAAAATGGCATCGGCATATGAGCCCCGGGAGAGGGAAGGATCGGGCCATTGTGTGGTAAAGCCCCTTCAGGAATTGGTGCCGGTCCCCCTTGCGGCATCGTTGAAGGAGGCATCATTTGAGGCTGCATCATGGGTTGCTGCATCATCGGCTGTTCCATCATGGGGGAACCGAATTCCATGGAGCCTTCCATTGGCATTGATCCGAAGCCGGATGAGAAACCGGGACGATCGTATGTTCCGCGAATGACTCCCCCGCGAATACGAGGGTCGAACTGCGGCATGTTCCAGGCCATGTTCTGGGAGGGGGCGGCTTTGGCTCCGGTCATGGGGTCAGACTGGGCATTTCTTGACTGGTAAAACGGGTTGCCCTGCAGACGGCGGTAGTACATCAGGTTCCTGGCAAGGTCCGGTCGACCCATGTCGCGCTGCAGTTCCCGCATGTCCCGACGTGCTCTTCCGAAGCCGGGGCGTTTATCGAGAGCCAGATTGAGTTGCTGTTCGGCCCCGGCAAGATTTCCATCACTCTTTTCGACTTGAGCCAGTTCCACATTCGCGGCAGCGGCATATGGTTGTGTGAATGACCAGGCGCTCAGAAGTTGACGGGCATCGTCGGAGCGTCCCTGATTCACCAACAGAGTCGAGAGTGCGTTGTAAGAAGGACGATGTTGTGGATTCAGAGTCAAGGCGTGCTGGTAGAGTTCTTCCGCACCAGCGGTGTCCCCCTGGGCTTCCATCGATCGGGCGACGTTGTAGGCGTAGCTGGCCCGATAGGGGTTGTCCATGAGAGCCCGTTCAAACTCACCTCGGGCCGCGACATAGTTCCCTTGTCGGTAATACGCCCGACCGGACTGATTCATCACCCAGCCGTGTGACTTGCCGCATCCACAGAAGGTTGATGCGACGAGAACCCAGAGAATTCCACCGGCCAGCAATCCGAGTCGATACCGACGCAGTAAGGCAGATGGCTTCCAGGTGACTGGAACAAGATGTTCAGAATTGAGCCGAACAGACATATCAGCATCCAAATGGACGGAGGGATCTTCGCGGAAAACGATCAGTGACGATCGGATTCGGTGGAAATCATGAAAGGGGGATGAACGGGTTCAAGTCACAGGCGATGACAAGTGACAGAGCCCCGGAGAGGCGGCGGGAAACTATCCCTGTTGAAAAATCTGGACAAGTCGACTTCAAGTTTTTGGAGCGATCAGCCGATACGCCCGCTCTGAACGGCAGATCTTGCAGATTCTTGTCGCCTCCTCGCATCAGGAGCGAACGCATCGCCCCGTGCTGATTTCACTCCATAACCTTTTGCCAATTCTTCCGTAGCGTGGCGTCAACAAGGAGTGATGGGTTTTTCACGTAAAGCTGGGAAATCTGGAGAAATGCAAAACTTGAGGGTTTTTCCCGCGAACCTGATCTCCTGGAAGACTTTCCCCTTTGACACCGTTCAAGATGGCCTATGATGCCGGTAGAGGCGCGACTGACAAGACAAGACTGACAATCAATTCGACGGAGCGACGGGCGAGTGACCCGCCATAAGAAGCCCAAACAAAACTGACACCGATCCGCTCGCGGAAAGGAAATTCTCATCGTTTGAGAGGTTTTGTTCGCGGCTCTAAGTATTGTCAGGAAAACGGCGATTCAGAGAATTCGCCCGAGGCGCGGCAAGACGGAACCTGAATAAGGAACCTGCAAGGGGAAATGACAATGAAGAGTTTACTTGCGTTGGCACTGGCTTTCGGAATGACAACGGCAGCAATGGCTGCTCAACCTGGTCCGGGGGGAACCATTCAACCGGTTCCGGAAGGAATCATTGTTCAACCGGGGCAAGTGATCGGAACGCTCGTTGATAACACCGGGATCGAACTGTTTGACTGCGTCGAATACAGACGCCTGCGAAACGTGCATCCCTGTGCGGTGAAAAAGGTTGTGGCGGTGAACGATCCCTGCAACCCATGTGGGCTGGTCTTTGTGGCCATCTGTGTTCCTCCTTGTGGGTGTGAAGATGTGGTTGTCCATTGCCACAGGAACGTCGTCACATTCGACTACGGCAAGTACCGTGTCCGCATTGCAGAACGTACTCATGGGAAACTGGTTGTGACCTATCTCGACTGAGATGGATGACCAATTCGACCGATTTACCAGCCACCTCATTCCAGACGGGATGCGGTGGTTTTTTTATATCAGGTCTGATCAGTGATTCTTGTTCCGACCTTGCCTGAAATTTCACCAAACGACCCATTTCCCCCATTTGTCGTATTGAGGATCATCATCTCAATCGATTCAGGCGAAAAACACAGAATAACTCATTCCCGCCTCTCCATTCTTCCGATGAGAGAGACAACATCATTCGATCGATTCCGCGCCGGGTTACCGGTGTGTCCCGGCCGTTGCCAAAACGTCGGGCTTCGGAACACTCAAGACATGACTGAAGGAGTGAGTCCATGCTTCTGCCACGGAAATGGGCGCTGGGACTCGGACTGCTGGTCGCGGTTCCGAGCCTCACGGTGGCTGGTCCTCAAGATTTCCGTAAGGGATCTCAGGGAGCCGCCGCAACGTCGCCGGAACGCGCCAACCAGGATG
>DATMFC010000294.1:0-4147 GCA_035556335.1 Planctomicrobium sp. | reverse complement strand
GGGCCATCGGTCTGCATGTCGGCACAGAGAATGTTCTTTTGGGAACAAAACTTGTTCTGAACGATTCCGCAGGGAACCCGGTGGACCTGGGACGTGTCGGGTCTGTTCACAATATCCGTCGCGACATCCTGCAGGCAGTCTGCCGGTCCGGGACGATTCCCGTCATCCCGTCTATTGCACTGGATGAAAACGGGGACGGCCTGAACGTCAACGCCGATACGGCAGCTGCTGCCATTGCCAGATTAATGGGAGCAGAGAAACTGGTTTTTCTGAGTGATGTCCCGGGGATTTTCTTAAATAAGGAGGATCCCTCGACATTGGTTTCCCATTTAACGGTTCAGCGATGCCGTGAACTGATTGCCGACGGAACAATCGCCACCGGGATGGTCCCTAAGGTTGAAGCGGCTCTGGAAGCACTGGATGTGGGAGTAGAAAAAATTCATATTGTCGACGCCAAAATTCCCCATTCATTACTGATGGAAATTTACTCCGATCGCGGAGTCGGCACCGAAATCGTCAGTTAGAAAATCGCTAATCTGTAGGGTGCGTTCAGACGCACCGGAAAAAATATATTCAGCCATATCAATTCACGTAAGTTAATAATATGTCCCAGTCGAAACGAAGCAGCGCTGAAACGGTCGCCCTCTTTGATAAATATGTCATTCCAAACTACAGACGATATCCAGTCAGTCTGGTGAAAGGGGAAGGCTCGCATGTCTGGGATGCGGAAGGGAATCGATATCTCGACCTCTTTCCCGGCTGGGGATGCAATATCCTTGGATATTCACCAGGCAAAGTCATTCAGGCGATTCAGACTCAGGTTTCAAGCCTGATTCATGTTCCAAACACCTGGCACACCGAGCCGCAAGGGGAGTTCGCGGAAGCTCTAAGTACCCGTGGATTTGGTAAAGCATTCTTCTGTAATAGCGGTGCTGAAGCGATTGAAGGAGCGATTAAACTCGCCCGGCTACATACAGCGTCAGAGAAGTATAAAATTATTACATTCACAAACGGCTTCCACGGCCGTACATTTGCTGCCGTAACAGCCACGGCGCAACCTAAATATCATGAAGGTTTCGGTCCGTTAGTTCCAGGGTTTGAATATGCTCCACATAATGACCTGGAAGCGGTTCGCAAATTAGTGGATCAGGAAACAGCGGCCATTCTGATTGAACCGGTTCAGGGAGAAGGGGGCGTGAATATTCCGGCTCCCGGTTTTCTGGAAGGGTTACGGGCTCTGTGTGACGAAAACAATATGCTGCTGATTTTTGACGAAGTCCAGACCGGCATGGGACGGACCGGAAACTGGTTCGGCTATCAGACATTTGGAGTGCAGCCGGACATTATCACCATGGCAAAAGGAATTGCGTCAGGGGTTGCCTGCGGGGCGTTTCTGTGTCGAGATGAGATTGCTCCTAGCTTACGACCCGGCCTGCATGCCAGCACTTTTGGCGGGAATCCACTCGCTATGTCGGCAGGACTGGCAACGGTTCAAACCATCGAAGAAGAGAACATTCTGGAGAATGTGAAAACGCAATCCGCGAAGTTTGGAGCGTTCTTCGAACAACTCAAGAAGGAACTGCCGATCATCGAGCAGGTTCGTGTCTGCGGGATGATGATCGGCATCGATCTATCGATCGAAGCAACACCGGCGGTGGCCAAATGCCTGCAGCGCGGGTTACTGATCAATGCCACTCATGATACGGTGGTCCGGCTGCTCCCCGCTCTGAACGTTACCGATGCCGACGTCGAGGAAGGCTGTACCATTCTGGCAGAGGTTCTCCGCGAAATGGCCGGATAGAGAACCCTCATACAGTACTTCCAAGTTTGTTTGCGATGGAGAGCAAGGGGTCAGGATTCAGGGACCAGGGATCAGAAAATCCGGAAAAGACCTGCATTTTCTACCCACTCCCCACTGATCTCTCCATTAAGGCAAACTTGGAACGACTGTCATAACAAAGAGGAACAGTGACGACGAGAGTCGTATCTGGAACGGAAACAACTCCGGGCAGTTCACATGAACTGCCCGGAGAGAGTGTGGTCACTTTTTAGAGCCGCGAACAAAACCTCTCGAACGATGAAATTCCCCTTTCCGCAAGCGGATCGAGGGGCATTTTGTCAGGGGGTCTTAGCCACAAGACCGTTCCAGATTTCCCGATTCTCCCGCATTGCGCTAATCGTGTCTTCGGGATTATTGCCTTCTTCCAGCAATGTCCAGCCAGAGAAGTTAATGCCCTTCAATAGCGGGAAAAGTTCCTGCCATGGATAGTTGTTTTTCCGCAGATCATGAATGTGGACGGTCGCAATCCGATCGGCCACCAGCTTGAAGTTGGCTTCCAGCCCGTCTCCTTTCAAGTCGGTCCCATTGCAGTTCCAGCAGACCCGGGCACGCGGATGTTCGGCGATCTGCATGATCTGGTGAATCACCGGCAGTTCCGAAGTTGCGGGACCATGAACTTCCAGACGGAGCTCCTGACCGTAATCGTCGGCGAAGACGGCCAACTCTTTCAGAGCCAGCCCAATCTGCTCGATGGTTTTCTCAACGGGAACTTCTTTCGGCAACCCGTTCGGGCGAACCTTCACGCCAGTCCCGCCGCAATCGTGAGACAGCTTGATAAACGCTTTTGTTTCTTCAATATTCTTTTTGAGAACCTCGGGATCTGGCGAGTGATAATCACAAGCACTCCCCGGCCCGACAAACTCCACTGCGGAATCCTCAAACCGCTTGCGAACCTCTTTCCGTTCCTGAGCAGAGAGTGCAATTTCGACACCATGCTTATGAGTGGTTCGCAGTTCGACCCCGCTAAAACCGGTGTCGGTACAGTTCTTGATCGTCGTCGGGAGATCCCAGTCTTTCCCCCAGTTGTAGGAAACCAGTCCCAGCTTCATCCCGGATGCGGCCTGACTTCCCGATTGTGCGAACACAACCCGCGAGAAAGCCAAAGGAGTCAGAGCAGCAACGGAAGCACAAAGAAAATCACGCCGTGAGGTTGTCATAGGTCTCATTCATCATCTGGAGGAACTGACTGCATCAACGTAGTGAAACATTGCAGTGAAACATTCTGGATGCGAATTGATTTCAGCAGTCACCCATTCAAAACATTTGCGAACGTTGACTCTTTGTATTCGCAAGAATTGATGCGGTGTTACGCAGAATATCCAAAGATAAAGAAATTCGTAACCAAATCAGGACAATCAGGCCCCATCGATTCAGGAAATCGCGGAAACACAAAGACGTTTGATGCCGACGTCAGGGCATTCTCACAGCTCCACTTCCACCAGCACGTGAACTTCCCCATTGGAGTTGAGTTCGGCAACAACCGTCTCACTGGCAGTGTGGATTCCGAGAGCGGTTCTTGGAATCGGCGGCTTTTCCAGCGTGTGATAAACGACCCATTGTTTCTTCCCGAGTCGTAAACGGTGAGCAACGGCACGGTCCGGGGGAAGAATCGCACCATCTTCAGCGACGGTGGCCCGTTGCCAGTCAACTGGGGCTTCCTGTCGTTTTGAAGACCAGTCAAAAAGAGTGGCCGCGAAAAGACCTTTGCCCGTCGTTCGAACAGTCAGTTTCAATTGACCGTCGAGCAGTTCCATTGATTCGGTTCCCCGATGCATGCGATCCTGTGGACTGGTCCAGGGGAAGAGGCGAATTCGGCGTTCTTCTCGAATCAAAGCCTGTTCCCGTGTGGCGGAATCTTCTTCAAGGTTCCAGTCGCCGACCATTGGAAGAGTACGGCAGAACTCGATGTTTCCTGACTCCGGAAGCCGCACGGAATCCCCGATGTAGAGCACCGATTCATTTCGTAAGAGTAACGCCTGACGGATGACCTGAATGGAATCTTCAACCTCGAGTTGAAGTTCCATGAAGGCGGTCTGATGGTCGTGATACCAGCAACAGCAGGACCAGTCTCCCGATGTTTCAATGGGGCGACCAGAGACTGTCAGTGAATGATCCCAGATTCCAGAAAACAACGGCTCATCGGCGGCAACCGCTTCGATAAACGGTCGCGGTCCTTCATGTCGAATTGCAAAGAGATCGACCGGACTGGACCATGCCGAACGGAGGATTCCCCATTCCGCCCAATCCGACTGGTGAGACTCTTTGTGGAATTGTTTGCGAACCTCCCGTTCCTGCTCTAGGGTGAGT
>DATMFC010000293.1:0-9635 GCA_035556335.1 Planctomicrobium sp. | reverse complement strand
AAATTCGAAATTCTAAAAACCAAACAGCAACAGCCAGCATCAAGCAGTTCTCAATGTTGCTGTTTGGTTCTTGGCCCTTTTAAGTTTGGTCCTTTCCCCTCATTTGGTTCTTAGAATTTCGAATTTAGAATTTTCCTCCTTACCCGCTCAGGTGGCTCCATGGCCGATCCTCGACTTTTGCGGCGTCTTGAACAGGTCAGCGGACGGATGCGTCGCTGGCGGGCTGTGAATCTGGCCACTCTCAGCTGGCTCGCGCTGGCGGTGACCCTGGCCCTGCTTGTCTGGCTGCAAGCCTGGACTCCCGCCGTTTGGGTGGTTTGTCTGGGATTGCTCGCCGTTCCGCTCAGTGCGGCCTGGGGAGGACGTAAGAAGAAGTCGGATTCTCGCGAAGCGGCTATTCTGATTGAGAAAACATATCCGGAACTGGATTCCCGGTTGCTCACTGCGGTTCAACAGCATCCACAGGCGGGGGGAAACTGGAATTTCTCCTATCTGCAGACAGAACTGCTGAGCGAAGTGTTCGCCCAGTTACGTCGGCAGGACTGGCACAAATCGGTCGGCCGGACCCGATTGTGGCTGGCACATGCCCTGCATACAGTGGCGATGCTGCTGGCATTGGGGCTCGCTTGGAAAGTGATGTCGAATGCCGGGTGGTCCGCCATTGGTCTGCCGTTCGCTTCAACTGAGACGCCTGCAAATGTCCCGGCATCGACGAAGTGGAATGTTTCTGTTGAACCGGGAAATGTGGAGTTGGAACGGGGAACCAGTTTGCTGGTCACCGCTCGCTTCATCGGGAAAGTTCCAGCCGATGTGGAACTCGTCGCGCGGGATTCCAGCGGGACGGAAACCCGTGTTCCGTTGAACAAGAGTCTGGACGATCCCTTCTTCGGGGGACGTATCAGTCGGGTTGAACGGGATCTCACCTATTATATTGAGTACGCCGGAGAGAAGTCTTCTGACTTTACCGTCAGCGCATTTGATTACCCTGACCTTGTTCAAGCCGACGCTCATGTCAACTTCCCGCAGTACACCGGACTCGAGCCAAAGGAAATCCCGGACGTTCGCCGGGTCACGGTGATTGAAGGGTCTCAACTGAAACTGGAGTGTCTGCTGAACAAACCGGTTCATTCGGCGAAGCTGGTGGCGGTGACGGAAGAAGAAAACAACACAGCACCTGCCGACCTGTCTCAAGTGGACGGCAAGCCGCTGCATCATGTTTCCGAGTGGACATTCTCTCAGCCGGGAGAATTGAAATACAAACTGCTGCTCGAGGATGAACAGGGGCGCACCAACCGGCATCCCCCTGAGTTTCGAATTTCAGTCGTCCCCAATCATCCCCCTGACCTTAAGGTTTCGTTTCCGGCGAAAGACATTCGGGTCTCCTCGTTACAGGAACTCCCTGTCAGTGCAGTGGCGAGTGACGATTTTGGTCTGAAAGAGATGGGGCTGGTTCTGCAGACTCCCGGTGGAGAAGAGACGACTCTCCCTTTGTCTGATGCCCGTAAACCGAATGAAACCGCAGACGTCTCTCACCTGCTGGCACTGGAGAGCCTGTCGGTGAAGCCGGACGATCTGGTGTCATACTACTTCTATGCGGATGATGTCGGACCGGACGGCGAACCGCGCCGTTCTTACAGTGACATCTTCTTCGCCGAAGTCCGACCGTTTGAAGAAATCTATCGTCAGGTTCCCAGTGAACCGGGAAGCGGCGAATGCAATTGTAAAGACCTGCTGGAACTGCAACGTCAGGTTGTGGCCGGAACGTGGAATGTTTCCCGTAAGGAAAAGCAGGACCCTCCGTCGACCCGCTTCCCGAAAGAGAGTGGTCTGCTGGCCGATTCTCAACAGGAAGTTCAGAAACTGACAGAAGATTTCCGGTCCCGTTTGCGTGACCCCATGATGCGGGAATTCGCAGCACAGGCGATTCAACACATGAAGAATGGAGTTGAGCTGTTCAAGAAGGCCAGTTCGACTCCCACGATTGAACCGATCCCCGTCGCACAGACTGCGGCTCAGGATGCGTATCGATCGTTATTGAAACTTCAGGCACGGGAAACCTTGTTAAAACAGGCCCAGCAAGGCCAAGGGAAGCCCAATCCCAACTCCACCCAGCAACTGGATCAGCAGATGCAGGCGTTGAAGTTGAAGAACGACCGCAATCGTTACGAAACCGAACGACGTGCTCAGGCACAGCGAAACGCAGCAGCCCGGGAGACCCAGCGGATTCTCAATCAACTCCGGGAATTGTCGCGGCGCCAGGCAGATCTCAATGAACGATTGAAGGAACTGGAAAGTGCCTTACGTGAGGCCGACTCTGACAAAGATCGCGAAGAGATTGAACGTCAGCTCAAACGTCTACAGGAAGAACAACGGGAACTGCTGCGTGATCTGGATAATACCCGGGAGCAGATGAATCAGGATCAGAATCGACAGCAAATGGCCGATGCTCGCGAACAGGCCGACACCGCGCGCGAACGGGTTCAGCGAACCTCAGAAGCATTGCAGCGGGGGCAGATGTCGCAGGCACTCACGGAAGGAACCCGTGCTCAACGGGATCTGCAGGAACTGGAAAACGACGTCCGCAAGCAGGCGGCCGGTCAGTTTGATGATGCGCTGCGTGATCTTCGCGAACAGACCCGCGACCTGCTGGAAAAGGAACAACAGCTTGCCAGTCAGTTGAATCCGTCAGATTCAAAAGAGGAAGCAACTGACCAGAGACCGGCGCCACGTTCACTCCGCGAGGAACCGGCAACGTCCCGGATTGCTCAGGGAGAAAAGCCGATCGCCAGTGAGTTCATGGAGCAGAAACGTCGGCTGGCGGAGGCCGTTCAGCGCACCACGCAACTGGTTGAGGAATCAGAAACCGCCGAACCCCTGCTCTCCAAGAAACTGTATGACACCCTGCGAAATCTGCGAAAGCACTCTCCTGAAGAGGCTCTTGACCGGGCTCAGGAAATGAGCCGTCGTGGAATGGATGCGGAAGCCCGCCGGCATGAAGAACAGGCCCGTCGAGGAATTGAAGAATTGAATGCCGGCGTCGAACAGGCGGCGCGGAGCATTCTGGGAGATGAAGATGCGGCGTTGAAACTGGCTCAGGCAGAACTCTCGGAGTTGACCGAGTCGATCAAACGGGAACTGGCCGAGATGCAACGCCAGCAACAGTCCTCAGACCCGTCGTCATCCACAGACCAGCAGAAGTCTTCCAGCCAGAGTTCGCAACAAAAGGATCAGCAGTCATCGGAGAAGACTCCCTCTGGACAGCAACAATCTGGTCAGGAATCCAAGCCGGAATCTGGTCAACCATCTGGAAAAGCCGGAGAACAACAGCAAGGCCAGCAACAGGGAAATCAGCCATCTCAGGGAGAGCGACCAGGGCAAAGTCAGGAAGGCCAAAAGCCAGGGCAACAAGGGCAGGGCCAACAGCCAGGACAAGGACAACAACCCGGACAGGGGCAGCAGTCAGGACAAGGGCAGCAGCCGGGGCAAAGTCAGCAGCCATCACAAAGCCCATCCCGCGGCCAGGGTTCGGGTTCCGGTCAGGGGGAATCGTCTCAGAGCGAGTCTTCTCAACAGGGATCTTCAGGACAGGGTTCTTCGGCACAGGCAAATGCTCAATCGCTGCTGAATTCGCTGTCGCAGAGTCTGGGTGGGGAGTCCACCGGCAGCAACGCGAATGGTGAAGGGGGAGGAACCGGCGGACTCGGAATGCCGTTGACCGGAGAGACTTTCCGGGAATGGTCAGATCGGATGCGTGACGTCGAGGAGATGTTGACCACCCCACATCTTCGTTCGCAGGCGGCCGCCATTCGGGATCGGGCTCGACTCGAACGTCTGGAAGTGAAACGTCATTCCAAGCAACCGAATCAGGAACTGGTGAGAACATCCATCTATGGTCCACTGCTTCAACTGCAGCAGGAGATTGCAGAAGAACTCGCGCGACGCAATCCGGATGAACAACTGGTTCCGATTGACCGTGAGCCGGTTCCTGAAAAATACACGAAGATGGTCAAAGAATATTACGAACAACTCTCCCGGCAACCGTTGACGGAAAACATTCCGTAGTACCTGACCTCACCTGAAACTGTGAGTCGGATTCACGGGAGGAAAATTTTGAAACACAGAGATACAGAGGAGCACAGAGAGTTCTTTCCAAACATTTCCTCTGTGTTTCTCCGTGCCTCTGTGTTTCAAAAATCTGAGCAATTGAGGGGGGATTGGTCATATCACAACCCGCATGTTGAATCGAGCCCAAGTAGTAGGCGTCCGGGTGGCCGGGGTTGGAGCGTACTCGCGAAACCCCGGAACGAGTTCAGAGAGGAGTTGAATTCATTGTTCGCTCTCTTAACTCTTCGTGCTCGACCGGGGTTTCCTTCGCTTCGCTCTGTCCAACCCCGGCCACACTCACGACACGACACTTATTCTAACGACGGTCCTTAGTATAATAACCAGCCATTTTCCGCCGGCTGCGTCCAGACGCACCCTGCGAAAGTTCACCGAACGGAAATTGCAGAGTGATTCTTCAGGTACGACATCTGGGTGGCGCGGCAACAGGCCAGCAAGTCGTTTGCTTTCTGCAGAATTCCTAACTGATCGTTTCCGGCGGAGACGGCCCGTTCCAGTTCCTGGGCTCGTTCTGCGATTTCATAGGCATCGGTCTGACTGGAAGATCGAACCAGTTGTCTGGCAAGCAACTGCAACAGATTCAGGTCCTGTTGATCCACGGCTTCCGCCAGTCGTTCGAGTTGCAACCCCAACTCCAGCGCCACTTCACGATTGACCTCCAGTCGCGGGAACGTCTCCTGCGAGCGGGATGAAATCACGTCAATAAACTGGGCAACGACTTCCGGGTCAAACTGCGACCCGGCACAACGCTCAAGTTCCACCATTGCTTCTGACGGCGCGAGTGCTTGCCGGTAGATCTGATCGCTGATCATCGAATCGTACGCGTCGGCGATTGCCAGAATTCGTGTTCCCAGCGGCAACGAATGCTGTTGCTCCAGACTGGTCGTGTACGGGATCCGGACGTTCTCCAGAATCGCGGAGAGCTCTGGAGAACCGAACGCAGTCCGGACGATTTCAATTCCCATCTGATGATGAGCCTGAATGTCGGCAAGCTCTTCTTCGGTGAGGGCAGTCTGTTTGTGCAGGAGCGAATCGGGAACGCCGACTTTGCCAATGTCATGTAGAAGAGCCGCCGTTTCCAGAATGTAGCAGCCACGTGAAGACATCAGTCGTTGCCCGACGGCCACACTGAGATCCGCCACACGACGGCTGTGCGACGCCGTCGACAGATCACGATACGCCAGCGCGGAAAACAGGGCAGTCACAGCCGGAAACGGAATCACTGCCGTTTGAGCCGACTCATCGGGAATGAAATAGGATTGCGACGTATTTTCCTGAGCCGGAGTTTCTTTCACGACCTGATTACGTCCACGCTCCTTGGCGACCTGTAAGCGGCGCTCCGCCAGATCGATCAGGTCTTGCGGAGATGCCTGATCCGGTTCCCATTCCGCCACTCCTAGGCTGATGGTGACTTTCGCATCCGCTGTCTGCAGACGGGCGACCGATTGACGAACCCGTTCTGCCAGAAAGGCCCCATCCGTTAATGTCGTCCGTGGCATGAGAATCAGAAATTCTTCTCCTCCCAACCGGCAGACCACATCCGCCGGACGACAGAGTTCCTGCAGACAGGTGCCGACATCAAGCAGCACTTTGTCTGACGCCTTGCGTCCCAGTTGTTCATTGATGGCGCGAAAATGATCAATGTCGATCAGCATGCAGGACAACGGTTCCCGCTGTTCCAGTGCGTCGAGCCAGAGCCGATCGAGTGTTTCGAATCCAGTCCGACGATTCAAGCAACCTGACACCGGGTCACGAATCACCAGTTCTTCCAGCTGCGCATTCTGCTGACGGATTTGTGAGGACGATTCACGAATCGTCCGCAGCAGTGTTTGTGTTTCCGCTTCCTTCTTGTGCAGTTTCGTCACATTCTGGAAACTGCAAAGTGCTCCCAGAGGAGAGGATGTCCCATCGGTGATGGCGACGGCCCGTAATACAAATGTCTGTTCCTGCGGGTTCTTCAGACCGATCAACTGACCATAACGGTCTTGTCCTCCACGGACGGCATCCAGCCATCCGACCGGTTCCTGCTTCTCTCCTCCGGAAACGACATCCACCCATTTCCAGTTCAGGTCCCGGGCTTTTTGCTCGAGCAGTGCTTGACGATCTTCCTGACTGAACTGCAGAAACGCATCGTTGACGAAAACAATCCGTCCTGAGTAATCGAGAACGAGCAGCCCCTCGGTCAGCCCGTTAAATGCGGAATGCAGGTAACCGGGAATCAGTTCCTGAGAAACCTTGTCCCTTGTTCGGCGTCTGGCAACAAGAAAGGAAATTGCAACACAGACCATCGTCGTCAGTATGACGGCAAGGCCGGAATGTGTGCCGATCTGAAATATCTCCATCGCAGTCCCAACGAGCAGCCCAAGGCTTCCCGTAAGAATTCGAAATATCGTTAAAGGCCGTGCCATCAGGCGTTTCCGCTCAAAGGGATCTGCTTGCATCTGTTGCGATTCGGCAACCGATAAACCGCAAGTCTTCGAGTCTCATAGCTTCAAGTCGATCAGAAACGGCCAAAGAGTTCTGAACATCTCCTATTTACAGAGGAGTTTATATCAACGGGACCGAACGACCGGACTCCACGTTGCATTTCGTACAATGGGACTGCTCTGTTTTGCCACACTTAACCTGTTCGGAAATACTGTTTTGCATCATATCCGGCACTGTGAGAACGGGCGTCCGCTTCGGCGCAGGAATTGATCTGGCTCTGTTTTCTGTCGGCGTGTTACTCTTCCCCGGTCCGGTTGGGAGTATGCGTCATTCAGGAGGAAACGATGCGGGGGTTCTGTTCTCTCTGTGCTGTTGTGATCTGTGCAGCATCGATGGTGGTTGCTGTGTCAGGGTGCGGCCAGAAAAAATCCAACTCATCCGAGGTCGAACTCCCGGCCTGGATGACGGACGGAGACCAGGCACAGGGATCCTCAACGGTTCCGGTCCGACTGGCAAGTGCTTCACCGTCGGCCTATCTGGGACTCAACCTGAAGCCGGGGGATCAGTTTCCGTTACGAAAAGTGGTTCAACAGGAATTGACCCAGAATTCTCTCACTGGGACCCCGCAGCAGAATTTCTCCCGTCTGGAGATGTTGCTGGCGGTGCATGTCCGTGAAAAACGGGACGACCGGACCCATCTTTCGGTTCGATACGATCGCATTAAATACGAACATCAGGTGGCCGACGAGAAAGTGACGTTCGATTCCACAACGTCGGGAGAACATGTCTCTGTCGGTGTGGTCGCCTACCGGGACATGATCAACGACGGCTTCTCTTTCTGGATCGGTGAGGACAACCAGATTGTGGAAGTGGATGGCTTGTCAGAGTTTCTGAGCCGTGCATTACGAAACGTTCCTCCGGATCAGCGGGAAAACGTGGTACTGGGCATGGAAGCAGGTTCCGGAGATTCCGGGATCGCGAACTTCGTCGACAATACCATCGGCCTACTTCCGTATGGCCGGAAGACAAGCCCCGGCGATTCCTGGGAGCGCCAGCATCAGATTACCCGACCACTCCAGATGCATGTGAACAACACCTACACACTCAAGGACCTGACCGACAACATGGCCGTGATTGATATTCGCGGCACCATTTCCCCGTCAACGTCCCTGCGAAATCTTGAAGCCCCGGATGTGCAGGTGATCGTCAATGGGGGAAGCACACTGGGAAGTTGCACGATTTACCGGGAAACCGGATTGCCCAAGGAAAGCCGCATCGACCGCGTTGTCGACATGACGGTGGTGATGTCCAACGCGATTCAGTTCCGGCAATCGAAACGAGTGACGACGATCATCGAGTCGTTTCCTCCCGCTTCCACCAGTGCTCCCAAAGTGGTCGGCGGTGAACGTGGCGGAGTCATCCAGCAGGTCAGCGGTTCACGGTAGTGCTTGATCTCAGTTAATGCTTAAACGTCCTCGTTCCCAAGCTCCGGCTTGGGAACGCACTCGCCCAGAAGCTCTGCTTCGTGATTCTCATCAAACACAACCTCACTCATATAAATTCCTCTCCTCATCTTTTGGAGGAGAAGGACAAAAACAAGCCGCTGAGTGACCAAGCAGAGCTTGGTGTCGAGTGTGTTCCCAAGCTGGACCTTGGGAACAAGAAGCTCTGTGTTGAATTGAGTGGCGGTATCAGTCAGAATTGATGGAACTGGATCTCCTTCCCCACCGACCACATGCATGCTCCCACCGATCAATGACTGCAGTTCGACGATTGACGTGTGATGACGTGTTCTGAGTCGGTGTTTTTGACTGATCTCTTCCCAAGCAGAGCCACCGATGTCGACACGACTTCACGCCACGCTGCTGTTGTTTCTGCTGCTGATTCCTGCGGACAGCGCATTCAGCGCCGACGGGGGCCTTATCCTGTTCCCCGCGAAATCAAAACTCTTCGGAAGTGACTGTTCACAGCAGCTGTTGCTGCATCAGGCACAGGGAGAGATGGTTCTGAATCAGGTGCAGGACGAAATCCTCTGGCAGAGCAGCGATCCTGCTGTGGCGACCGTGGACGAGAAGGGAACAGTTCGTCCGGTCAATAATGGACAGGTCGTCATTACTGCGAAGCGGAATGAGCAAACCGCCTCCGCTGAAATTATTGTCGAACAGGCGGATCAACATCGGCCATGGACCTTTCGCAACGACGTTCTCCCGATTCTCTCCAAGCATGGCTGCAACATGGGAGCCTGTCACGGGGCACTCGCCGGAAAGGGGGGATTCCGCCTGTCACTGGGGGCTTATGATCCGGAGACAGATTTCTTCAATATCGTGAAACAGGATCGGGGACGCCGCACCGAGTTTGCGGCCCCGGCAGAAAGCCTGATTCTCACCAAGCCCTCCGGCGGACTTCCTCATAAGGGAGGTCTCCGCATCGACACCGAGTCGCGAGATTACAGGATTATCGCTGAATGGATCGCCAACGGAGCCGCTGGTCCGGAACCGATGGATGCCCGTATTCAGACACTGTCGATCTTTCCGGCTCTTTCACAACTGGTTCCCGGTAACAAACAGCAGATGATGGTGACGGCTCAATACACCGACGGCCGAATGGAAGATGTCACGCGGTGGGTGAAATGGACTTCTGCGAATGACGCCGTCTGTCAGATCACTCAGCAGGGAGAAGTGACAGTCATCGGCCCGGGAGAGGGGGCACTCACTGCATGGTTTTCTTCGAGCATTGCGGTCGCGCGAGTGACGGTGCCGTTTCCCGGTCAGGTGCCGGACGACGTGTATGCTCAGCTTCAGCCGAGGAATTTCATCGATGAAGAAATCAACCGGGAATTGAAACGGCTCAATCTCCCTCCCTCTCCGCAATGCGATGACGCCACGTTCATTCGCCGCGCGAGCATCGACACCATCGGCCTGCCTCCCACAATCGAAGAAACCCGACGCTTCCTCGCCGACACCGCGCCCGACAAGCGGGACAAACTGATCGATGCATTGCTTGAACGCCCGGAGTTCGTCGATTACTGGACCTATAAATGGTCGGACGTTCTGATGTTGAACGGGACGTTGCTCCGTCCAATGGCG
>DATMFC010000292.1:0-10070 GCA_035556335.1 Planctomicrobium sp. | reverse complement strand
GCCCGCAGTGAACGTCTCGCGAAGTACAATCAACTTTTGCGATGGGAAGCGGAACTGTCTCTCCCCTATGTTGGAAAGCAGGCGCTGGCAAGATCGGGACGAAACCCTCTTTCCTGACTTCAGAGCAGTTTGCTCTACCATGGGCCCGCGCAGCACGCGTTTCGATTGATGAAACACAACTCGCCGCGTGGCGGAACGCGGCCCATCCGGTGTGAATTCTCTATTATCCAAAAACTTCGCACAGAACTGGAACCACGCATCATGAAACCTGTCTTGGTCAATGGAGAATGGCGTTCGTCTCTTGGAACGAAATCGTTTCAGGCGGTGAATCCCGGGACATGCGAGGTTCTCCCGGACGAGTTCCCCATCAGCCCCTGGCCAGAAGTTGAGGAAGCGCTGCATGCGGCCAGTAAGGCTTTTGATCTGATGAAAGACTGGCCGGGAAGCCGGTTTGCGGATTTTCTGGATCGCTTTGCCAGTGAAGTGGAAGCCCGAGCCGAAGAGATTGTCGCAACAGCGCATCGAGAAACAGCGCTGCCGGTGGCTCCTCGATTGAAAGAGGTCGAGCTTCCCCGTACGACCAATCAGTTACGACTGGCTGCAGCCGCCGCGCGGGAGGGATCGTGGCGGCAGGCAACGATTGATACTGCAACCAACATCCGTTCGCAACTGGCGCCGATTGGACCGGTGGCGACATTCGGTCCTAACAATTTTCCCTGTGCTTATAACAGCATCGCAGGGGGAGACTTCGCCGCAGCCGTGGCGACGGGAAATCCCGTCATCGCCAAAGGGCATCCCTCGCATCCGGAGACGACTCGACTGTTCGGGGAAGCAGCCCATCTCGCAGCTCAGGCCACCAACATGCCTCCCGGATTCGTGCAATTGATCTATCACACCAGTTATGAAGATGGAATGCATCTGGTCGCTCACCCATTGATCGGCGCGAGTGGTTATACCGGAGGACGAAGCGCCGGACTCCGCCTGAAAGAAGCGGCTGACAGGGGAGGAAAGCCGTTTTATGCAGAATTATCAAGCGTGAATCCCGTCTTTCTGCTGCCGGGAGCATTGGCTGAACGACTTGATTCCATTGTTACGGAGTTCGTGAGCAGTTCGCTCATGGCCGTCGGACAATTCTGTACCAATCCCGGCTTGATCTTCATCAAAGACGGGCCGTTCACGGAACCGTTTCTTCGTTCCGTCGCGGAACAGTTCGATGCGGCACCAGTCGGAACACTTCTGGGAGAAGGAACTGAACTCCATTTACAGGCGGGAATCGCCGCCTTGCAACAGGCAGGAGCCACCGTTGTCACAGGAGCGAAACCGGCTGATCTTTCCCGCTATTGTTACTCTAATACATTACTGCAGACGAGTGGAGCTGCTTTCCTTGCAAACCCGAGCGGACTGCAAACGGAAGCATTTGGAAATGCGGCATTGGTTGTTGTTGTGGAAAGCGATGATCAGTTCGAAAAGATCGCCCGGCAACTCGAAGGGGCATTAACGGGGTGTCTCTATTCCAGCACGAAGGGAGACGATGATGCTCTCTATAACCGGATTGAACCGATTCTCCGCCAGCGTGTGGGGCGGTTGCTCAATGACAAGATGCCGACCGGAGTGGCGGTCAGTCCGGCAATGAATCACGGGGGGCCCTACCCGGCAACGGGACATCCCGGCTTCACCGCCGTCGGTATTCCGGCGTCACTGCGACGTTTCGCCGCTCTGCACTGTTACGACAACGTTCGTCCTCACCGACTGCCTCCCCTGTTGCGCGATCAGAATCCGGAAGGAAAGGCATGGCGGTTAATCGACCTGGCGTGGACGAAAAGAGATGTCGGACAGAACGAGAACACGTAACCACTCACAATCCTGCCGTGATCAGAAACCAAAGCCACCAGGCGTTATGAAGGACACGATTCAATGATGCGTCTGACACTGATTGTCTTTGCAATAGGAATCTTAGCCAGCAGCCTGGCAGTGTCGGAATCCGCTTATGCTCAATCACTGAGAGGATCGAAGCCCAATATTATTCTCGTGATGACGGATGATCAGGGGATGGGAGATCTCTCCTGCATGGGGAATACGGTTCTTCGGACGCCGAATCTGGACCGGTTCTACCAGATGTCAACTCGATTGACAGACTTCCATGTCAGTCCCACCTGTGCCCCCACGCGGGCATCGATCATGAGCGGGCGTCACGAGTTTCGAAACGGTGTCACCCATACGATTCTTGAACGTGAGCGAATGGCTCTTTCGACCACGACATTTCCCCAACTCTTACAAACAGCAGGATATTCGACAGGCATTTTTGGGAAATGGCATCTGGGAGATGAGCCGGAATATCAACCGGGACAACGTGGCTTTCACGAAGTTTTCATCCATGGCGGTGGCGGGATCGGGCAATCGTACCCGGGCAGTTGTGCCGACTTTCCACCCAACCAACTGAAGCCCTATTTTGACCCGGTTCTCCTGCACAACGAGACGATTGTGCAAACCCAAGGCTTCTGCACCGACGTATTTTTTCAGGCTGCACTGGGATGGATCAGAAAGCAACAACTGGCAGAGACACCGTTTTTTGCATATCTCGCGACGAATGCTCCGCATGGTCCGATGCTTGCCCCTCAAAAGTACAAACAGCGATTCGCCGACATGGGATGGGATAAAAGCACGCAGGGGCGATACGGAATGCTGGAAAACATTGATGACAACTTCGGCCTTCTGATGGACAAGCTGGATGAATGGAAGTTGTGGGACAACACGCTTGTCATTTTCATGACGGACAACGGTCAGGACTCGCGGAATGGATCATTGAACGGACAGAAAGTCCCGATGCACACCGCAGGATTCAAATCGGGAAAGGCTACCCCGTTTGAAGGAGGAACACATGTTCCCTCATTCTGGAGATGGAAAGGGGTCTTGGCGGAAGGAAAAGATCTCCCGGCCCTGACAGCCCATCTGGATCTTTTTCCCACGTTTTGCGAACTGGCAGGCGTTGACATTCCCGACAGGATTCAGAATCGTGACGGGCGTTCTCTCGTTCCACTTCTGGAAGACAGCCAGGCCGACTGGCCGGAGCGGACGCTCTTCATTCATGTGGGGCGATGGGCGAAAGGGGCGGATCCGAATCAGAGCAAATATCAAAATTGTGCGGTCAGAACACCCCGGTGGCGTTTTGTGAACAACCAGTTGTTGTACGACATCAAGAATGATCCCTATGAATCGACAGATGTTGCCGCAGCCTATCCCGACCTTGTGAAGAGATTGCGGTCCGAGTATGACGACTGGTGGCAGGCAACAGTTCCACTGATGGTCAACGAAAACGTGCCAAATTCCGATCACCAGCCACAGGTCGACTATTTCCACCGGCAGGAACAGACACGGGGGATCCCTCATTGGTCTCCGCCCCAATTTTGATCCGAGAACTTCGAACGATCGCGGTCGCAAAGAAGAACTCCTTCCTGCATCTTCCCTTTGTTGCCGCTGTGTGACTCATTCCTGTAGTGTACAATCATTGTCATTGAGATCGGTCTGGAGAATGCTTGTGATTTCTCAACACCATCTGAAAAGTTCTCGCCTGTCGGTTGCATGGGGAATCATGGGCCTGGCGCTCATTACAGTGAGTTCCCAACCCGCTCATTCGGCACCGGACCGCCTGCCCAATATTGTCCTCATTCTCACGGATGACCAGGGATATGCCGACGTTGGATGCTTCGGTGCGCAAGGCTTCGAAACGCCGCATCTGGATCAGATGGCTCGCGAGGGAAGAAAGCTGACCAGCTTTTATGTCTCGCAGGCCGTTTGCGGGGCCTCTCGGGCCTCCCTGCTGACCGGTTGCTATGCCAATCGAATTGGCATGCTCGGAGCTCCCAATCATAAGGCAACGCACGGAATTCATCCCGATGAAATACTGATCTCCGAACTCTGCAGGCAACAGGGTTATGCCACCGCCATCTACGGCAAATGGCATCTGGGACATCATCAGCCCTTCCTCCCGTTGCAAAACGGTTTCGATGACTACTTCGGCCTTCCCTATTCGAATGACATGTGGCCTCATCATCCCACCGCGAAGCACTTCCCAAATCTCCCGTTGATTTCAGGAAATGACATCATCAACCCGAATGTGACCTCTCAGGACCAGACGCAATTGACGACCTGGTACACTGAACGGGCCATTCAATTTATCCGGGACCACCAGAAGCAGCCATTCTTCCTGTATGTGGCCCATGCTATGCCGCATGTTCCCCTGCACGTTTCAGAGAAATTTGCAGGAAGAAGCCAACAGGGAACTTATGGTGACGTCATGATGGAAATCGACTGGAGCGTGGGCCAGATTCTCCAGGCACTCGACGAAACCGGACTGCGCGATCAGACGCTGGTGATCTTCACGTCGGATAATGGACCGTGGCTCAGTTACGGAAATCATGCCGGATCGGCGACCCCGCTTCGGGAGGGAAAGGGGACAAGCTGGGAAGGGGGCGTCCGGGTTCCCTGCATCGTCCGCTGGCCGGGAAAGATCCCCGCAGGAACGGTTTGTGACGAGCTTGCGGCAACGATTGACGTTCTGCCGACCGTGGCGAAACTGATCGGAGCGCCACTTCCAAATCATCCCATTGATGGGAAGGAGATCTGGTCCCTCCTCTCCGGGGAACCAGATGCCCGCACGCCGCATTCATACTATTGCTTCTTCTGGGGGAAGAATCTGGAGGCCATCCGTTCCGGGGACTGGAAACTCCACTTTCCGCATCCGTATCGGTCTCTGACAAATCCACCGGGAGAAAATGGACTTCCCAATGGATATACCATGGAGCAAACCGAGTTGGCACTGTTCAATCTCCAGGAAGATCCTGGTGAGAAAAAAAACCTCGTGGAACGGCATCCGGAGGTTGTCCAACAACTTCAAGCCTATGCCGATGAGATCCGCGCCGATCTGGGAACGACTGCCAAACCTGGTCCGGGCGTACGCCCGCCAGGGCAATGGATGCCATAGTGCGATGCCCACTTTGGCCGGAGGGGTAACCAGGAGAGCGATCAGGAAAGGCAACGCCGGAGTCGATGTTAGAGCGAGCAGTCGAGATATTCGCCGTCATTCACTTCCTGATTGTCGGCCTGTCCCTTGGCTTCACTGGCAAACGCACCTTTGACTTTGCAAGTGACTTCTCCAGCACCTTCACTGATGCGAATGGAGTCGAATTGACACAAGCTGGAACGCTGGTCGGCAGTTCCACCTGGAAGGCCATTTCCCAAGGGATCGGCTTTAGAATTGGCAAAGCATTCTAACCAATTGTCGTTCGTTCGGTCGGCAGGCATCGTTAGAACGGCGATGGAGTCCTGCTGATCTCAAGTCGGAGCGGCAATCCAGAATATTTCACCATGGCATTTAAGTCGCACACTGGCTTCGGCCCATGAACGATGGCGACTGCCTGGAATTTGAGTTTCATCATGAGATGATCTCAGACACAACGTGCCCGTGGACATCGGTGAGGCGGAAGTTGCGGCCCTGGAAGCGGTAGGTCAGCTTCTCATGATTGATTCCAAGCTGGTGCAGGATCGTCGCCTGCAGATCATGCACGTGTATCGGGTTCTCTGCGACCGTCAGCCCGAGATCATCGGAAGCCCCATAGATCATCCCCGGTTTGAAACCACCGCCGGCTGCCCACATGGTGTATGCATCAATGTGATGGTCGCGACCGGTCATCTGCCGCACTTCCCCCATTGGCGTTCGTCCGAACTCACCTCCCCAGAGGACAATGGTCTCATCCAGTAGCCCTCGTTGCTTGAGGTCGAGCACCAATGCCGCCGAAGCCTGATCCACCTCCCGGCAGACCTTCGGGAGATGTTCTTCGAGGTTCTCGGTTGGCCCGCCGTGATGGTCCCAGTTCGTATGGTAGATCTGTACAAAGCGAACGCCGCGTTCCACCAGGCGGCGGGCCAGCAGGCAACTGGCCGCGAACGACGGCTCTCCCGGCGTCGCTCCGTAGAGATCCAGAATATGCTGCGGCTCCTGAGGCAGGTCCATTAGCTCCGGCGCACTGGTCTGCATCCGATAGGCCATCTCATAGGCTGCAATGCGGGTCATGATTTCCGGATCTCTCACTTCCGCAAACCGGTGGCTGTTCAGATCGGAAAGGGTGTCCACGAAGTTCCGTTCATCTTCATGAGTGACGCCAAAAGGACTGCTGAGGTTGAGGATCGGCTCTGGCCCATTGCGGAAAGGGACCCCTTGATGCGTGGTCGGGAGAAAGCCGCTGGACCACAAGGCGGAACCGGCGCGTGGCCCCCGCGGACCGGCCTGCAACACGACGAAGCCCGGCAGATCGGATGTTTCACTGCCGAGCCCATAGGTCAGCCACGAACCCATGCTGGGTCGCCCCGGCTGAGGGGAACCGGTGTTGACAAACAGTTTGGCTGGTCCGTGATTAAACACGTCAGTCCTCATCCCATGCAGCCAGCAGACCTCGTCGACGATATCACGATGAGCCGGCAGGAAATCACTCAGTTCCTGTCCGCACCCGCCGTAACGTCCGAATTTGCGCGCTGGGCCCAGTAGCAACTCATTTCCTTTGAGAAACGCAAATCGCTTCCCTTCAAGAGCCTCTTGCGGAGGAAGTTTTCCGTGATGCTTGCGCAACAGCGGTTTGTCGGTGAACAGATCGAGTTGACTCGGCCCTCCTGCCATGAACAGGAAAATGACGGCTTTCGCCCGGGCAGGGTGATGGAGGACAGCCTTCTCTGGAATCGCTCCCCGTGCCGTTTCTCGCGACAGCAGCTCTGCCAGTGCCATTGCTCCAACACCAACGCCGCAGTTGCGAAAGAAGTGCCGGCGGGTTTGGGAGAGGAGTCGCGAGGTCTGGGGAATTTCTCCAAAGAACCGGGTTTCGTTCATCATTCAACTTTCCACTTCTGATTCAGATCTCAGACCTCGTGACTCATTCCCGGGTGATAAATTCATCGAGATTCATCAGCACTCGCGCGATGTGTGTCCATACGGTCTGTTCATCGGATGTCTGGTTTCGACAAGACTTCAGGTATCGAGTCAGTCGGTCCCGTTCGACATCATCCGGTAATCGCCCCAGGCATCGCCGGAAGCCGTATTCGATGCGGCTGTTGTCTTCTCCTGCGGCCTGCTGCAGGTGTCGGCCGAGTGCGGTTGCGATCTCAGACATCGCGGGATCGTTGGCCAGCGTCAACGCTTGCAGGGGGGTGTTTGAACGGACTCTCGCTGTGCAGGTGGTGTTGAAGGGGGGAGAATCAAATGTCGTCAGTAATGGATAAGGAGCGCTCCGCCTGAAAAACGTATACAGACCACGGCGGTATCTCTGGTCCCCTTCATTCGTCGGCCAGATCATCTTGCTCTGCGTAAAGGCATAGACTCCGTCCGGTTGAGGAGGATAGACGCTGGGGCCCCCCATTTGGCGATGCAACAGGCCACTCGCAGCCAGCCCGAGATCACGAACGATTTCCGCTTCCACACGCAAGCGGCTTTGTCTGGCGAGGAGCAGGTTGATTGGGTCTTGCGAGTTCAGGTCATCACGTTGACGGGAGGACTGCCGATAAGTGGCGGAAGTGAGGATCAGCCGATGCACATGCTTCATGGACCATCCGGAATCGACAAACTCCGAGGCGAGCCAGTCGAGCAGTTCCGGATGCGTCGGAAATGCTCCCTGAATCCCGAAATCATTTTCGGTTTCGACGAGCCCCCTTCCGAAGTAGTGTGACCAGACACGGTTGACATAGACCCGGGGTGTCAATGGATTGTCAGGCGACACCAGCCAGCCTGCGAGATCCAGACGTGTCAGACTGGTCCTGGCTGGATCTTGTTTCACGGGAGGGAGAAACGCCGGTGTGTCGGGAAGGACCGGTTCTCCCTGACGGAGAAAATCGCCACGGATCAGGATGTGCGTCGGTCGCGACTCGTTGAGTTCGCGCATGATCATGCTCGTCGGGAATGAGTCGGTCAGCTTCTTTCGATCGGCGATCGATTCCTCAAGATGCTGCTCGAGCTTCCGGCGTTCTTCATCAGAAACGGAGAGCTTCATCAGAGGAGCGTCGGTCAACCTGATGCGAAAGCGGCCCAGAAGATAGCCCGCCGATTGAGATGTAAACTGCATCGTCAATGTCAATGGTTGATTTTCCGCGTCCAGTTGGTGCTTGCAGAGAAACGTCGCGACCCGGTCGACGTTCAATCGGCCTGTTCTGACATTGATCGCCCAGCCGGACTCCTGATTGTCGTCAATCGCATCCGCCACCGGAAAGTTCTCCTGGGAATGGTCCGCCTGCGAGTGCAGCCACTGTACCGCATGGTTTTCGGAGGTCAGGCGGAGATCAGTGAGCACGAAATTTCCGTTCCCCGCCCGACCCGGTCCTCCCTGTGGCAGCGAGGGATCCGTCAATGCTTCCAGTTGCACGCCGGTAATCTCTTTCAACGGAGTCGAGAACGAGACATGATACGTGTCGTTCCTGGGAAGCGATCCTTCCGCAAGAAAAGACCCATCCTCGAGTTGGCGGAACACCATTCCTTCTTCCGACCGGACCGCAACGGAGAGCGGGTCGATCCATTGAACCGGAATACCATCGTCCTGCTCTTCCGGGAGCCACATGTCCTTCTTTTGCCGATCGTAATCCTCCAGAGCATCGCGCGCGAGTCGGATCTGAATGTCGAACTCCTCCAGCTTCTGCTGCTGATCCGGCTGAATGAGTCTGACTGTCGGCCCCACATTGTTCACGTCTTCGCTACTGTTGAAGAATGCATAGAGCTGATAATACTCGCGGTGCGTCAACGGATCGTACTTATGGGTATGGCACTGGGCACAGGCAACGGTCAACCCCAGCCAGACCGCTCCGGTTGTATTGACTCGATCAACCACCGTCTCAACACGAAACTGTTCATTGTCCACCCCCCCTTCCTGATTCATCAGGGTGTTACGGTGGAAGCCGGTAGCGATCAGTTGTTTCTGAGTCGGCTGCGGCAGCAGATCGCCGGCGAGTTGTTCAATCGTGAACTGATCGAACGGACGATCTTCATTCAGGGCATTA
The DNA here is from genome assembly GCA_035556335.1 of Planctomicrobium sp. Taxonomy (GTDB): domain Bacteria; phylum Planctomycetota; class Planctomycetia; order Planctomycetales; family Planctomycetaceae; genus Planctomicrobium. The sequence goes on along the minus strand of DATMFC010000292.1, from coordinate 1,043 downwards.
ATGACCCAGTCACGATAAGGCCACATCGATCGGGCAGTATCGACCGTATATCCATGGGTGTCCGCATAGCGTGCCTGATCCAGCCAGTGACGCCCCCAGCGTTCTCCATAATGAGGGCTCGCTAATGCACGTTCCACCATACGTTCATAGGCGTCTGAAGCAGCGTCTTTCAGATAGGTGTCGATTTCTTCCAGAGAGGGGGGAAGCCCTGATACATCCAGAAAGACACGGCGGATGAGAGTTTCCCGATTCGCCTCTGAGGACGGAGGAAGCCCCTGACCAGCCAGCTTCTCAAGAATAAACGCATCAATGGCATTGTGCCCCCAGCGAGCTCCTGATGGGGACTTTGAAACCGGCACTGGTGGACGCGATAGAGGATGGAACGCCCAATGTTCTTTATAAATCGCTCCCTGCTGGATCCAGCGACGAAGCACATCGACCTGAGCAGGCTCCAGCGGCGGGGCGGCATCAGGCGGCGGCATTCGCAGGTCAGGATCTTTATGGAGAATTCGTTTGATCGCTTCACTCAGTTCGGGATCGCCCGGTTGAATCGCCCGGTAGCCGCCGAAATCTTCTGTCGCTCCTTCCACTGTATCGAGCCGCAACCCCGCTTCCCGGGTCCCTTCGTCAGGGCCATGACACCGGAAACAATGACTGGACAGGATTGGTCGCACGTCCCGGATGAAGTCGACTTCGTGACGATCCGCTCCGAGTGCGTGACGGCAGAAAAATCCTGTCACAATACCGAAGACCAGAACAAGCAAACGAGGTTGAGACATGCAGACAATCCATCAAGCCCAGGCAACGAAAACCCAATCAGTCCACAAGGTGCAGGCGTTCACTTCGATGTCAGATTGAAGTTGAATTCGTTATTCCCCGATTTCACCTCGACTGCCAGTGTGGATTTCACATTATATATAGACGGAACCCGTTCCTGAGTGTCGTCATCCATTCGCGCCGTCGTGATCTGCACAGTGTGCTGGCCGACCTTGGCACCAGCAACGGAGTCTGTATAGTCCAGCGCATAGGCTCCGGAAGCGTCG
>DATMFC010000291.1:0-10739 GCA_035556335.1 Planctomicrobium sp. | reverse complement strand
TTCTGTTCGGTCTGGCCCATTTCGTCAGTGACAATCTGGCCGAACTTTAACGCGGTTCCGCTCGGGGCATCTTCCTTGAACCGGTGGTGCCGTTCGATGATCTCAACATCGACTCCACTGGAAAGATCTTTCAGTGCCCGTGATGCCTGACCGACGAGCTTCATCGCCACATTCACCGCCAGACTCATGCTTGGTGACTGGACGACTGCGGTTTCCTGTGCTGCTTCCAGAACAACGGCCCGTTGCTCAGGATTCAGTCCTGTTGTCGCCTCCACGAGTGCGATACGGCGTTCCGCACAAAGTCTGGCAATCGAGACTGCTCCTTCCGGAGTGGAGAAATCGATGACCACATCGACAGATGACGGAAGTTCGGCAGTGAAAGGAACATTGATCTTTCCGATCCCGGCCAGTTCTCCGGCATCATTCCCCAGGTGCTTGCTTCCTGCGTGTTCGAGAGCGGCGACGATCTGTAACGCGGGATCGGCGCTACCGAGTGCAATGAGCCGTTGTCCCATACGTCCGGCCGCTCCCGCAATGGCCACCCGAATCTGATCCGACATGAATTCATTCTCCTGGAGCCGTCTGCTCCACCATCGTGATATTGCGTCAAAGCCCTTCCTTGATCAGCCGTGATCATAGCGATCGGGAACAAGATCAGGGAGGCTATGGACTCAATCTTGCTGCAAGGAATCACACGCATCAGCAGCACTGGAAACCCTGATCTGAATGTCGTCTCCAATGACGCGCACTTCATAGGTCCCACAGCGGATCGGAGACTTCGGGCTGTCGAGCCAGGTTCCGTTGGAAATGCTGAACCTCCACGCATGCCATGGGCAGTAGACAGCTCCATCCTGCACATACCCCGCTCCTAACGACGCTCCCATGTGAGGACAGGAGTCGTCGATGGCGAAGTAGTCCTCGCCATCCCGCAACAGTGCGATCATTTTACCGGCAATCGAGATCGTTTTTCCTTCTCCGGCAGGGATTTCATTCGTTTTGGCGGCAGAGATAAATTCGTTCATCAGGCAGGCTTTGATAGCGGGGGGACACCGGATAATTGACCAGTCAGGTCTAATCTTCCGGGCCATTCGGTTGGTTTTGAGGTTGTGGATTCTGTTGTTGCTGCGGCTGCTTTCGTTTGCCGGTTTCTGATTTTCGCAGGGAGGGAGTAAAGGTCTTTTCGAAGCGTTCCTTGATTTGAGTCGTGTCAAGGTTCTGCACATGGAGAACCTGAACCTGAATCTGCGGATTGGCGGCTTCGTCGAGAGTTTTCACCATGCCGGTGATCTCTGCCAGTAATTCTTCTCCAGCAGAAATAACGACGCTGTTTGAGATTTCATCCACGCCAACCGAAAGCAGCCCCTTATATTTTACAGGCTGCTTGGGCTCTTTGCTTTTGTCATCCGATGAATTTGAGCCAAATTGGTAGCTGTAAACCCGTTGTTCGACCGCCCCTTTCTGCTGTTGATTCGGATTACTATTCTGTAAAGAGGGGTCATTGGCACTGAGTAAATCGCGATAGACCTGCTTGATAGTGTCGGCGATCTGCTCTGCACGGGAGTGCTGAATCCGAAGAATTTGTGTCCGACGGATGGCCTGCGGATCGCTTGATGTCGGAACGTCATAAATCTGAATCAGTTCGGCAATCGTGGTGAGCTGTTCCGGTGTCGCTCCCTGAACGAGAATGGTATGAGAGTCTTCATCCGAGATGATTTTCAGGTCCCGTTTCTTCGAAAGACGCAGGCTCTCGGTTTTCTTCGTGGAATAGGAATATCCCCAGAACGGGTCGATGGCCTTATCGTCTTTGGATTTATCCTTGAAGAACTCTTTGAGGTTCCACTCCACACCATAAGCCCAGGTGGTGGGGTACTTCAGATGAAAGATCTTGTAGTCCCGGGGAGGAGGGGCCAGTTCGGTGAGCAGGTCTTCCAACCGGTCCAGAGCTTCCGTATCGGAGGACCCAAAGATCAGTTTTCCATTGGGACCGCGACGGATGGAGATCGGTGGGGAGGTTTCTGGAGCCGAACGAGTTTTCGGAAGGGAGAGAACGGGGGGAAGATCAGCCACTTCGATCAGAACGGGAACCTCCCCCTCCAGCGGATGAGCGAACGGTTTCTGTGTGTTGAGATCGTTCTTTCCTGAAGCAAATCGAAACGGGACTGGCGATGACTCGATTCGAGCAGAGGGAATTTTTGTGCCGGGAATCGTTGGAGTCGGCTGAATCTGTAACGGGTTTGGTCCCTGTTCTGGCCAGAGCTGACGAAGCCGTTCCAGCACTTTCTGGACGTCTTCGTCGGAATTGAGTTCAAACGTCCGTAACGTTTCCGGGTTACTCATGCCGGGAAGAATTTCCCCCATCTTCACCAGTAGCTGGCGAATTTCTTCCAGTTCGACTTCGTTTGCCCAGATCAGCAGGCGATTGTTCTCGATGTCGGCGTCCACTTTGAACGGTCGTTTTTCTTCCTCTTCGTCGTTTCTAGAAGGAGCGTTGTAGTAGCTGTAAAACATAGACCGGTTGTTGCGGCTTTTGTCTTTCTCTTCTCCCCCGAGCATATATTGAATGGTGCCTGCCACCGCATCCGCCTGCACGCGACGAAGAGGAATGACCTCAAAACTCCGGTTGCTGCCGTCAAGACGTTGAATCAGGGTTTGCACCGTGAGGTGGTCTGAGAGTGATCCGTAGAGAATGATCGCTTTGCTTTTCTCGTCGACCTGAATGCGCGACTGCGGCGTCAGGTCTCCCATTTCCTTCAAGATCATGACGAGTGGTTGCGGGTCGAGCGTGGAGAGTCGATAAGACTTGATCCGATTGAGATTCTGCAGCAAGGCCGACTCCCCTGTTCCGGGGACATCGATCGCTTTAATCGTCTGTTCGATGATCTCCATCTTGTCGGGAGGAGCATGGGCCAGAATGCTGTTTTCCCGTTCGTTCACAATCAGCTTCGGATCTGGTGCAGGTGTGGACGCTTTGCCTCCTCCCTGTTGCTGAGCCCGTTGCTGCATCTGTTGCATTTGCTGCTGCATCTGTTGTTGCATCTGCTGCTGCATTTGCTGCATCATCTGCATCGACATCCCGTCTCCGCCACCCCGTCGTCCCCCTCCTCCCATCGTCTGGTTTTTGTCGAGCCCGAGAATGGCTTCCAGAGAAAACAGGACATCGGCCGCGCGACGGTGTTGCAGTTTGAATTCCCGGACCAGGGTTCCTTTGGAGGAGTCTTGAGACTGCTCCTGCTGCAACATCCGGTAAATCTCTTTCAGGTTGACAGCGGCGTCCATCGCTTCAAAACGATTGATCTCCTTCAAGGCGGAAATCTTTCCGTTGGAACTGAGCATGGGGCGGATTTCTTCGACGATCTCCTCTGCCAGAATCCACTTGAGCGGGAAGGAAACTTTGACGAACTCATAGTCCATCCGCTGTTCCAGTTCACCCGGTTCCACTCGGGGAACGAATGCCGGATTGAGCTTGGGAATACTGGTGATTGTCAGAATTTCTCCTGACTTGATCATTGTGAAACCACGGGCCAGAAGATGACGATTGATCAAGTCCTGAGCTTCCAGCAGGGTGTAGTCTCGCTGGGTGCGGAGATTAAGATAGTCACCGGGAAGTTCCTGCCAGTCGAGACTCAGATTCGATACACGGGCCAGCCACTCGAGCACATCCCGCCATTTCTGACCGGCGAAGTTGAAACGGACTCGACCTTCGGCATCGGGCGTGATTTCCAGTTGAGCGGGGTCACCGGGATCGTCAGGAACCAGCGGGCGCGTGATGACCTTGGCGTCAGGGGAACCTTCTTTATTCTCTTCCCCTTTCTTCCCGTCTTTGTTGCTGGATGCTTCTCCGGCTTTGTTACTGGCGGCACTTCCGGGAGGGTTTTGTGGGGGCTTCGCCATCGCGGGCCCGGTGCTGGGAGTCGGCTTCAGTCCGGGACTGTCAGAAGGAACGGCTTTTTCCGCTTCTTTCTGTGCCAGCTTCCACTCGGGTTGTAATGGCCGCTGGTTCTCCAATGAGAAGGCGGAAAGTGATTCGTATCGAGCAGGCAGGAGGTTCACGGCGGAGCCTGAAGAAGGGCTGGCCTGAGCTTCCAGACACACCGCGAGGAGGCAGATTACGGCGGTGATGCGCGTCACGCTCGCCATCAGAAATTCCCACCTGCTGACTGACTGAAGAAATGTGAAAGGATCTTCCGACGCCGGTTCTCGAGTCCCCGTCGTCGGAAGTTGTCATGGAAATAAAATCATACCGATCTGATAGCATCCGACGGAAGCACCATCTCCTCTTGTGCAGGGAAAATTCCCTGCAACAGCTCTGATGGCCTCACCTGCACCGCACCAGCAATTTGAACTGCAACACATGAATCAGACGGGAGTTACAGGAATTGCCACTCACCGATGGTGAGAGAAAAACCATCCGGCATACGCTTTTCCTCACAGGAGTGTGGGAAATTTCTGTAAACCATTCACGTAGACCACAGTCGCCCGGGGCTCAGAAGGTTGGCGGGATCGAACGCCTGTTTCATCCGGCGGTGCAGTTCCAGTTCAGGAACAGGAGTGCAGAAGGACATCAATTGAGGCTTCCATTCTGCGTCGCAATTCAGCAGTGAGAACGAACCCTGATGTTCGTTCACGGTCTGCTTGAAACGGGTCAATAACTCACTGGCGGCCGGGGCATCGGAACAGCGATCCGGGAGGTGTCCAATGAGAATTCCGTTTCCGGCATGGGCCTGAACGGCGATTCCCTCTACTCCTGCCTGTTCGATGATTTTCGTCACTCGGGAAGGGAGAACACTCACCTGAAACGTGAGGGGATCGTCTGATGCGGCCTGATATTCGGTGAGGGCCTGCCAGAACCGGTCGGCGGTTTCTCCGGAGAAAATCGCGACGTTGGAGGTGGGGAACGGACTCAGTTCGCGCTGGACGGTTTCCAGTTCCCAGCGAACCGTTTCCGCATTTCCTTCGTATCCCAGACAGAGCAGATACTCCTGAACCGGAAGGTCGAGTCGTGCTTCCCGATGCACCTGACCAACCGCCTTGGGATTGAGTAAATCAATCACAACGGGGCGGGTTTCGGAGGTGTTCAGTTTTTCGAGAAGGTTCTCCATCGTCGAGATCGAGGGAGCGGAAATGAGAACGAGTCGTCGGCATTCCACCACGGGTTTCAGCTTTAACGTGACCTGTGTGATGACCGCCAGTGTTCCCCGCGATCCGGTCAACAGTTTGCACAGATCGTATCCGGCCACATTTTTAACGACACGTCCCCCGGCCGAGAACAGGCGTCCCTGACCGTCGACCGCGGAGATCCCGATCACGTAATCACGGAAGGTTCCATAGCCGAATCGTCCGGGACCGCTGGTGTTACTGGCGATGGCGCCCCCGATGGTGGCCCGATGCTGTTGCGGAATGTCGATCGGGAGACGCTGTTGCTCTTGGGCCAGTTGTTCCTGAAGTTCTTCCAGTCGCATTCCCGCTTCCACCGTAATCGTCATGTCACGGGCCGGGTAGTCGATCGTCCGATTCAGTTCCGACGTCTGTACCAGAATGGATTCCCGGGGAACGGGACCACTCAGGTGCAATGATGTTCGTCCTCCGGCGGGGAGGAGAGGGGATCGGGACCCGGAGTAGTTCTCCGTCAGCATGCGTCCCAGTTCCTGCGCGCTGGCAGGTTTCCATTCGGTCGAAAACACGATGAATTAATCCAGAGAGCGGTCTACGAAAACAAGAATCGACGAGACCGGGAGTCAGTCGTTTGCCAGAGAGGGATTAGGAGTTAGGAATTAGGAAAATGGAGATATTCAACTCCTAAATCCTACCTCCTAATTCCTAACTCCTAACTCCTCCTGATCTCACAATTGTTTCCCAGTTCCCAAGTGACAAAAGTGTATCACGTCTTCAACCGCTTTTCCCTTCCGCAACCGATGAAAGCGACAACAATGCCAATCAGGAGAATCGGGGAGAGAAGAACGGTCATTCGTCCGGCGTAATTCACGCTGCTCCAGAACATATAGCCGGAGGTCGCCAGAAAGATGAGGACCGGGATCGGGTAAAACGGGACACGAAACGGACGGGGCCGGTCCGGTTCTTTCCATCGCAGCACAATCAATGCGAATGCCGACAGAAAGAAAAAGACCCAGAAAACAGGGGCCGATGCGGCGACCAGAAGATGAAAGCCCCCTCCGTAAAATTCCCAGTTCGGTGGGGAGAGAGACAGCGTTGTCAGCAGTGTATCAATCAACTGGCGCCCTGCCGGAAGTCCGACGAGCACCGTCATCGACAATGAGAGCGCAGACAGGGTCAACAGCGACCAGACCGGCACCTGTCGCACGTTCCAGTGATTCCAGTATCGAAACACGGGGGCGTCTCTACCGACGGCGGAAAGAAGTCGGCATCCGGCAAACATCATCCCGTTCATCGCTCCCAATGCGGAGAACATCACAATCAGACTCATCACCCGAGAAGCGGAGATTCCCCATGCTTTCTCGATCACTGCCGCTGCCGGAGCCGAGGCGTGCTTCGCTCCTTCGACTCCGAGCACCCGCCAGAAACCGTAGTTCAAAGCGAGATAGAGAGCGGCGATGAGCAGCAAGCCGAGCAACAACGCTCGAGGCATGTTTCGACGGCAGTTCTCCACTTCCGGAGTGACCATTGCGGCATCGTTCCAGCCTCCATACGCATACAGAACAAAGACCAGCGCCAGCCCCAGTGAACTCCATTGCAGCGAACCTGCACCGGATGTAACTGCTTCCACCGGCAACGCAGCCGGTGCCGCAGGGAGAACGAATCCACACATAAGAACCGTTCCCAGAGCGAGAACCTTGACTACGGTTAACAGGTTTTGCGTGGCTCGTCCGGCAACAAACCCGACCAGTTGTAAAGCAGTCAGACCGAGAATCGCCACGGCCGCTACGATGCCGGGAGATGAGGCCAGTGTTGGATGAAGCTGTCCAGCGTAGTCGGCGAGGATGAACGCAGCAGCTCCGATATTTCCGGGGAGTACGGTAAAGATCGTCATCCAGGCAAACAGAAACGCACAGACAGATCCAAAGGCTCGTGCGAGGTAAACATACTCTCCCCCAAACTCCGGCCAGGCAGCGGCCAGTTCGCAATAACACAGAGCCCCACAGAAGGCGAGGAAAGCCCCCAGTCCCCAGATGAACAGGGCCATCTCCGGTTCCCCAGCCAGTGAGAAGACATCCCCTGGCACCCGAAAAATGCTGACCCCCACCACAATTCCCAGAATGAGGCTTACAACATCCCGGGTTCGCAGAAGAGGGCGGTGCGCGACCTCGGCTTGAGGGTTTGAATGCGGGACATGTTCTGAGAGAGGAGTCGTCGTCATGGTCCCCAGTCTGTCGTTGTTGAAAATTTCGTCAAGACTGACCGCTGCCGACTCACCCGGTAATTCGTTCGATATGTCCTCCCGGCAAACGTCGGACAAGGCGTTTCATCTCAAGGACGGTGAGAGTCGATAGCACTCGGGGGGCTTCAAGGTCACTCCCTGCCAGTACCTGATCGATGGAAGTCGGAGCGAAGTCGACCAGATTCAAAACCGCCTGTTCCTGTTCGTTCAGATTCAATTCTCTGGCAACGGCAACCTGAGTTTTGGGTCCGGTTTTGACGGGTTTTAATGCCGGACCGAGGACTTCGAGAATATCATCCGTTCGTCTGACCAGTGTGGCTCCGTCCCGAATCAGATCATGGCATCCTTCGCTGGTGAAGGTGTCGATGCGCCCCGGGACGGCAAAGACATCACGTCCCTGCTCCATGGCATGTCGGGCCGTATGAAGTGACCCGCTGGTGCGAGTTGCCTCCACAATGACAACTCCCAGCGACATTCCGGAGATGACGCGGTTTCGTTGCGGAAAGAGTCCGCGTTGAGCCGCCCGATTGAGCGGGGATTCTGTAATCAGGGCTCCCTGTTGAATGATGGCATCGGCCAGTTCGCGATGCTCCGGAGGATAAAGATGTGCCAGACCGGGAGCACAGACCGCAATCGTTCGTCCTCCTCCTTCGAGTGCTCCCCGATGTGCGGCACCGTCAATTCCGCGAGCGAGTCCACTCACAACGGTCACGCCTGCAATCGCCAGCTGCTTGGCCAGTTTATGGGCGATGCTGATTCCATACTGGGAGCATTGGCGTGAACCGACAATCGCCACGCACATCATGTCCCGTTGTTCGAGTGTTCCTTTAATATAGAGAACCGATGGCGGGTCGCAGATCTCCTGTAATGAAGGAGGATAACCGGTCTCACGAGGGAACCGGATCTCAATCCCTGCGTCGCAGCAGTCCTGCCATTCTTTCCTTGCTTCTGACAGATCACGTCGTGTCACGATTGCCGAAGAAACCTTGGGGCCGATTCCCTCGACGGAGACAAGTTGTGCTCCGGTCGCCTGAAAGATGGACCGGGCATCACCGAATCGGGCAAGCAACAACGACTGCAATCTCGGCCCAACTCCCGGTGTCAGGTTCAGTTGCAGCAGCGCAAGAGATTCATCATCCGGAGTGGAATGCATTGTGGGCCCGCGATAAATAAAGGAATAAGAACCAAATGTTTGTCGTGCAACGACCCGATTGTCTTGTTTGGTTCTTAGAATTTCGATTTTAGAATTTTTGTAACAGTTTAGCGGTCTGAAGTCGCTGTTCCTCGTTCCCAAGCTCCGGCTTGGGAACGCACTCGCCCAGAAGCTCTGCTTCGAGATTCGTATTAAAGACAACCTGATTCACAACTCTCTCCTCTTTTTGAGAGAAGAAAACCAAACATTCAGTGGCCAAGCTGGAGCTTGGCGTCGAGTGTGTTCCCAAGCCAGAGCTTGGGAACAAGGGAAATCCACTTCACTTGGCGAATGTGTTACGAATTTTGTTCATTCTCTGGATGCAAAGACGCTTTGCGGCCATAACTTTCCTCCCTTGCAGTGTCCGATCGCGGCCAGCATTCCGGCTTCGTCTTCAATGACGATGGTTGTTCCTTCTGTCGAAGGAATCGTCTCCGGCCAGGGGAGTGGCTGACCATAAATCAGGCGTTTGACATCCCCGGCGGAAACAACAACACGGGGATAAAGATCGAGAAGCTCGATCGGATTTCTCAGGAACCCGGCGGTGTTTTCTTTCGTCAGGTCTTCCGGAGCCACAGCCTGTTCGACCGAGAACGTCCCGATGCAGGTCCGTTCCAAAGCCGACATCACTGCTTCCGTTCCCACCCGGCGGGCGAGATCACGCCCAATCGACCGGATGTACGTTCCCGTCCCACATTCAATCCGCAGACGAAGTTCCGGAAACGTGAAGTCGAGAATCTGAATTTCTGAAACAAAGACTTCACGTGAAGCGAGTTCCACCGTCTCCCCGGCCCGTGCGAGTGTATACGCGCGTTTCCCGTTCACTCTCAATGCTGAATACACCGGAGGAACCTGCTGGATATGTCCCACAAATTCCGGGAGACTTTGCTGCAAGTCATACAAGGAAGGAATGGTCGTGACCGGAACAGGTTCGACGGAACCTTCAGTGTCGTCTGAATCGCTACGAAACCCCAACTGAAACGTGGCGTCGTATGTTTTCAGGTGATCGTGTATCCACGGCTCCAACCGGGTTGCCGGACCGACACAGACGACGAGAACACCGGTCGCCAGCGGATCGAGAGTTCCGGCATGTCCGACTTTTACTTTCCTGGGGACCAGTCGTGTGACCTGATTGACTACCTCACGGGACGTCCACCCCGCAGGCTTATTCATATTGAGAAGACCGAACATACAAACCTGTGAATTGACTGCGAGAGAATAAACGGGTTGTCTTCGCGATGAAGAATTTCTTACCGCGAAGGCGCAAAGATCGCGAAGGATCCACTAGCGGACCTTCACGTATCATCCGTTTGGTGAATGAGATTTCCTAACGTAAGACTGGAGTATCAAGGGGAAATGCTCGTCTCAAGATGGGCAATTTCCGGGAGGGCGAAGCTCCTGCTGAGCCGCATGAAAGATCACGCTTTCTATTGTCTGCGGCTCGGCAGGAGCCTCGCCCTCCCAGGCGATTTTCAATAAAGCGAAAGCCCTGCTCCATTGATACATCACTCTGCAGCCATCAATCGAGATCAAGTCGCTTCATTCTTTCTTTGCGCCCTTCGCCTCTTTGCGGTAAAAAAATTCTTCATCGTAAACTCAGTTCGATCGGCCGCTGGTGCCGGGGCCACCGAACAGGTACATGGCTCGAGGAACGCTGGCGTTAATGAGTTGAGAAAGGGGATCCACCGGAGGATTCAATGCTTCCGCTCCCAATAGCGATTCTGCAAACGATTTCGGATGCTCGTAATTGACGACTCGAACCGAGGTGAGTCCCAGCTTCTCCTTCAAGTCCTTAATCACGTCGTCTTCATAACCAATCTTATCGACGAGGCCATTCGCGATTGCCTGTCCAGAAGTATAGATCTGACCGGTGGCCAACGCCCGAATCTGCTCCATGGTCAGGTTCTCACGCCCTTCGTCGATCACCGTGAGGAACCGCTTGAAGGAATCGTCGAGGATTTCCATCCAGACCTTCCGATCTTCTTCGGTCAGTTCCTTGAAGGGATTGAGCGTGTCTTTCAACGGACCGGTGGTGAGTGAATCGGACTTCACTCCATATTGATCGGCCAGTTTGCTGATATCGTAACGGGGCATGATGACTCCGATTGACCCGGTCCATGTGGTCGGTTCCGCATAGATCGGAGCCCCGGCACCTGCTCCCATGGCGATGTAATACCCGCCGGATGCCGCAAT
>DATMFC010000290.1:0-3912 GCA_035556335.1 Planctomicrobium sp. | reverse complement strand
TACGGACATGTCATTCATGCCCTGACTTCCGCAAACGTTGCAGTCGTTCGCTACGACTTACGAGGGCACGGCCGGTCCGATGGTCCCCGAGGTCACGCTCCCGGCTTCAAGATGCTGCTTGATGACCTGTCGATGATGTTCGCCTGGACACGGGAACGCTTTCCGCAAATTCCGACATTTCTGTACGGTCACAGTCTTGGTGGGAATATCACGGCGAACTGGGGGCTGAGACGACCAGCAGAATCGCGGCACGCAAGCGGAGCCATCCTTTCTTCCCCATGGTTTCGGCTGGCCAAGGCTCCCGCTCCTCTGAAAGTCACCGCAATTCGAATTCTGGGAACCGTCTGGCCGAATCTTCCGATTCCTGCCGGATTTCGCCCGAAGCGATTGATGCGGAACCAGGAGGCGATCAACGCTTATAACAACGACCCGCTCATTCATCGTCGGGTTTCTGCACGACTCGTGGCTCAGGCTTTTGACGCCGGAGAATGGGCCTTCAAACGGGCTTCCGAATTTCCATTACCCTCACTTTGCCTGCATGGCGGGGCCGATTCCATCACGAGTCCCGAAGCTACAGCTCAGTTCAGTGCGGCTGCACCGGACTCGAAAATGCTGCTCTTTCCGGAACTGGTGCATGAACCACATAACGAACCGGAATGGAAGGAAGTGGTGACTGAAATTCGAGATTGGGTTCTCACGAGAATCAAAACTCCGGCACATTCCTCTCAATCTGTTCCAGTAAGTTGACTAATGAGCTGATTTCGGATCAAGGCTTTTGTTTGTTTCATAACGGACAGATTCCGGGAGGGCGAAGCTCCTGCTGAGCCGCATGAAAGAGAATGCTTTCCTTTGGTTTGCGGCTCGGCGGGAGCCTCGCCCTCCCGAGCGATTTTCAACAAAGCGAAAGCTCTGGATTTCTGAACGGTTCCCTTCATTCTTTTCGTGTCTCGGCATAAGATGACTTGTTTCAATGGGCTGTTTTGATTCATTCAAGGCAGCATGTATCCAACGACTGTTCATCTACGGTATGGCTGCCAAGAAGAAATCTTCCACGAACGATCCCAATACCCGTGTGGTGTGCCGGAATCGTCGTGCGCGTCACGACTACGACATTCTCGACGAAATCGAATGTGGCGTCGTTCTGTATGGAAGCGAAGTGAAAGCCATTCGGGACAATAAAATCTCGATTGATGAAGCCTACGCACGTCTGGAGAACAACGAAGTCTGGCTGCATAACTGTGACATCGCCGAGTACCCGCAGGCGACGTATCTCAATCATGAACGCCGTCGTTCCCGAAAACTGCTGCTGAACCGCCGGGAGATCCGCAAATTCGCTGAAGCAGCCGATCATTCAGGCAAGACCCTGATTCCGTTGGATGTTCATTTCACACGGGGGCGAGTCAAGGTTCAACTTGCCATCGGTCAGGGACGTAAAGTTCACGACAAGCGAGACCGTCTGAAACAGCAGGACGCCAACCGCGTCATCCGTGCGGCCATGCGACGTGAACGTGAGTAATGGTGCAAGTAACCGCTCACCCTCTGGAGTGAAGTGGCCGGTTTGCCAGCGAAGTGGGCTTTGACGGTATCGCTTACGCAGATGGGCATGCTTTTGCGTGGCATCGCGGTATTATGGGCGAGGCTGTAAGTCATTTGGAATTCACACTTTTCGAAGGGAATCGTTTCTCGCCCCACTTGCTGAACCTGAGCAGAGAATCGATCCTCTCTGTCGCTCACAAAACCACGATGATCCGTAAAAAAGGGGGGCTCTGACCAATACCCCGGATTATTCATTGTCGGGTGGGGCAAAGTCGCACAACGTGCTGGTGGGTCGTCACCAACAATCAATCGTGCTTGCGACGCTCTGCTTTTCTTGAAATCTTGTTCTGCGACTGAAGACCCACCACACCATCATGTTGGCTCGACCCACCCTTACAAGTATGAATCATCCGGGATAAAGGTCTTGTATCCGTTCTCACGCAGGCCATTTTCTCTGCGAGCATCGGCTGGACTGGCCACAGCCGCCACGATCACATCATTCGGACTGAAGGAAATTCACCGGTCAACTCTCGTGACCCATTCGCAAAGTGTTTCTTGTAAATATTTTATGGTAATTCGAATCTCTCTCCACACGTCCTGTTGCCCAAGTTGAAGGACGGAAATATCTGGATTTGCTGAAATTTTGTGTCCAGTTTCGTCATCTGGTGAAAATATTAAAGAGACGCAAAAAATTGGCAGCAATTGAAATTCGAAACGAGTGACTGCCCCATGAAATAAGGCCATTGTGGGCACCGATCACATGCAATCGTTCTCTCTGGAATCAAAATGGTTTATGCAGGTCCGCATCGACTGACTCCGGAATCCTTTCGCAGTGACCAGACGGACTTTGTTCGCCTGTGGACTTCCGCTGCGCCACGCGTGCAGGTTTACATTCTCACAATGGTAATGAACTGGGCAGATGCTGATGACATCCTGCAGGATGTGGGAGTGACGGCATGGCAAAAATTCTCTGAGTACGATCGACAGCGGGATTTCGCCACCTGGGCCTGCGGAATCGCTCGAAACAAAGTGCTGCTGTTCAAACGGAAAGAAAATCTCAAACTGGTGAAATCACTTGAGTTGATGGAACGGATCGAGCAAGTCGCGAACTCCGACTCCTATTCACTTGAATGTCAGTATGAAGCGCTTCAGATGTGCCTGCAGCGGCTCAGTGACTCAGACCGGCGTTTACTGACGATTCAGGAAACATCTGGGATTTCTCTGAAAAGCGTGGCAATCGAAGCGGGACGTTCCGTCGAAGCGATCTACAAAGCGGTACAACGGATTCGGGCTCGACTTTTTGAATGTGTCACTCGCCGACTTGCAGAGCGGAGGGACACATGAGTCACGGAACCGACATCAAGGAACTGCTGCAACTCCCTCGACATGTCCGGGAGTGCCCTGAAGTCGTCACCGCAATCCGGGAAATCATCGAACAGGATGACGAAGCACTCCAATACTATGTTCGATGGATGCGATTCGAATCCTTGCTGCGCTGGACGTTGCAACAGACGTCATTGGAACAGCACCTTGTTGTCACCGAAATTCGCCGGGAACATCGTCGAGCAAATTGGATTCGAGCTGCGATCGTCGCCTTCACTCTGATCGCCGCCCTGACCACCGTCTATGGAATCGCGATGCTTCGAGATTCCCTCGATCCACCGGTACTCCCACTGGTCAGAACCGCTGGAGAATGGGAAACCTCCAATCCGGTGATCTGGGAAAACCAAGACCATCCTCCCAGCCAGATCATCCAAACGGGAGACCGTCTTTCCGCAACTCACGGAAGTTTTCTTCTGCGTCTGAAATCTGGAGTCACAATCTCCTGTACCGCTCCGATTGATCTCGAAGTCATCGACGACTGGGAGCTGTTTCTCCATTCAGGAAAGGCTTATGCCTGGGTTCAACCTGGAGGGAGAGGATTTCGGATCCGTTCACCGTCGGTGAAAATCGTCGACCTGGGGACCGTTTTTGGAATGACGGTGAATCCTGATGGCAGCACAGAGGTTCAGGTGATCGAGGGAAGCGTTCAGGCGCAGTCAGAAAAATTTGAGCCTCAAATTATTCAAGGCGGAACCGCCTATCACGTCTCCAGTACAGGAAACTTGAGTCTTCCTCGAACTGTCTCCTCCATGGAAGTCAAAGAACAACTCTCAACTCTCGTCGGCATTCAATCGCTCTCTGGGAACCTGGAACTTCGGCTCTCCCCTCCCTCATCGACACTCCCTCACGATTTGATCACAAGGGATGGAGGATGCCTTTTCCGCGAGCAGGCATCAATCGCATCCAACGAAGAAATCGAACTCTCCACTGCGACGCCGGGACGATACAGCCACAAAGAACCGCCTGCCCGATATCAACTCCCGGCGGGAACTC
>DATMFC010000289.1:0-24174 GCA_035556335.1 Planctomicrobium sp. | reverse complement strand
TCCCCGCAACAGGTGGTCGAAAAAATCTGTGACGATGTTCGTCGTCAGGGACTTCCAGCGTTACTCGAGTATACGAAGAAGCTCGACCGCAAAGAGCTGACTCCGGAGACGCTGCGGGTCTCCGCTGAAGAACTCGCCGCTGCCCACTCTCAGGCCGCTCCGGAGTTCCTCCAGACGATTCGACAAATCCGCGAAAACATTCTCGAATTTCAGCAGGCGTTACTCAGTCAGGATGTGGTCATTCAACGGGCAGCAGGCGAGGCCCGAGTCGAGTTGAGGCAACGTTATCTCCCTCTCAAACGGATTGGGATCTGCGTTCCGGGGGGAGCGGCGGCGTATCCTTCAACAGTCCTGATGACTGCCGTCCCGGCTCAGGCGGCCGGAGTTCCTGAACTGGCGGTCGTGGTCCCTCCCACTCCGTTTGGAGCTTATAACACCGATCTTCTGGCCACCTGTCACGAGTTGGGAATCACTGAAGTTTACCGGATCGGCGGAGCGCAGGCCGTTGCGGCACTTGCCTACGGAGTCGAAGGACTTCCACGAGTCGACAAAATTGTCGGGCCGGGGAACCTGTTCGTAGCCCTCGCCAAACGTCACGTCTTCGGTGCCGTGGATATCGACAGTATTGCCGGACCGAGTGAGGTCATCGTCCTCGCCGACGACACCGCTCACCCGGAGTATGTCGCCAGTGATCTCATCTCACAGGCCGAGCACAGCCCCGGTTCAGCGGTTCTTATCACCTGGCATGCCCCGTTGATTGAAAGCGTTCAGGAAGCTCTTGAACGCCAACTCTCCCGACTCGAACGGGGAGATCTGGCGCGTCGCAGCCTTGAAGATTATGGGGCTTTGATTCTGACCAGAACGGTGGAAGAAGCTCTGCAACTGACAGATGAACTGGCGACCGAACATCTGCACATCTCCACTCGCACCCCTGATGAAATTCTGGCGCGAGTCCAAAACGCCGGCGCCATCTTTCTCGGACATCACACTCCGGTGGCTCTGGGAGATTACGTTGCTGGTCCATCGCACGTATTGCCGACAGGAGGAACGGCCCGCTTTGCCAATGGACTCTGTGCGAATGATTTCCTGAAACGCTCATCCGTCATTCGCTACAACCAGGCGGCTCTGGCTCAAGACGCCAATCTAGTCCGAACCATGGCCGACAAAGAGGGACTCACGGCCCACAGAAACAGTGTCGATATTCGCCTGCAGGACGACGGGGTGGCTGGGGCGCCGTAGGGGCAATGCGAGACATAAGAGCGGAGAATGGAATCGACGCGGAATAACACGAAGAACGTGGGGGCCCCAGTCTTCCGGAATTCTCAAGCACGCCCTCGTTACATAAAAAACTGGGGCCATCTCGCCTTTTCGCATGGAATGTCGGCACTGCGCCCCAGCCACCCATCAGCTAACCCTGGGGCGTTGCTTCATGCACCCTACAGTCGCTACCTCACTTTGTATCTGGTGAATAATAAGCAAGAAACCAGCCATCTTTAATCTTGTAGACATAAGAAACTGGAGGAGAAGGAAAGCCGAAACCAGAAATGTGCTCGGTTGGATATGTGTTGCCAGGGTGGTACTCTAGGCAAGCGTTGAATGAAGGATTAAGGTCAAACCTGATAATGCCGCCTTCATATCGTGTAATGGTCGGGCCGAATGTTTCCTGGAACGGGTATCTTTCAATATTTCTTAACATCAACACATCAGCATATGGTGTAGTGCCGAGATGGTACTGAACACCTGATGATAATATACCAGATTGTTCAGGCCAATGCTTTTTTAGTTCCATGGCTGTCGACTCGAACATCGAGATCCGGCGAGATACCTGACGAATGGTCCTTGCTCGCCCTATTCTATCTTGAAACGAAACAAATAATACCCAAAGAAAGATAATTGAGATGAGCATCAGGACTGTCGTTGCCCTTGGACGTCGTACTGCCGAATATAGGATCGGAACCATAAAACAAATAATTGCAATCATGATCGTGAACAGAATTCCCACACGAATTGCAAAAGATGCGTTACCCAAGGAATTCAGAAAATAGGATGTGTTAGATTTTTGAAAACCAAGTACGGTATTCACTCCCCAAACGGCATCTGGAAAGCTGGCATCAGATACTGACCATACAAGCAAGATTGACAGGCATGCGAGTGAAGTGAAATAGAAAATTGAACAACATGTGAACTTCCTCATGCTGGCCCCCCCCTGCATCTGATAAAACTGGATTACAGTTTTAATAGGTCATACATCGCATAACGATGCAACCGAACGGCAGGTTATGCCTACCTTACAATTACTTATTTCTCGGGAGATCCGGGTGAGAATATTGTTGAGCGGACGGGAAGAGATTCTCCACAATACAGGCACTGACTACGTCGTGCCGGATTTGTACGATCACAACTTGTGCATGTCGTCACAGGTTCACGCAAACGACCATCAAGCTTTCCATCCCGCAGATCAATCTCTTCGATCTTCGCTTCAATTTCCTCTTCAGTGATGTGAGATCGATCCCGTAAGATTTCGGCAATTGCCATTGTGGCTAACGACAATCGATCCAATGACAGCTCGAGATCGTGGACACGATCCTTGAGAAATCGAATTTCCGACTGAGCATCTCTCGCAGTGGACTTTGCATTCTGACTGGTGGCTCGGGCACGTTCGATCTGAGCCTGTTGAATGAGGTTCCACAACATGCACATCTCTCCAACCAGTATTGACAGGTCATGCACCGCATGACGATGCAACCGGGGCGGCAGGCAATGCCTGCCCTACAGTTCCTCTTCACGCAATAATCGAATCGACCACGTGACCATGCACGTCGGTGAGTCGGAAGTCGCGGCCGGCGAAGCGGTAGGTCAGTTTCTCGTGATCGAACCCAAGCAGCCGTAATATGGTCGCCTGCAAGTCGTGGACATGAACGGGGTTCTCGACCGCCTGGAATCCGAATTCGTCGGTGGCTCCGTGGATGTGTCCCCCCTTCACGCCTCCTCCTGCGAGAAAGACTGAAAAGCCATAGTGATTATGGTCTCGGCCGTTAATCTTCCCGGCGTTGGAACCGGGCGTCGGGAGTTCTACCGTCGGCGTTCGTCCGAACTCTCCTCCCCAGACAATGAGGGTTTCTTCGAGCATTCCCCGTTGCTTCAAATCTTTGATTAACGCTCCAAGCGGCTGATCCAGTTGTTTGGCAAGACGGCGATGATTGACTTCGAGATCATCATGATTGTCCCAGGGCTGCCCCGCTCCGTGCCAGAGTTGCACGAACCGAACCCCTCGTTCAACCAGACGTCGGGCAATGAGAAGTTGTCGGGCATGAACTCCTTCCCCGTACATCTTGCGAATGTGTTCAGGTTCGCGATTGATGTCAAAGGCATCGGCCGCTTCGATCTGCATGCGGTACGCGAGTTCCATGGAATGGATTCGGGTTTCCAGTGCCGGGTCGGTTCCACGATCAGTGAGATGCTGACGGTTCAACGATTGAACCAGATCAAGCTGATCCCGCTGCTGAGCCGTTGAAAGCTTGGCGTTCCGAATGTTCTCGATAAGCTTGTCGATCTCGGTATGCCTGGTGTCGATATACGTTCCCTGATACACCCCCGGCAGAAACGCACTGCGCCAGTTATCGCTCTCCTTGATCGGATACCCATTCGGGCACATGGCGATGAAGCCGGGAAGATTCTGATTTTCGGTCCCCAGTCCATAAGTGGCCCAGCTTCCGAGACTCGGTCGGGCCAGTCGGGAATCGCCGCAGTTCATGAGCATCAGCGACGGCTCGTGATTCGGCACGTCCGCCTTCATCGAACGGATGACGCAGATGTCGTCGATGGACTCGGCAGTCTGTTCAAACAGTTCGCTGACTTCGATTCCACTTTCGCCATACTTGCGAAACTTGAACGGTGAGGCGAGTGCGGCCCCGGTTTTGCGTTCTGTCTTCAGTGAATTCGGAAGTTCTTTCCCCGCATACTGAGTCAGCATGGGTTTCGGGTCGAACGTGTCGACATGCGACGGCCCGCCATTGCAGAAGATGTGAATAACGTGTTTCGCCTTGGCGGGAAAATGCGGGATCTTGGCCGCCATCGGAGACATGGTTGCCCCCTGAGCCTGATTCCGAAGAACTTCGTCTCCGAGCAGGCTGGCCAGTCCGAGATAACCTAACCCTTGCCCGGTTCTTTTCAGCAGATCACGACGATTGAGAAGGGAGTCAAACATGGGAGGAACCCTCTGCTGTGAGCAGAACTTCTGGAAAGCGAGACATTTCGGCGGGAGGCCATCCTGAACTGAGCGCCCTGCATGACGGGACACAAGTCAACAATGGTTGAAATGAATTATCGGTTCTCCGGCAGCGTTCGACAAGTGGAACCAGTGAATTCTCGGTCAGCAGGGGAGAAAACAAGTCGTAACATCTGGAATAACGGTTGCGGATCGTCCAGAAATTTCAGCTCAATCTCCAGCCCCAGGCAAGGAAGCCCATGAATTCCGTCAACCGGCAATTTCACGAGATCTTTTCGGGTGGTGATGAAGATGTCTGCCCGCTCCTTCTGAGCCTGACGATGAAGCTGGCTCAGATCAAATCCGGTGTAGTGATGGTGATCCGGGAACGAGGCGAACTGGTTGTTTTCAATCGCTGTGTGTACGGACAACGTCTGGCGAAATCCTTCGGGATTCCCAATTCCACAGAAGGCAAAAACCTTTTTTCCGTCAATCCAACCGAGCGGAAAAGACTTTCCCTCTCCGTTAACAAAGCCGGTCGGTTCGAACTGGGTTCGAAGAATCGGTGCGGAGGTCCAACGACGGATTGTTTGTCGGATCGATTCAATCTCCGGAGCAGGAATCAGATCACAGCGGGTTAACAGAACGAGATCGGCGCGGGACAAACCGGCACAGCGTTCACGTAGTAAACCTCGAGGCAAGAGATGTCCGTAACCAAACGGATTCAGGGCATCCAGAAGCACAATGTCCAGGTCCCGGTGCATCCGACGGTGTTGAAAACCGTCATCCAGAACGAACACCGTGACATGGGAACCTGACAGCAGTTTCGCCGCACTCTTAAGCCGATCGGGCCCCTGCTGATGCGGCACGTTCTGACACAGGCTATCGAGCAGTTTCTTCTCGTCATTCTCAGAGTCGTCGAGAGCCCGATAACCGCGACTCAGGATGGCCGGGTGTTCTCCCAACTCTTTTAATTGACGCACAACCCAGGCGACGGTCGGCGTTTTTCCCGTTCCACCGACCGTCAGATTCCCCACAGAAATCACAGGAACCGAAACGCCACGAACCGGGAACGCTCCGCAATGATATGCCCGATTTCGAAGCTCACTGACCAGCCCATACGGCAGGCTGGCCAGTGAGAGTCCCAGGCGAGAGAGGTCGGCATACCACTCGCGATTTCCCCCGGAGATCATCTTAAGCCAACCGGTCACGTTCACTCGGAGTCCTGTCGTCGCAACACCAGAACCGCACAATGGGCGTGTCGCAGAATCGTCTCTGCAACAGACCCCAGCAGAATGCGCTTCACACCATGATATCCGTGGGACGAAATCACAATGAGATCCGCGTCCTGATTCCGGGCATAGTCCGCAATTTCCAGTCCCAGTGCTCCGTACCGGATGTCGAACGAAGCGTCCCCAACCCCATGCGACTCCAGAAAGGTTTTTGCCACCTGACGAACCGCATCCTGCCGGTTCTTCTCCGAGAATTCTCCCCAGACTGACGATGGAGAGATTGCATCCAGCGGAGTCATCACATGAACCAGCTTCAACTTGCTGACCTCTCCTCCGACAATCTCCAGAGCCACCTTCAATGCATTGTCCGAGGCATCAGAGAAATCGATGGGAACAACCACAACATCATGAGGAAATACGGACACGAGCGCGCTCCATTTTTAGTAAGGATGGGGGCTTTCCTGCCATCTCAGTTGTTGCATGAAACCTCTTTAGAATCAAGAGTGTCAACGCCGCTCTGGCAGGCCGAAACTTTTCATCCACTGTATGCCGGTCGATTGATTCCGGAAAGCCTGCTTCCAGAGTTGATTTACGGAAAAAATGGTTGCAGCATGAGACACAGGGATCTCCCGGCATTAATGATGGGAGAAATGGTTAATCAACGCCTCCGGGCCGCTCAAATTGAAGAGGCGGAGAAACCCGGATCCGCAAAGAGTGTCCTCTGCGACTCCGAGTTCCTCCGCCTCACAGTTGTTGCAATATTCGCAACGTGTGAACGGTTCTAACTCGCTACCAGTTCGGGGCGGGCGTAGGTCGGTTCGACTTTCGGATCGCGCCAGTTGAAGCCATGTTGAAGAGCCACGCGAGACAGATGGGTCAGCATCTTCCGGTCAATCAACGGACAAGGCAAATCCGGCAGTGCCTGAATGGTGTTGGTTGAGTCGAACTCCGGGTCATCTTTCCAGTAGGAGTGGTACACTTCCATATGCTTGTAGAAGAGTTGCTCCACTTCTTCTCCGCCGATGCCTCCCATTGAGGAATTCGAGCCGGAGAACTTCACTCCGTACATTCCAACGACTTCTTCGAGAATATCCCGCATCAATCGTACCGTAATGGGAACGCGGGGAGTCAGGTGATAGGTCTGACCATGCAGGCTGGGTGTCGTCAGAATTCGGCTCATCGCTTCGGAGACCCAGTCAACAGGGACGAGGTTTTTCCGTTCGTTGCCGTCGACATTGATCTGGAATGTCCCCCCCGGCAGTTTTCCGGTGAAGTCCATTTCCGCCATGCTTTGAGAGAGTGTCGAACTCAGTTGCAGCATGGCGTAAAAGTTATGATAGGTGAACGTCAATCCGGACTGACTGTCACCGACAATGATCGCCGGGCGGAAAACGGTGACCGTCTTGAGGAACTTGGAGCCACGGACCATCTGCTCCGCTTCCACCTTGCTGGCTTCGTACGGATTCGCAAATTCCTGACCGACATCCAGTTCGGTTTCATAAACCCGACCGGTTCTTTTCCCTGCAACGTAAGCAGTGGAAACGTGATTGAAGTTCTCGATTCCTGCCTGTTCACAGAATTCCAGAACATTCTGTGTTCCGCCGACGTTGGACCGCCAGGGTTCGCTATGGCGTCCGGTGCTGACGAATGACAGGCTGGCGGCATTATGAAGAATGCTGCCGCAATTCTCTGCCGCCCATCGCAACTCCGGACCGGTCAATCCCAGATCAGGGCTGTTGATGTCACCGCAGAGAACTTTGGGACGAGGCAGGGAACGTTGCAGCAGTTTTTCCCAGACACGCATCGCCGCTTCAATGCGGACATGCGGATCGTTCCGGCGACTGGGGCGAACCAGTACCGCCAGGGGCACATCACGGGAAAGCAGATCACGCATCAGGTAGCGTCCGAGTAGACCGGTTGCTCCCGTCAACAAAATATGTGACATCGTCTTCTTGTCCTTCACCTCGTGACTATTCATCACGGGCCGTAAATTCGTGGGGGGCGTGTTCGCAATCTCCGTGCAGGAGGTGCGGTTCCCCGCTAACATCTTGGGTGGATTGAATTCTCGCATCCGCAGTCGAGACAGGAACATTCTTAGAGCCGCGAACAAAACCCCTTAACCATGAAAATTTCCTTTCCGCGAGCGGATCGGGGGGCAGTTTTATCAGGGGTTCTCAGCTGTTGAGTGTGTCCATCTTGATTATGAGGGGGAGAAACAGTCGCAGGTCAGCGGTCATTCATCATGATCATCTGCCATGCAGGCCACTTTTCGGAATCTGTCAGGGTTGAGTGGTGAAACCACTCGACGTCCATTTCACCGTTATCATTGTGTGAATAGCATTGCGGTTCCTGAAGATTTGCGATCTCTTCGAAAAAATGTCGACATCGCCACAAAACCGAACACCCACCGAATCGGCTGCATCCAATATTGTCGTAAACGTCATTCAAATTTCCGAATTCTTCAGAGCCGGTGCCAAAAGCCGAATGTTTCCGGAATCAGGTCATTCATCATGATCTGACTCTCAGATTGTCTGTCGTTCTCACCGCCTGCTATTCTCACAGCCTGTCGTTTTTGAACGCAGTCTTTCAGCTTTGACACAATTTGCCATGCCTCACACAGCCCGCCGATCTGGCACAGTCCGTGTGACCATCTCTATTATCTTCGAACACCAAATAAAGAACGGCGAACCTGAAGGCACTCCCCAGTCTGATCTTCCCCCAAAGGAAGATGCCTCGGAGTTGTCCAGGTCGTACGTGACGAAGTCATAGAGTTCATCCTGAGATCTCCATAATGTCCCCGGAAGCCCGTGCGGTCAAGTGCATCTCGCTCAATGGACGCGAACATCGCAAGAGATTTTTCAATGGGCACCAAGTCGTATCTTCTGGAGAATCTGTTCCGCTACAACATCAGAGAGGAACACTGGTTAGCGTATTTTTAAAGAAAAAATCTCAAGTCCTGGAAAACAGGCTGTTCTTCAATGAAAATGCAATATTTTGTATTATTTTTCCCGGTGCCGGATCAGCGGTGTCACCTTGGTGTCAATCGGTCAATTCTGCCGGGAAACAGCGAAATTTCCACGAAATGACTCCCTTTTATGCTTGGCTCCGACAGAGTGATTTCATTACCTTACTGCAATCCACCGGTCTGGCAAGACGCCTGGGCGTCCTCCGCACTGGTTGAATGAATACAACAACGAAGAACAAAATTGGTTTCTCACGCCAATGGGCAGACTCCGATTCCTCTTCAAATATTTTGAAAATGGCTCGATTAAACAGAAAATTTTAGGGTTGATCAGAGTGTATCGCGGCAATTGTCTGACCTCGAATCCGCTACGGCCCGTTGTGCCGTCTGAGTTCGATGCTGGTTGTGACACGCCAGAAACCTCTCCATTCCTGGCTGGGAACACTTCCGGAGCCAACGGGAACAAATCATCTCAGGCAAGTTCAGTCAGGACTTTGAGTCCAGAACAGCCGTTCGATGATCCACAACCACTCCAGATTCCTCAGCGGGTCTTTCCTTACGGACACATCCACCTCGTCCCTGTACCGCTTTTTGTGCCCTCTCTTGTTTCCTGCCCTTCAGGCTCAGCGGATTCCGTCGCGATTCGACATCAGGAATTCCGGCATGTGGCGAGGCATCAGGACATACGGGTCACTTCTTCCGGTTCCCTTTCTGCGAGTGAGAAGATCGCCGGGGAATATGCCGTCGAACAGAGACGGATCGCCGGAGACCGAATCGGTACGCACACCGGTGACGAGACGCCGCATCTCCACTTCCACAATGTGGTGACGTCAGGCACGGGGAAGGCTCGATCCGCCACCCCGACGGAAAAGGAAATCACAGGAAAGGTGACTGGTTCCGCGATGGACCCTGTTCGTCCCGCACGACGAAATGGGAACCATGAAAAAAGAAATGCTCATCAATGTCGTTCAGCCGGAGGAAAGCCGCATTGCCATCATTGAAGATGGAGTGCTGGAAGAACTTTACGTTGAACGATCCAGTGCCGAGGGCTATGTCGGCAATGTCTACAAAGGGCGTGTTGTTAATATCGAACCGAGCATCCAGGCGGTCTTCGTCGATTTCGGTGTCGGACGCAACGGCTTTCTGCATGTCAGCGATATCGAATATCAATACTACAAACATCTGCTGACAGAACGTGAACAGCAGGAAGTCGAACGAGGACGGAACTCCAAGCTCAACGACCGCAGTGCCCGGAACAAGCCACCGATCCAGGAAATCTTCCAGCGAGGAAGCGAAGTTCTGGTCCAGGTGATCAAGGAAGGACTCGGCAACAAAGGGCCAACGCTTTCCACATATATCAGCATTCCCGGACGCTATCTCGTCCTGATGCCGGGATTGAGTCGACTGGGAGTCAGTCGCAAAATTGCCGATGAAGACGTTCGTCGCGACTTGCGCCGGGTTCTCAAGTCACTTGCCCCGCCAGCCGGACTGGGCTTCATCATCCGCACCGCCGGTGTCGATCGCACGGCCAAAGATCTGCAACGGGATATGAACTATCTGTTGCGGTTATGGAAAACCATCGTACGGCGGCTCGAAAAAATGCCGTCCCCCATCGATATCTATGAAGAAAGTGACATGATCACCCGGACCATCCGGGACATCTATCACACCGATATCGAATCAATCTGGATCGACGAACCGGGCGCATTTGAACGGGCACGGGAATTCATGAAAGTGGTTCTCCCCAAGCATGTCGATCGCGTGAAGCTCTATGAAGGCAAAGCTCCGATCTTCAATCATCACAAAATTGAAGACGAGATCGATCGCATCCAGAGTCGCCGCGTTCCGTTGCGAGGAGGGGGATCACTTGTTATCGACCAGACTGAAGCTCTGGTGGCAATCGACGTGAACAGTGGGAGTTCCCGTTCCGCTGACGATGCTGAACGGGCCGCATATCAGGTGAATCTCGAGGCCGCTGAGGAAATCGCCCGCCAAATCCGCCTGCGCGATCTGGGGGGTGTCATCGTCAACGACTTCATCGACATGCGAGACGAACGCCATCGTCGTGGTGTTGAACGAAAGCTGAGAACCTGTGTGGAACGAGATCGGGCACGAACCAAAGTGCTTCGGATCAGCCCGTTTGGCCTGATTGAAATGACCCGGCAGCGAATCCGTCCATCACTCCGCCGAAGCACCTACGAAGACTGCGAGTGCTGCAAAGGAGTCGGACAGGTCAAAACGGCCGAAAGCATGGCCATTGAAGTCATGCGATCCCTGATGCTGGCAGCGTCCGGACCGGATGTTGCCGAAGTTCGGGTGGAAGTGCACCAGCGTGTCGCCGATTATCTGATCAACAAGAAACGCCGTGAAATGATTCAGATGGAAGAACGATACGGCGTTCTGGTTCGGGTTCAGACCGGAATCAACGTCAGCCCTGCCCATCTGGAAACCCGCAGTTTCAACAAGCTGGGAACTCCGATCAAATCGGTCACCGAACACGTGAAATAGAAGTTGTGAGTCAACGGGAACTCAACAGGGCGAAGGCGACAAGTGATTGCCTTGGCCCTGTTTCCGTTTCAGGCGAACTTCGTCCTTCTCCCCGCCATGTGCTTTTGATCTGGTGAAGGAGTTCATTGCGGGGAGAAGGTGGCCGAAGGCCGGATGAGGGGCAACTGACGACGATCAATGCACATCCGTTCGTAACAACAAGGCCCTCACCCCGGCCCTCTCCCACAACGAAGTCCCTCAAGTGGTCAGACACATCGTGGGAGAGGGGGAATTCAGAGAAATGACGATGCCCCCAATCGGCGACTGCAACTATTCAGAATCAAATCCGGTTGGGACTCTTGACAAAAGAGAGTCGCCCCTTGACGTGAATTTTCCGATGCTCTAGTGTTGCTCACTTGGACAAACTGAAAATAGTTTTCTTGACGCACTTCGAGACGGAATTGTCTTTGTTCGACACGGCCGAAGTCTGGCGTCCTGCATCTTCAAAGGTAACTGATCGATGGCTGATTTGATCCTTCCTCATGGTGGATTATCCGAACCTGTCTGCCTCACCGTTTCGGCTGAGGAACTCGATTCTTTCAAGGCAAACGCACAGGGACTGAAGCAAGTTCCGGTCTCTTCCGCTGACGTTTCCAGCGTCTACCGATTCGCTGACGGAACGCTCAGTCCGTTGACCGGACCGATGGATTCGAAAACCTATGATCAGGTTCTGGAAGAATCGACCATTGATCACAACGGACAGAAATACGCCTGGACCATTCCCATCGCGTTTCCTGTCACCTCCGCTCTTGCCAAGACACTGGCCGTTGGGGAAACCGTTGCTTTGACCAATCCGGAAGGAGAGATCATCGCGACTCTGGAACTGACTGACGTCTACCCATGGAACAAGACGAAGTATCTCTCTTCAGTCTATGGAACCGGTCGCCTCGATCACGCCGGAGCCAGTATGGTGCTGACCGGACCGGACGCCGAGAAGGCGTTTCTGGTCGGTGGAAAAATCAAAGCTCTCCCCCAGCCGAAGAATCCTAAATTTGGCCAGTATGTACTGACTCCACGTGAAGTCCGCAAACTGCTCGGGGAAACCGGATGGGAAGCGGTTGTCGCCTTCCAGACCCGAAATCCACTCCACCGGGCTCACGAATACGCACTGGTTTACGCCCTTGAAACACTGCTGAAAGCGGGAAAGAACGCCGGAGCGGTTCTGAATCCACTGATCGGGGAAACCAAGGGAGACGACGTCAACGCCGTCGTTCGTATGGAAACCTACGAGAAGCTGATCTCCGAGCGGCAGATGGGGGACGGCGACAGTGATGTCGATCTCTGGTCCAGCCGTGGGGAATCGGTTCCGGATCGAGTGAAGCTGCTGGGACTCGACATCAAGATGTTCTACGGCGGTCCCAAGGAAGCCATCATGCACGGAATCTACCGACAGAATATGGGATACACCCATATCGTGATCGGCCGCAAGCATGCTGACGTTCCTTACGCCGACGGTTCCAACATCTGGGGCGATTTCGACGCACAGGAATTCTTCAACAAGCTCAATGGCGACCTGAAGATCAAGCCAATCAATGTTGGATTCGCGGCCTACTACGAATCCGTGGGCCGTGTCGACCTGATGGAAAACCACAAAGACGTGAAGCCGTTGTTCATCTCCGGAAAAGATGTTCGGGCCACTCTTCAACGGGGTGAAATGGTTGATCCTCGCGTCATGCGAGAGTCCACATCACGCATCCTTGCTGCAGCAATGAAGCAATAAAGGTGGGAAAATTCTAGAGCAGTTTGCTCTACCATGTGCCCGCGCAGCGCGGTGTTCGAACAGGAAAAACGCTGACTTCCGCGTGGCGTGGACGGGTAAATCATTTTGCAAGTTGCTCTAAGAACCAAATAACAAGCCTCCAGACGGGAATGTCCGTCTGGGGGCTTTGTTTTTGAGTGATTGAAGAGAACGGCTGTTTCGTTTCAGGCTTGCTGTGCGTCAGGTGAAAGCGATGTCGATCATTGCGATCACCAGCAGCCCGACACTGATCAGGGCATTGATGTTGAAAAAGGCGACGTTCACCCGGGTCAGGTCGTCAGGTCGAACAAGCCAGTGTTCATAGAGGAGCAGCAACGAAACCAGAACGATTCCCACGAGAAAAATCGTCCCCAATCCGGCCGCGTTCCAGAATCCAAACAGGCAGGCAATCGTCAGTAAATGGCAATTCAACGCCAGGCGGAGCGCCTTGGGGATCCCGATCCGCGACGGGATCGAGTGGAGCCTTTCATCCCGGTCAAACAGGGCATCCTGAGTCGCATAAAGGATGTCGAATCCTCCGACCCAGAAGAAAATCACCGCCGCGAGCCAGAGAGGAATCGGGCTGAATTCCCCGGTGATTGCAATCCAGGCTGCAATTGGGGAAAGCATCAACGCCGCGCTGAGCCAGTAGTGACAGAATGCCGTCCAGCGTTTGGCGTAGGAATAGCTCAAAAGAAACAGCATCACCGGAACCGAGAGTCGTAACGGCCAGAGGTTGGGGAGAAACAGCAACGTCGACGCAACAAAACCGGCAACACAAATCGCTGTAAAGACAGTGACCTGCGTGACCGTCAGGATTCCGGACGGAATATGCCGTTTGGCGGTTCGGGGATTTTTGGCGTCGTAATGCCGGTCGACGAGACGATTAAAGGCCATTGCCGCCGATCGGGCAAAGACCATGCACAGCAGCAGACCCAACAGATGTTGCCAATGGAATGGAAACGTACGCCAGGCCAAAATGGCGGAAAGCAGAGCGAACGGTAAGGCGAAAACAGTATGACTGAACCGGATGAGTTCCAGCAGATCGACCGTTTTTCGCCAAACAGACCGAACCGGAAAATTCGGCTCCTTGAACAACTCTTCCACCTGACTATACTCCAGAGTCTTGTGAAATTTTCAACACAATCGCCACGTTTTCAAACATCTTAGAGCCGCGAACAAAACCTCACTGAACAGTGAAGATTCCCTTTCCGCGAGCGGATCAGGGTCGGTTTTGCCAGGGGTTCCCAATCAAGTCGAGGAGACTTTTTCGATGAGCGCACAAGTTGGCCAGCCCGCCCCCGGTTTTTCCGTTCAGGCTTATGACCGCACCAAGGATAACTCCGACGATCAGTTCAAGACACTGACACTGGAAGATTTCAAAGGGAAATGGGTTTGCCTGTTCTTCTACCCGCTCGATTTCACGTTTGTCTGTCCGACCGAACTCGTGTCGTTCAACGACAAACTGGGGGAATTCGAAGATCGTGACACCGTTCTTCTGACCGCCAGCACCGACAGCGCCTTCTCTCACAAAGGCTGGTGCGATTCCCACCCGGATCTGGCCAAACTGAAATACCCGATGCTCGCCGACACCACTCATCAGTTGTCCCGTTCTTACGGGGTGCTGAAAGAAGATGCCGGAATCGCTTACCGCGGAATCTTCCTGATCGACCCGACCGGTGTCGTTCGCTGGTCCGCCGTTCACGACCTGAGCGTGGGCCGCAACGTAGACGAAGTTCTGCGAGTTCTCGACGCCCTGCAGACAGACAAACTCTGCCCCTGCAACTGGAAAGCCGGCGACGAAACGTTGAACTAGAGCAATTTCGTAGGGTGCCATGCTCCTGTCGCGTCAGCAGCAGGAGCATGCCCGTTTTCGATTCCGTTGATCTCTTCTCGAAGAAAAGTTCTGCCATGGCCTTGCTCAAACCTGTTCCTGTCAGTTCTGCTTCCGAGAAAGTGGCCCAGCATTATGGCCGGATCAGTGAAATGCTGGGGACGACGGACCTTCCTGAACCGTTCCTCATCTACGGCAACGTCGAAGCGTTTCTGCGCGACTTCTACATGAACTTCAAAAAGTTCGTCTATACAGATGGTCCGCTTGATGCCAAGACCAAAGCCGCGATTGCACTCGCGGTTGCTGCTCACGGCAAGTGCAAGCCGTGGCTCGATTACTTCGCCGACCGCTGCCTGCAACTGGGGTACTCGAAAGAACAGGTGGCAGAAATTCTCGCCGTCGCCGCGACGAATTACATGTACAACACCTTCTTCAAGTTTCGTGATTTAAGCGGTTCCACTCTGTTTGACGGAATGGGAGTCGGGCTTCGGGCCCACACCTTCCAAAGTACGTCATTGGGAGACAAACTGGTCGAGATCCTGAACATCGCGATCAGCAATATCAACGCCTGCAAACCTTGTACTTCCGGACACGTTGAAAAAGGGAAAATGATGGGGCTGTCTCCGGAGCAGATTCTGGAGACCGTTCAGTGTGCCGCCACGATGTACGCCGGGGTTCAGTTCCTGAACTCCACAACGGCGTGAGTGATGGAGAGAGAAACACTCTCCATCACTCCGGTTTTAACATGGAAAGCCCAATCCGTCCGCGCGCCTGATCCACCTGATCGACCCAGACCCGAACGGTTTGTCCGACACTGACGACATCCTGCGGTGATGAAATGAAATGGTTCGCCATTCGGCTGATGTGAACCAGTCCGTCATTCTTCAGACCGACATCAACGAACGCTCCGAAGTCGACGACATTGGTCACAGTGCCAGACAACTCGGTTCCCACCTGGAGTTCATCCAGCGAAAGAACACTGGCTCGCAGTAACGGCGGACTCAGGTCTTCACGCGGATCGCGTCCAGGTTTCAGTAAGGCGGCTAACACCTGATCGAAGGTATAACGGTCGCAGTTCAGTTCCCCGGTGATCATGCCGGCTTCGTTATTGAGAGTACCCAGATGGGAACGCTCCCCCTGTACTCGATTCAACAGTTTTCGAGCAAGCGGATAACTCTCCGGGTGAACCCAGGTGGCGTCGAGCGGTTCATTTCCGTTGCGGATACGAAGAAACCCGGCGGCCTGAACATAGGTTTTCTGTCCGACCCCCGGCACTTTGAGTAATTGCTCCCGTGTCTCAAATGGTCCATGAGCGTCGCGCCATGAGACGATCGCTCTGGCGGTGTTTCGATTCAAGCCGGAGACATATTTCAAAAGCTCCGCGCTGGCGTGATTCAGTTCGACACCCACATGGTTGACGCAGGACTCCACAACATCGGCCAGCGAGGCGACAAGTTCTTTCTCCGGGAGATCATGCTGATACATCCCGACACCGATATGTTGCGGCTCGATCTTGACGAGTTCGCTCAACGGGTCCTGTAAACGTCGGCCGATCGAGATCGTTCCACGAACGGTCGCTTCGAACTGCGGGAACTCATCACGTCCCACTTCACTGGCCGAATAAATACTCGCCCCCGCCTCATTCACCACCACATAACGGCACTTCAGTTCATGCTTCGAGATGGTGCTGGAGACCAGTTCCTGTGCTTCACGACTGGCAGTTCCGTTACCGATGGCCAGCACTTCCGCATCGTACTTCTTGATCAGGTCAACCAGTTTTTTCTCTGCCCGTTCCAGAGCCGTGGGATCTGTGATATGAAGAACGTCGTGATCAACAACGGTTCCTTCTTCGGAAAGAACCGCCAGCTTGCAACCAGTTCGAAACCCGGGGTCAATGGCCAGAACCACTTTCCCCAGCAGCGGCGGTTGCAACAGAAGTTGACGCACGTTCCGCCCGAAATTGGTCAGAGCGTGCTGATGGGCCTGTTCGGTTAAATCGCGTCGAATCTCCCGTTCAATGGCGGGACCGATCAGACGTTTTACCGAATCAGCGATACACTTCTCAAGAAACTGTTTGGCTGGATGACGCCCGGTATTCAGAGCGTTCGCCATTCTCGCCTGGGCCTGTTCCTGATCCCAGTTGAACGACACCTTCAGCGCTTTCCGATCTTCTCCACGATTGATCGCCAACACCCGATGCGGGGGAATTTTTGTGATTGATTGTTCGAACTGAGCGTAATCCTGAAACGTGGACGCTTCTTCAGACTTCGCGTTCAGTTTCGTGGAAAACGTCCCCGTCCGACTGGCAGTCTTTCTGGCGATATCTCGCAGTTCAATCTCTTCAGCAACTTGTGCGGCGACGAGGTCCTGCACTCCCTGCAACACCACATCAACAGAGGTCAGATCGGGATGTTTCCCGACACAGGCCGCACAGACCTGATTCAGATTGGCATCGCCGATTCGCCCCGACCAGACCGCCTGGGCCACCGGAGCGAGTCCCCGTTCGCGTGCTTCATCCGCCCGGGTTTTTCGTTTACTGCGATACGGAGCATACAGTTCGTCCAGCCGCTTCATGGAATCGGCCGATTCAATCGCCTGACGGAGTTCGGGGGTCAGTTTCCCTTGTTGCTCGATCGCCGTGAGAATCTTCGCACGCTCTGCCGTCACTTCACGGAGTTGATTGAGCAACTGCTGAACGCTTCGAAGTTGCGTTTCATCGAGCCCCCCGGTCGCTTCCTGACGGTATCGGGTGATAAACGGAATCGTATTATCTTCATCCAGCAACCGCGCCGCCCCGGTGACCTGTCGTAACGAAAGTCCAAGTCCACTGGCGACCTGTTGCAGAAGGGGATCCGTTGGAGATGTCGAAGGTGAAGTCATCGCGCCATGAGAAAAGTGAAAGGAAAACCAAAGTCGTAGGCTGGTGTTGAGCGAATGCGAAACCCGGCAACAATGATAGGAAAAAAGCCAGATTCAAAAAACAAGAATCAAACACGTTCGCGGTCTGAAGTGATTCATGAGAAATGCGAAGCAGAGCTTCGAGTCGAGTGCGTTCCCAGGCTGGAGCCTGGGAACGAGGAGAAATCAATTCGCATCGAACGCTATTCTTTGGTTCTTAGAATTTCGAATTTAGTTTTTCCCCTATCCCGGCGGCCATTCGAGTGGGCGTTTGCCGAGAATGTGAAAATGAAGATGGTTCACAGTCTGACCACCATCTGAGCCGGTGTTGATCACCACTCGATATCCGTTCTCCAGTCCCTGCTCAGCGGCCAGCTTGTGACAGACGTAAAGCAGATGTCCCAGCAACGGAGCATCCTTCTCTTCCACATGCTGCAAGGACGGAATTTCCTGGCGTGGAATCACCAGCAGGTGAACGGGAGCCTGTGGGCTGACGTCGTGAAACGCCAGACACAGATCATCTTCATAGACCAGCCTGGCCGGAATTTCCTTGTCGATGATCCGTTTGAATATGGTTTTCTCAGACATGTGCCGGCTCGAGATCGATAGGAATGGAGACACGTTTGCGTCGCTGCTCTCGTAACAGGCTCCGTTGCAAACGGCGTTTCTTCCGCCATTCCTGCAGCCAGTCGACATAGAGGTAGACGACCGGTGTAGTATAGAGCGTCAGCATCTGGCTGAAAATCAATCCCCCGACAATCGCAATTCCCAACGGGTGCCGCAACTCGGAACCGTCTCCTGTTCCCAGTGCAAGCGGCAACCCTCCCAGTAGTGCAGCCATCGTTGTCATCGTGATCGGGCGGAAACGAAGCAGGCAGGCTTCATAGATGGCCGACTGGGCATCCAGTCCACGTTCCCGTTCCGCTTCGATGGCAAAGTCAATCATGATAATCGCGTTCTTCTTCACAATACCAATCAGCAGAAGAATCCCGATCAGGGCCATCATGTTCAGTTCCGTGTTGCACCACATCAGCGACAACAGTGCTCCCACCCCGGCGGAAGGGATCGTCGAAAGAATCGTGATCGGATGCAGATAACTTTCGTAGAGCATGCCCAGCACAAGATAAACCGCAACGAGTGCCGCCAGAATCAATGCCGGTTGAGTTCGCGTCGAAGACTGAAACGCCTGTGCGGTTCCCTGAAAACGTCCCTGAATCGTGGCGGGCAATCCCAGTTGATGAACCGCCTCTTCAATCTTCGGAACCACATCACTGAGAGAGGTTCCGGAAGAAAGATTGAATGAAATCGTGACGGCAGGCCATTGGCCGGAGTGAGGCACAGAGAGAGAGGTCGAGTCCAGTTTCTCTTCATACAGATCACTCAACGGAATCTGTCCTCCGTCGGCATTCTTGATATAAACCAGCTTCAGACTTTCCGGGTTCTCCCAATACTGGGGTTCGAGTCCCATGACGACGCGATACTGATTTCCTGCAGTATAAATGGTTGAAACCAGACGCTGTCCGAATGCATCGTAAAGGACATCGTCAATCTGTTGAAAGGTGAGGCCGAGTCGGGCTGCGGTAAGGCGATTCACCTCCAGCCGCGCCTCCAGTCCCCGGTTTTGCTGATCGCTGTTAATATCGACCATCCCCGGTATTTTTCGCAGCTCCGAGAGGAGCTTCGGGCTCCAGGCATTCAGTTCCTCCAGATCACTTCCCTGGAGTGTATATTGATACTGGGCACTGCTGGGACGACCGCCGATACGAAGATCCTGAATCGGTTGCAGATACAGACTTCCTCCAGGAATCGTCCCGACGGCTTTACGAAGCCGTGCGGCGATTTCAGTAATACTGGCCGATCGATCTTTTCGCTGTTTGAGCGTGATAAACATACGGGAGTTGTTCGTCGGCGTGGAACGTCCACCGGAGAACGCCGAAATACTGACGACATCGGGATCTTCCAGAGTTTTCTGAATGTACTGATTCGTCAGAACAGTCATTGCCTGATAGGAAATGTCCTGATCGGCGACCAGATTCCCGGTAAACCGCCCGACATCCTGCTGCGGGAAGAAGCCTTTGGGAATGATCACATAAAGATAAATCGTGAAGGCAATTGTCGACAGCGTGACAGCCATGGTGATGCGTTGATGACGTAATACGATCGACAGGCTCCAGTCATAGACATAAAGGATCCAGTCGAAGATCTTTTCGCTTGCACGATACAGCCAGCCGTGTCGGGTTTCGCTTTTGGGCTTTAATAAAATTGCGCACATCATGGGAGTGGTCGTCAGAGAGACCAATAACGAAATCCCGATCGCGGTCGAAAGTGTAATGGCGAACTCACGAAACAGTCGCCCGACGATACCGCTCATCATCAGAATGGGAATAAACACCGCGACCAGTGAAATACTGATAGAGACAACGGTAAAGCCAATTTCCCTTGCCCCTCGGAACGCGGCCCGGCGCGGTGACATTCCCGCTTCAATGTGTCGACGAATATTCTCGACAACCACGATGGCATCGTCGACCACGAATCCGGTCGCGATCGTGAGTGCCATGAGTGAAAGATTATCAAGACTATATCCCAGCAGATACATGACCCCGAATGTCCCGATCAGAGAGACCGGCACGGCCACGGTTGGAATCAGTGTGGTTCGGAAGTCTCGCAGAAAGACAAACACCACCATAATGACCAGAAAGACAGACAACATCAGCGTAAACTGAACGTCGTGCAGCGATGCCCGAATGGTGCCGGTTCGATCGAATGGAATATACAGATCAACGGCCGCCGGAATCTGTGCCTTCATCTGCGGGATCAGGTCTTCAATACGTTTGACGGTCTCCAGAATATTGGCCCCCGGCTCCCGATGAATCAGCATCGAAACAGACGGCAATCCGTTATAGGATCCGAAAGATTGAACATTTTCAACCGAGTCGATGACCTCACCCAGATCTTTCAACCGGATAGGGGCTCCGTTGCGATAAGCGACAATCAACGACTCGTACTCTTCAGCTTTGAAGAGCTGGTCGGTCGCGGTGATCGTCCAGTGCTGATCTTCGCTTTCAATCTGACCTTTCGGACGATTGGCGTTGGCATTGCTCAGAGTCTGACGAACTTCTCCCAGACCGACCCCCAGTGATGTCATGACGGTCGGATTCAGATGCACCCGCACAGCCGGAAGAGAACCGCCCACCACACGAACCTGCCCCACTCCGTTTACCTGGGCGACCTTCTGCTCCAGGATGGTCGACATGACATCGAATAAATCCGCCGGGCGATAAATATCAGATGCCAGTGTCAGCATCATGATTGGTGCGTCCGAAGGATTCACCAGTCGATAAGAGGGATTATTGGGAAGGTTCGGGGGAAGATGACTCCGGGCCGCATTGATCGCCGCCTGCACATCTCGCGCTGCGGCATGGACATCACGATCCAGATCAAATTGCAATGTCACCGTTGTGGACCCGAGTCCACTGACAGACGACATCTCCGAGACACCGGCAATTCGTGCGAATTGTCTTTCCAGTGGAGTCGCGACCGCCGACGCCATGGTCATCGGACTCGCCCCGGGAAGATTCGCTGTCACCGCAATGGTCGGAAATTCCACCTGCGGCAGCGGCGAAACAGGGAGTAACCGATAACTCACGATCCCGGACAACAGCACGGCAAATGTGAGCAGCGTCGTCGCCACCGGGCGCCGGATGAAGGGAGCAGACAGGTTCATATTGTGACCAGCTCCCGCTCACTTGGTTCCTCTTCGTCTTCCTCTCCAGTCAAATCCGTGGCACGGTGAAATCCAAGGCATTCGCTGAGCCAGTCAAACCACAGATAAATGACCGGAGTGGTGTACAGCGTCAACACCTGGCTGAACAGCAGACCGCCGATGATGCTGATCCCCAGCGGCTGCCGCATTTCTGTCCCCACTCCTCCACCAAAGGCCAGTGGCACGCCCCCCAGCAACGCCGCCATCGTCGTCATCATAATGGGGCGAAACCGTAATAAGCTGGCCTGATAGATCGCATCCCGGGGAGAGAGGTTTTCATTCCGCTGTGCATCCAGCGCGAAGTCGATCATCATGATCGCATTCTTTTTAACAATCCCGATCAACAGGATAATGCCGATCAACCCGATCACATTTAAATCAAGTCGATAATACATCAATGCTAATAACGCCCCGACTCCGGCAGAAGGAAGTGTTGAAAGAATCGTTAACGGGTGAACATAGCTTTCATAGAGAACTCCCAGCACGATATAAACCGTAACGAGCGCGGCGAGAATCAGCAGGGGAGTGTTCTGCAGCGATGCCTGAAACGCGGCGGCTGTTCCCTGATAGGCCATGACTATACTGCCGGGCATGGCCAGTTCTTCACGGGCTTTATTGATCGCTTCAACCGCTTCTCCGAGTGAAACATCCGGAGCCAGATTGAAGGAAATCGTCACGACCGGGAACTGTCCCTGATGATTGATCACCAGTGGACTGTTTAACGGTTCCACTCGGACAAAAGAATCAAGAGGGGCCATTTTCCCGCTAGCCGTACGGAGATAAATGAACGAGAGATCAGTGGGGTCGTTACGAAATTCCGGTTGAACTTCAAGTACGACCCGATATTGATTGAGTTGCGTAAACATGATGGAGACCTGACGCTGCCCGAAAGCGTCATACAAGGCGTCATCCACCATTTGCGGGGTGACTCCCAGTCGTGACGCGGTGTCACGGTCGATCACAACATGAGCCCGCAATCCGCCCAGTAACTGGTCTGTCGCCACATCGCGCAGCTGCGGTAACTTCTGAAGTTCAGCGACCAGTTTAGGCGCCCATTCGGCCAGTTCCTGTGAATCCGGGTCTTCCAGGCTGAACTGATACTGTGTCCTGCTGACCCGGGTTTCGACCGTCAGATCCTGCACCGGTTGCAGATACAATGTAATTCCGGCCACTTTCTGAATTTCCGGCTGCAGTCGTCGGATGATTTCCAATGCCGACTCAGAACGATCCGCCAGAGACTTCAGATTGATCTGAATCCGTCCGCTGTTGATGGTGGTGTTCGTCCCGTCGATACCGATAAAGCTTGACAGGCTTTCCACTGCCGGATCCTGCAGAATGATCCGGTTCAATTCGAGTTGACGTTCGGCCATTGCCGTGAAGGAGACATCTTGAGGTCCTTCAGAAATCCCGAGAATGACGCCAGTATCCTGCACCGGGAAAAACCCTTTCGGCATGATCGTATAGAGCCAGACGGTCGCGGCAACGGTGAGAACGAATGACATCAACGTCAATGTCTGATGCCGCAAGACCCAGCGCAGTGTCGTTCCATACCAGCGGATGACCGCATCAAACGCCGCTTCAGAAGCACGGTACATCCAGTTGCGCTGGCTTTCATCCTGATGCTTGAGCATCTTCGCACACATCATCGGGGTGAGTGTGAGAGAGACGACTGCCGAGACCAGAATCGTCACGCTGAGTGTGACCGCAAATTCACGAAACAGACGCCCGACAATGTCTCCCATGAACAACAGCGGAATCAACACGGCGACTAGAGAAAGGCTCAACGAGATAATCGTGAAACCGATTTCGGAGGAGCCCTTGAGTGCGGCGGTATGTGGGTCGTCCCCTTCTTCGATGTACCGCATGATGTTTTCAATCATGACGATGGCATCGTCGACGACAAACCCTGTTGAAATCGTGAGGGCCATTAACGTCAGATTGTTCAGGCTATAACCGAGAAGGTACATCACCCCAAACGACCCGACGATCGATAACGGCACCGCAACACTGGGAATAATGGTGGCCGGAATGTTCCGTAGAAACAGAAACATGACCATCACCACAAGGCAGATGGTCAGCAGCATTTCATGCTGGACGTCATGCACCGAGGCCCGAATGGTGATCGTCCGGTCGGTCAGAACTTTCACACCCACCGACGCCGGGAGCGATTCACTGAGTTGAGGAAGCTGTTCCTTGATGCGGTCGACCACTTCGATGATGTTCGCCCCCGGCTGCCGTTGAATGTTGACGATGACCGCCGGGGTCATGTCCATCCACGCCGCCTGCCGGGAGTTCTCCACATCGTCGATCACATCCGCCACGTCGGCCAGACGGATCGGGGCATTGTTGCGATAGGTCACAATCAGGTCGCGGTAGTCCGCACTTGTCAATAACTGATCATTCGCTCCGATAATGTATGCCTGACGCTGACCGTCAAAACTTCCTTTCGCCTGATTGACGTTCGCCTCAGCCAGCGTGGTTCGCAGATCTTCCAGTGTCAGACCGAGAGAAGAGAGAGCGGTCGGATTCGCCTGAACCCGCACCGCAGGCTTCTTACCACCGCTGATACTCACCATGCCCACGCCGCTCAACTGGGAAATCCGCTGCACGAGCCGGGTGTCGGCGAGATCCTGGACTTCGGAGAGCGGGAGTGAATCAGACCACAAGGCCAGAGTCAGAATGGGAACATCGGCCGGATTGGTCTTCGTATAGATCGGGGGACTGGGAAGATCGGCCGGGAGAAAGGTGCTGGCGACATTGATGGCGGCCTGCACCTGCTGAGCCGCGATGTCAATATCCAGTTCCAGATCGAATCGCATCGTAATGACGGAACAGCCGGTCGAGCTGCTCGATGTCATTTGTGTCATCCCGGGAATCTGCCCGAACTGACGTTCCAGCGGAGCCGTGACAGATGACGTCATTACGTCTGCCCCGGCTCCGGGATAAAACGTGAGAACCTGAATCGTCGGGTAATCCACCTGTGGCAAGGCCGA
>DATMFC010000288.1:0-7185 GCA_035556335.1 Planctomicrobium sp. | reverse complement strand
CTTACGAAACATCTGGCAACAGGGATAATCCACCGGCCACATTCGACGGCACCCTCCCCCGACAATGCGGGATTCCTCCTTTCTTATCGGCAATGTGTCGCAACGATCGTGACGACTTTTCTGAACAACGGGATTGAGCCGAGCGGCGGAGTTGTCGGATTCAAAGAGAAAATGCCCCATATTGAATTCTCTTGAGAAGATTTTCCAACAGTCGACTGCCCGCTTTCGTAGAGTGTCTGTTGGAACTTCCGTTCTGAAGTGGGAGAGAGCTGTTGCCAAGGCATCATCGACATCAGGGATTCACGCTCATTGAACTGCTGGTGGTGTTTGGCATCATTGGGATTCTCATTGCCTTGTTGTTACCGGCCGTGATGCAGGCCCGTGAAGCCGCCCGTCGCACGAGTTGCAAGAATCAGATGAAACAGATCGTTCTGGCCTGCCACAATTACATGTATGCCCATGACACCTATCCCCCGGGATGGATCGGCGTCAAAGACGATCAGGCAGCCCCGGCCGGAGAATCAGGACTGGGATGGGGAGCATCGCTTCTTCACTTTGCGGACCAGTCTAGTCTCTTTGGGACGATCGATTTCAACCTTCCGATTGATTCCACACAGAATCGCACCGTGGGGAGGACGTCCCTATCCACATATCTGTGTCCTTCCAGTCCGACTCCCAGCACCAGTGCTGATGCTGGAAAGCCGGGGACTCCGAAAACACGAAATACCACTGTCATCGTCTGGGATCAGAACGAGTCCCCTATCGAACTGGCCATCTCCAACTATGTGGGAGTCTTCGGCGTGACGGATCTTCTGCAATGTGAGAACTCCGCCGGAACCCCTCCAGTGACACTGAAAGGGCAATGTCTGGGAGAAGGAGCCTTCTTCCATAACAGCCACGTCACACTGGCAGATTTCCATGACGGGGCCAGTCAGACCATCATGATCGGAGAACGAGCCGTTGGTCTGATCCCGATCGATCAAAGCCGCAATCCCACTCCGCAAAGGATCGAATCTCTGGTCGGAACCTGGATCGGAGCGTTACCCGGTGTTTCTAATGGTGCCGCCCGTGTCGTCGGAGTGAGCAGTGGAGGAATCAACAGGGGCGAGGTTCCTTATGGTTTTTCCAGCCACCATACCGGAGGAGCCCATTTCGGGTTGGGAGACGGAAGTGTCCGCTTCATTTCTCAAAACATCGCAGACTCAACGTTTAACGGACTCGCGACGATTGCGGGAGGAGAAGTTCTCACCGAATACTGATCGCAAAGTTTACGGTCTTCGATTCTTTCCGAGAAAGACATCTCGCATCTTCAAGCAAAAGCAGCGCCGTTTGTGTTTCCGCTGACGAAACCGTTGCATGGCGGATTGAAGTTCCGGAACGGATTCAATTGCCTGCCAGTCAGACTCTTCTTTCTTTCGCACCAGATCGCCCGGTTGCAATTCTCCATCGGCATACATCCGGACCACCTGTTGAAATGGATGTGGTCCGGATTCATCATCAGTGAAGCAGTACCAGTCACCTTTAAAAAATGGCATTTCAATTCGACGTTTCAAAATCTCGGGAAAATCCGGAGTCAATCACTTGTGAGCTGGATTCTCTAATTAAAATGAAAGGAAAACCTGTCCCGACATTAGGGCTCTCTTCGTCAGTAAAGGAACCGGACTCATGGCAAAACTTCCCCTGGATGGTCTCCGCCTGCTCTGTTTTGTCGGCGACATTTACGAAGACCTTGAACTCTGGTATCCGAAATTGCGTCTGGAGGAAGCAGGAGCACATGTCACCATTGCAGGACCGAAAGCGGGAAAGTCCTACTCCGGGAAACATGGTTATCCCTGTGTTGCAGATGCGACAATTTCCGAGATGGAAGCAGACGATTTCTACGGCGTGATCTGCCCGGGAGGCTTCATGCCGGATGTTTTGCGACGCGATCCCAAGGTTCAGGAACTGGTCCGCCTCTTCTCGGATCGGGGACAACTTGTCGCTGCCATCTGCCATGGAGGCTGGATTCCCATCTCCGCCAAAGTTTACGGCGGCGTTCGGGTGACCGGGTCTCTGGGAATCAAAGATGATCTTGAAAATGCCGGTGCCATCTGGGAAGACGCATCGGTCGTCGTCGACCGGAATTTCATCAGCAGCCGAAGACCAGGGGATCTTCCGGATTTCTGCCGCGAAATTATCCGCTTTCTCGTCGAATGGCGCACACAGGAGTGATTCTCCGTTGCGGAAACGGAGGGGTGGCCGGGGCGCGATGTGATCGTGACCGGTCGAGAAGGCATTGATTCAGTGGTGCGTGGACACAAGAGAAAAGCGTCCATCGCCCCGGAACAGGTAGATCACATCGCAACTTCACCGGGGCCATGGACATCCTGTGAGATGGGGAGTTCGTCCTGTGCCCCGGCCACCCGTCGCTTTATTGAAGATTGCCGGGGAGGGCGAGGCTCCTGCCGAGCCGCAAACTATGGAAAGCGTGATCTATCATGCGGCTCAGCAGGAGCTTCGCCCTTCCGAAAATAGACTTGAAACAATTCTCCCCGGTCAATCTCGACAGTTTCCTTCAAAATCGTGATGATTCGGTCCTGTCACATTACCAGAGCAGCTGCTCTCAGATATTGAAGGATCGAATCGTGCGCTGGTCACAGTCTTTTATCCCGACCATGAAGGAAGACCCGTCAGATGCGGAGATTCCCAGTCATAAACTGATGTTGCGTGCCGGACTGGTTCGCCAGCTCATGGCCGGAGCTTACACCTATCTTCCATTGGGATATCGTGCTCTCCGCAAAGCAGAAGAAATTGTCCGTGAAGAAATGGACAAGGCCGGGGCACTCGAACTGCATATGCCCGCCTTGCAGCCGATCGATCTGTTCGAACGGACCGGACGTATCAACTCGTTCGGCAACGTGCTGATCAAATTCAACGTCACCCGGCGCGATCATAAGATTCCCCTCGCACTCGGGCCGACCCATGAAGAAGTGGTCACCGATCTCATTGCCCGGCACATCAGCAGCTATCGGCAACTGCCGTTGACGGTCTATCAGATTCAGACCAAATTCCGGAACGAAGAACGTCCCCGATTCGGTGTTCTGCGAACCAGCGAATTCCTGATGAAAGACGCTTACAGCTTCAGCACCTCCGTCGAACAGCTCGACGAAGCCTATCAGAAGATGTACGACGCCTACGTTCGCATCTTCCGACGTTGCGGGCTCGAGGCCATTCCCGTCGAAGCAGAAAGCGGACCCATCGGAGGGGATGCCTCGCATGAGTTCATGATTCCCGCTGACAACGGTGAAGACAGCATCGTTCGCTGTACCGGCTGTGGTTATGCCGCGAATCTGGAACGGGCCGAAACCGGTCGGAAAACCGGTGAGTTCACCCCCGGAACGGCAACCGTCACGCCGGTTGAAACTCCGGATGTCGGGAGTATTGATCAGCTTTCAACGTTCCTGAAAATCCAGCCGACGCAACTGGTCAAAACCCTGATTTATGTCGCCGACGGAACTCCGGTCGCCGTGCTGCTTCGGGGAGATCACGAAGCGAACGAAGGAAAAATCCGTCGAGCACTCGAAGCCGTCGAAGTCGCACTGGCCGATGAAGCGACAGTTCAGAAAGTGACGAACGCACCGGTCGGATTCGCCGGACCGGTCGGTTTGACCTGTAAAATCATTGCCGATCACGACGCCGTTGCGGTTGTCGACGCGGTTGTGGGAGCGAACGAAGTCGACAAGCACCTGACCGGTGTCAACCACGGTCGCGACTATACCGCCAGTGGAATATCTGATCTGCGAAATGCCGATGCTGGTGATCCCTGTCCACGATGTGGAGTCGCTCTGGGATTCGTTCACGGAATCGAAGCCGGTCACGTTTTCAAACT
Organism: Planctomicrobium sp.; assembly: GCA_035556335.1. Taxonomy (GTDB): domain Bacteria; phylum Planctomycetota; class Planctomycetia; order Planctomycetales; family Planctomycetaceae; genus Planctomicrobium. The sequence goes on along the minus strand of DATMFC010000288.1, from coordinate 3,317 downwards.
GGGAACGAAGTATTCGGTCTCGTTGGATGCAAACTATCTCGACGAGAAAGAACAGCGCCACCCGATCATCATGGGCTGTTACGGAATCGGCGTGAACCGCATTCTGGCCGGTCTGGCGGAAACAAAGCACGACGAAAACGGATTGATCTGGCCGATGTCCGTCGCTCCGTATGAAGTGCTGGTCATCCCCTTGAATGTCTCTGACGCCGAAGTGCTCGCCGCGGCCGAGAAGGTGTATCAGGAACTGAAGGATCAGGGAGTCGATGTTCTGATCGACGACCGCGACGCCCGCCCCGGCTTCAAGTTCAAAGATGCCGATTTGATTGGAATCCCCTTACGGGTGGTCATCGGCGGCAAAGGACTCAAACAGGGAGTCGCCGAAGTCAAAGCAAGAACCGAAGCCGAACCGACCATGATCTCCCTCGACACGGTTGTCAGCGAAGTCGCCACCCGTGTGCGACAGGAGAAAGCAGAACTGGCGAAGTAAAAATAGGGTGTCTGGATATCAAGAGAACCATCCTGATCAACTGCATGTTTTTCTCTGCCCGGAGAGAAACTGGTGGATCAGGTTTCTCTTGATCAGCATAGCAGTCATCTTTCGGACACCTTCAATTATTCTGTGTGCAGAAGAACTTCCTCGATCTGATCCGCAGGCCATCGCCATTATGACAGGCGGGCTTGCCTCGTGGGCGAGAGCAAATTCGTTTCGTGCCAAGGTCATCTGCATTCAATACAACGACATCTATGAGACCGTTCAATTGGGGACGGGTGAGATGGGATACCACTTCTCTTCATCTGGATATCTTCGGCTTGATCCACACGTGATCGATGATTCCAATCGAACGGTGACACATAATGACAGAACCTATACTGTCACAGGTCTCAGCTCTCTGCATTGGAATTTATCTGGTAACACCCTCAAGATAATCGACCGTGCAAACAAGCACTACTTTGAGTTTCAAGCGTCGGGTGTTGATACTCTGACGTTACGGTCGATGCGGAATTCACTGGTGCAATCGTTGCTTCTGCCAGAAAGTCTAAAGAAATACATCAATGACGATTGGACATTTGAATTTACTCGTGAAACCAACCAATCCAGTTTTGTAAAATGCCGCTCCCGCAGTAAAACCCGGTTTTATAATGCACCCTTCACGGAAATTGACCTCTGCTTTAGTAAGGCAACCAATGAGTTGACTGCAATTCAGTTGGTCTCGTCTTCCTTGAAGACGGTTTACGTTTTCTCAGACGTTGAGCTGAATCCAGCCAAATGGCCCATGCCTGATCTCACCGGGTATAAGAATGTTTCCTTGATATTGATCGAATAGTAAACAAGGGCTGGAACAATAACTTCGAATCTTCATTGAACATGCAATCCCCCCCCCCCAGCACAAACCGGGGAACATCGAATGTACAGATATCGATTCCCATCGATTGTTGTGCTTATGTCGCTGTGCGTTTTAGGTGGACTCATGGCCGGATACACCATTTCGTCAGTAACTGCAGAAGGTATCCGAATCTCGGTGGAAAATGAGAGTGGTGTCGAAATATCTGACGTAAATATCATCTACACTGATGGCAGCGCGTCAACAAAAGTGCTCTCAACGAATGAGACCTTTCGTATTACCATTTTTCCCCAGCTTGAATCAGGATTATCGCTGGAGTATCTGGATTCGGATCAGAAAATTCATCGACATCCAATTTCCATCTATATAGAACCTGGGTATTGGGGTTCTGTGTCGATCGACATTCATCCAAAACATAAAATTCAGGTACAGAATAATATTATTATAATGTGAAAATGCTGGCCGGATGACTATGGCGCTCATACAACTTCCCTGAAGGGGGAGAGTTCCCATGGAAGGAAAACGGGAACCAAGCCAGAGCGTGATCGCCCCGTCTCGAACGGACATGGTGCGTCCTTTTTGCTGAAAGACTGGGTCCGTAAATGTCCATGCGAAAAGAACCATCGTACAGCGTCGCAGCCACCCAAGTCATTGCATTGCTGATCGTCGTTGCAAACTTTCTTCTGCCGTACATCTCGCGGCATCTTGGGGCGGATTGGAATGAAGCGGCAATCGCCTTGTTGGGGACAATTGCCGTTGTCATTCTCTATGATGGAAATGCCGGTGATCTCGGTTTTCGTAGAACGCCGCTTCAGGGGTGGTGGCATTGGATAAAAATCACGTTATGGCTTGGGCTATGCGTGGCGTTGATTGTCCTGATCTGTGGCGCGGTCGCATTGGCAATGGGTTGGGAAATTCCAATTCGTCGCGCGAACCCCCGGTTTCTTTTGTACTATCTCCTGTTTATGGGCATCTATGCTCCGCTTGTCGAAGAGGTGATTTTCAGGTTCCTGCTGGCAGTGGCATGTCGTTCGTTACTGGGGGACAAGGGATTCATTCTTTTGAGTGGATTCCTCTTTGCTGCTGCCCATTGGGGAGGCAATCCGAGTCCTGAGAATCAAGTCGGGGGATTTCTGCTCGCATGGGCTTTCGTCCGGAGCCAAACGATCCTTGTTCCACTTGCGATGCACTCGGCCGGAAACCTGATCGCTCTCTCGGTCCAGATTATCAATTGGTATGTATTTTAAGAGCCGCGAACAAAACCTCTTATACAGCCGGATGACTGGGGTTTAGCGTGTAACTGGAGAACGTCGCTCGTGATTTCACAGCTTGCAACATACGGTGTCGTGTGGTGGCTGATATTTACCGCCGTCGCGTTCATCGTCGCATGCCTCGGTCGCTTCTGGGGTATCATTGCTGGTCATGTGCTGATTGTGATTGTCGTGGTTGGCCTTGATCTGCAATGGATTCAAGCGGAGATTCACCGGCCGGGTTGGAATGGTCAGCCAGACCAGGATTTCGTGTTTATAGTGGGAGTCTTTCTCCGAGTTCTCTTCGTCAACACATTGTTGTTGCCCATCAGCGTGCTGGGTTGGCTATCTCGCCGAATGCTGACTGCCCAGTCAGCGACATAATCAAACGCGACAATGGGCCGACATCGTATCGCATCTCTTTGTAAATTTAGAGCAGACGGGGTGACCGGAGTACTCGTACAATTTCACCAAGGAGAAAGACTTCCCATGGAAAACAACGGGAGCAAAACCAGAGCGTGATCACCCCAGGCCCCTGAGTGTGATTGTCTGCCATTCGTGCGATTCGCAAGATTTGTGGTTTCTCACCACTTACAGCGCGGCGGTGATTTCGGCGAGTGCGGTTAACGTATCGTCGATGTCGTCACTGCTGGTTTGTGGGCCAAAGCTGAAGCGAACTGTTCCCCCTTCTTCAAACGTTCCGATTGCCTGATGCGCCAGGGGC
>DATMFC010000287.1:0-4778 GCA_035556335.1 Planctomicrobium sp. | reverse complement strand
CGATGTTGATTACTGATCAGATTCGCAGGTGTGAAATGCACCCGACTGTCGGCACTGTCTGAGCTGGGGGTGACGGTCGCTGCGTTGGCCGTCCACATCGACGCCGCACTGTACGCAATGGAAAGGCAATCCGGTCGCGCTGCCGCAACGGCCGCAACCACCTCGTGATCGCTTCCTTCAAATCCCAGACTGCGAAGGAAACTGAATCGGGGAACCGGATGCGGCGGAAGGACGGCCTGTTTGAATCCCAGGTCCATCAGCAGCTTCATCTTCTCTAATCCCTGCAGCGCCGCTTGTCGGGGATGAGAGACAGATTGACGATTCTTCTCGGACGCCAGATTCCCGGCAGCAAGTCCACCATAATGATGAGTCGGTCCGACCAACCCATCGAAATTCACTTCAAAGGGAGTCATGGAGATACGTCATCGTGAAATGACAATTGATGTCACATTTTAGCGGAATGAAGTCTGTTCAAATTGCTAAGAGAATTTTTACCGCAAAGACGCGAAGGACGCCAAGAAAGAGCGAACCACGAATAAGCCGAATCCAACGAATCTTTTCGTCAGGAATCTCACTCTGATTCATTCGTGTGATTCGTTCGATTCGTGGTTTCTTCAACACGTCTTTCAGGCCATTTTGACCACACAGACTGGTTGGAGGAGATGACTCACTCATGATTTCCAACCCCTTCGCGATCTTGGAGTCTTTGCGGTAAAAAACATCCCTCAACAGCAAATTGGCCTCTGACAACTTCAGACAGCTAACGTGTTTCTCATTGATAAAGATAAGGGGAAATTCGAAATGCTGAAATTCGAATTTCCCCACCCTAACATCGCTCAATTACGGCAACAGATCCTTCACAGTATCACGCTCGGAACGCAATTCATCGAGTGTGACCTGAATCTTGGACTGGGCAAACTCGTTGTGAGTCTGTCCTTGAATCAGGCTGACTTTCTGTCCGTCACTGGTGAGTGGGACGCCGAAGATCAGACCTTCGTCGATCCCATAGCTACCATCGCTGCAGATCGCGGCGCTGAAGCAGTCGCCAGCTTCGGTCGGACGAATGATTCCTTTAACCGTATCCAGAACCGCATTCGCCGCGCTGGCCGCACTGCTGGCGCCGCGAGCTTCGATGACGGTTGCTCCACGCTTCTGCACGATGGGAACGAATTCGTTATGCAGCCAGGCATCGTCATTCACCACTTCAATCGCAGGCTTCCCTTCGATCGTGGCGTGATAGAAATCAGGATACTGGGTCGCCGAATGATTTCCCCAGATGGCAACGTTCTTCACGTCTTTGACCAGCTTGCCGGCCTTCTTGGCAAGCTGTGATTTCGCCCGGTTTTCGTCCAGTGCGGTCATGGCGAACCAGCGATCGCGAGGAACGTCCGGAGCATGGCTCATGGCAATCAGGCAGTTGGTATTGCAGGGATTTCCTACAACGACAACACGAACATCTTTCGCAGCACTCGCCTGAATCGCTTTTCCGGTGTTGGTGAAAATCGGTCCGTTGATCCGAATCAGGTCTCCCCGTTCCATTCCGGCTTTACGAGGAATACTTCCGACACAGAGCACCCAGTTGGCGTCGCCGAAGCCGTCCTCGAGGTGATCACTGTCGAACCGGCTCACTCCGACCAGAGTCGGAAACGCACAATCATCCAGTTCCATTTCCACTCCGACGAGCGGTTTCATCACGGGAGGAACTTCAATCAGATTGAGGTGCACCGGCTGATCCGGCCCAAAGACTTCACCACTGGCAATTCGAAATGCCAGTGCGTAACCGATGTTGCCTGCTGCTCCGGTAATGGCCACACGAATGGGCTGCGTCATGATTCCTGCCATCTTATATTGTGAAAACGACGAACTGCTGACAAAACCGGCCCCGATTCACTCACAGACAGGGACTCATCTCTGCACTCACAGGTTTTATTCGCAGTTCAAAAACACTTGGGTGATTTTGGAAGTTTCGAATCTTCCGTGCTGACTGTCCAGTCAGTCGCCGGATCGTGTTGCATTTTTACACGAGCTGGCAAAATTCCAACTGACCTGAGCTTCCTCTGGACTATTTTCATAGACGCGGTAAAAAAGAGGGATCGAGATGATGGAACATCGTTTGCAGTCAAGGTGATGATTGATCACCTTTCAAATGAAAAGCCGTTTTTACTTTGCCTCGCACTTTCAACATTCAGGCCCATTCATATGGTTCGCTGGGAATCAGGTCGTCGTAGTTCCAATGTGGAAGACCGTCGTTCATCCGGGGGTGGTCGTGGAATGGCATTGGGAGGAGGCGGAACGATCCTGCTGCTGATTCTGGTCTTCCTCTTCAGCGGGGGGGATATTGCCAAAACGCTCCAGTTCTTTCTCGCCAATCAGGGACAGCGGGCTCAACAACAGGCTCCGGTCGAACCGACTCCGGAAGAGAATCAGCAGGCCGAATTCGCGTCGGTGATCCTTGCAGATACGGAAGATGTCTGGACCGATCTGTTTGCCCAGATGGGAAAACAGTACCGACCCGCTCCGATGGTGTTGTATCGCGATCAGGTTCGATCCGGGTGTGGAGGAGCAACCTCTGCAGCCGGTCCTTTTTACTGTCCGGCGGACGGTAAGGTTTATCTCGATCTCTCGTTTTTTGAGGAGTTGAGCCAGCGTTTCGGAGCCCCGGGGGACTTTGCCCGGGCTTATGTGATCGCACATGAAGTGGGCCACCATGTACAGAATCTGCTGGGAACGATGGATCTTAAACGGGAGATGATGGGGAGAATGAGCGAGAATGAATTCTCCGTCAGACTGGAACTTCAGGCCGACTTCCTCGCCGGGGTCTGGGCTCATCATGCCCAGGTTCAACGTCAGATTCTGGAACGGGGTGACATCGAAGAAGGACTGCAGGCCGCTGCCGCCATCGGAGACGACACTCTTCAAAGGAAATCACAAGGCCGCGTTGTGAAAGAAATGTTCACACACGGTTCTTCGGAACAACGTGTCCGCTGGTTCAAGAAAGGGTTCGAAACCGGAGATCTCTCTCAGGGAGATACCTTCAGCGTTCGGAATCCGTGAGTGCTGATGAAATCAGTTCGAACCCTTGTTTCCAGTGCCAGAACTGGCTTCCATGGTCTCCCACCTGAACGGTGCTGTAGAGCAGGGGATACCCCAATCGATTGAGCTGTTTTCTGATTCCTGACAAAAGAACGGCGGCAATTCCACAACGTTGAAAGTCCGGGGAGACGAACAGCCATGTCAGGTGTGGCGTTCCCCATCGTGCTTCCAACGCCTTCTCAGGGGGAGGTTCCTGCCATCGGGGATCGGTGAAATCAGACCAGTTGGCACTCGGCACCAGAGTCACCAGACCGACTCCGACCGGTTCACCAGTCTCTTCGTGAACGACCGCATGACTGGCCTCCCAGACTACCGGCCATGACGACTCACTCAAGACCTGCTGAAAATGGTCCTGTATGGCATATTCAAACTTCTCTGAAGACAACGTGCAATAAGGAGTTGATGTGCGAAATGCCTGACGAAACAGTTCCACCACCCGATCTTTCGGGGTCTCTTGAAGACCTCGTACGGCCAGATGAAGTGGCGTCAGGTGATCTTCTTGAGAGGCGGTCCACTTCTGCCGGGTTTCAATGCGACAGTTCCGAAGGACCGGACACCCGGAGAGATGCAGTTCTCCTTCGGTGTAGTCATACCGATAGGCCGGATGCTGCGGGAGCTTCTGAAAATCCTCTCGCGTCATCCGCAGTTGAACAGGCACAAACCAGTCGGAAGTCATGTTCGGCTTTAATTAAGGAAAAGAGGAGTCTCACGCAAAGGCGCAAAGAGTTTCATATGATGATCTGCTTTGTCATCAATGCGTCCTGGACAATTCAAACCACTCAGAAACAGGAACAATACGGAGAATTGTGATGAAACCGGCAGACAAGAGCCAGCGAATGAAACTCCACCCAATAATTCTGATCTGATAAAGTCTCCCTGAATCATAAAGTGATGAATTCTCACAAGACATACAACAAAAGCTCTTGGCGCCTTTGCGTGAGTCTTCTCTTCCTTAATATTTGAAAGTGGAACACGGAACATGCCTCATCGACTCTGTTGGGAGAAACTGCTCTCCCCCAAACGGGTCCCTTTTCTGCGAACATCTGAATCCCGAACCGATAAAGACAAAGTGGTAAAGGATCCGGATGAACGATCTCCGTTCGAACAGGATTACGATCGAATCGTCTTTTCCGCTCCGTTCCGCAGGCTGGCCAGAAAGACGCAAGTCCACCCGATGGCCAGTAACGACCATATTCATAATCGACTGACACACTCCATCGAGGTGGCCAGCGTCGGTCGGTCGTTTGCGGTACGTGTCGCTAAAATTGCCACCGAACGAAGCGATTTGAAAACAGAGAATCTCCCGGATCTCACCTGGATTCTGCAATCGGCCTGCTTGATTCACGATCTGGGGAATCCTCCATTCGGTCATGCCGGAGAAGAAGTGGTTCGGGAATGGTCTCATGAACATGAGTCGTTGCTCTTTCCAGAATCGCGGTTTCTATCGAAAGAGGAACGGCAGGCGTGTCGCAGTGACTGGCTGCACTTCGAAGGGAATGCTCAGGGATTCCGCTTTTCCGCCAGAGCCGACAATCCCATTTCAGGGTATCTGCGACTGACCTACGCCACACTGGGAGCGGCGATCAAGTACCCCTGGCCTTCAAACGATCCTCGGGCGGAGAGAAAGCGAAAGCACAATATTTACAGCACAGAACTCGATCTTTTTCGGGACATGGCCACCGATC
>DATMFC010000286.1:0-4772 GCA_035556335.1 Planctomicrobium sp. | reverse complement strand
GCGTGAAAATCAATGACACGTTTTGTCCCCCAAAGCCGGAGTTGTTCGACATCACCGCATTGAGTGAAACCGCTCGGGCGACATTGGGAATGTAATCCAGATCGCAGTCGGGGTCCGGGTGTTCGTGATTGATCGTGGGGGGAACCGTATTCTCGGCCAGAGCATTCACACAGAAAATTGCTTCCAGAGCACCACAGGCGGCCACGAGATGCCCGGTCATGCTTTTGGTGCTCGACATCGGGATTTTGTAAGCCTGCTCTCCAAAAGCCCCTTTGACCGCCAGCGTTTCGGTCCGGTCGTTGGCGTCGGTACTGGTTCCATGAGCATTGATATAGGAAATGTCGTCAATGTTCATGTTCGCATTTTTCAACGCCATTCCAATCGCGCGGGTCATTCCGTTGCCATCGGGAGGAATGTCGGTAATTCGATAGGCGTCGCAGGCGACACCGTAACCAAGAATCTCCCCGTAAATCTTTGCTCCCCGTTTTCGGGCATGTTCATATTCTTCAATAACGAGCATGGCTCCCCCTTCCGCGATCACAAAACCGTCCCGTTCATTGTCAAACGGTCGTGAGGCGGCTTGTGGGTTGTCGTTGCGGCGGGACAACGCGGTCAACAGGGAAAACCCGGTGATTCCATAGGGATGAATCATACTGTGGGCTCCCCCGACGATCATAATGTCGGCGAGACCGGTACGAATGAAATCGGAGCCTTCTCCAATGGCCTGAGCGGAAGCGGCACAGGCCGTCAATGTATTTGCACACGGTCCTTCGGCTCCGAACATCCCGGCGACGCGACCGGAAAGAACGTTCGGTTCCAGAAACCGCTCTGCATCATAGTGCATTCGCTGCAACGCTTGAGCCGTGAACAGATCCATGTTCCAAGGATCGCCGGCATTTCCGTTATCAGCCACGAGTCCCATGAAAACATCGAAGTCCTGATTCCCTTCGCCGGAGCCGAGATAAACTCCAAACCGGGTCCGATCCGGAATTGCGGCCACATCGAGACCGGAGTCCTGAACCGCCTGAACAGCGGCGGCCAGACCGAACTGGACGTTCAGTCCGGAACGATCAAGGGATCGCACCACGTCCGGTGAAACCCAATCACTCAGATTGAAGCTGGGAACTTCTGCGGCGAATGTGGTTGGGAATCCACTTGCATCAAACTGACGAATCGGGCCAACGCCGGAACGTCCTTCCCGCACCGATTCCCATGCGGATTTTGCGCCGGTTCCAACCGGAGTGACACACCCCAATCCCGTGATGACAACTCGTCTGCTCATTTTGTCTCTACCTTCAGGGAGAACATTCCCTCTTGCTTTCGTCATCTTGACAGGCTGACTCTCATTGGTCTACTGACAAGGAAAGATGTTCCCGCTGTTCAATAATTTCCATCTATTTTATTGAAGTGTTCCAATGCGTGACTCTATTCACCGGTCTCCTCCCGCTGTCTATACGCCGGGGGTCTGTAACCTCGGATCGGCGGAAACCCGACTTCGCTATGCCGTGGGAATTGCCGGAATCCTTATTGCCGTTCTGCTGGGATGGGGACTCATCGTGGCCGAGGTTCCCCGTCTCCTCCGACTGATTGTATTCCTTCCTGCGTTTGTGGGAACCCTGGGATTCCTTCAGGCATTCTCCCGGTTCTGTGTGGCCTACGGGATCAGGGGTGTTTTCAACGTGAGCATGTCCCTTGGGAAGCAGGACACCGTTGAACAGGCTGAGTTTCGAAAAAAAGACAGAAAAACCGCAATCACAATCATCTCTCTGGCTGTGATTGTGTCAATGGCGGCAACAGCCGTGATTTATGCGTTCCCCTGATCGGTTCCTCGAAATCGGAGTCCGGTTGCAGATCGTTTCTTCATGCGTTAAACCGCTGATAGATTACCCAGTTTACAATAGGTGACCCGAACATCGAAACCAGCGTCGCTCTGGTTTCACGTTGCTCCGGTTCTGTTTTTTTGAAGAAACTGCTTCGTCCATGAAAGTTCATCAGCTTCTGGATCATTACGGGATCACAGAGAATCCGTTCGCGCAGGAAGACGCGGCCTCGGATCAGGTGTTTCGCGATCACTGCCTGAACGGAACATTCCATCCGGCCTGGGATAAAATCTACGGCGATCCCGGCACTCCCTCGACATCGGTTGTTTTTGGAGAGCAGGGGAGCGGAAAAACGGCGTTGCGTCTGCAGATCGTTGGAAAACTGCAGAAATACAATCGCGAAAATCCCAACGCCCGTGCATTCATCATCCAGTACGAAGACTTCAATCCGTTTCTGGACACCTTCCGCGACCGTCTCTCCAATCGTCAGCGAAAACCGGAACGGGCCCTGCAGAACTGGCGGTTGTGGGACCATATCGATTCCATCCTGACACTGGCCGTGACCCGACTTTCCGACAGCCTGCGAAATGACGGGCGGGATTCAAAAGATGAAACTCACAATATCTCACTGGATTCTATTGCCAAACTCACCCGGTCGCAGAAACGAGACATTCAGCTTCTCGCAGCATTTTACGACCAGAATCGAGATGTTTCGCTTCCGCAACGCTGGGGAACATTGCGTCGTAAACTCCGTTATTCCAACTGGAAAGCTCACTGGGACATTGCTGTCGGGACAGTCGGAACACTTGCTACGTTCGCCCTGACCATCTGGCTCAGTCAAAGTGTGAAAGCGATTTTCACGACATGGTGGATCTGGCTGATCATCCTCGGGTTCTGGACACCGCTGATCTGGCGACAACTCAAATGCTGGTGGACGGCATGGCGGGTTCAGAAACAGGTTCGCATCGTTGACCATAACGTCGGGGCACTGCGGAAAATTCTGACGCAGTTCGAACAGTCCGAATTGATCGGCCAGCCATTTCCCGGGCGTCCGCGAGGGGAAGATCGTTACGAATTATTAACCCGGCTTCAGGCCATTCTGAATACGCTCGGCTTTACCAGCATTGTTGTTCTGGTCGATCGTGTGGATGAACCGCATCTGGTGCATGGTTCGCCGGAACGTATTAAAGACCTTGTCTGGCCGCTGTTTGATAATAAATTTCTCAAGCATCCCGGCATCGCATTTAAGCTCTTGTTACCGTCAACAGTCGTTCCTTATCTGAATCGACAGGAAAAAGACTTTTATGAACGCTCCCGACTGGATAAACAGAATTTAATTCTGGCACTCAGTTGGACAGGGCAGGGGCTCTACGATATTGCAAACGACCGCATTCGTGCCTGTGCACGTCTGGCGGAGAAGCCCATTTCTATTAAAGATCTGTTTGATCCGGCCATTAGCGAACAGGAACTGATCGGCGTCTTTGAACGCCTTCGTGCTCCACGACACCTGTTTAAGTTCCTGTATCGCCTCTTTATCGAACATTGCAGTAAGTACACAGAAGATAATCCGACCTGGCAGATTCAGCGGGAAACGCTCCATTCGACGCTGTCGCTCTTCATGCGTGATTTGGATGCCTACGACCAGAAACTGGGAACCGGGTGATTGCTTGATATAAAGGGCTTTTTCTTTATTGAAAATGGTCAGGGAGGGCGAGGCTCCCGCCGAGCCGCAAGCCACGGAAAGTATTCTTTTTCATGCGGCTCAGCAGGAGCTTCGCCCTCCCGAAAATTACCCATCTTTTGAAACAAGCAAAAGCCCTGGCTTGATATAATCCGCTGTTTATTTCGGTGAGATTTGGGAGTATGATGGGATCTGTGAAGTCCTCAATTCATGAGTTGAATCGTAGAACTCCTTTGAATGTAGATCGGCGCAGACCGAATGTTTCCATGGTAAAGAGCGTTGAAATTGATGTTGCTCAGTCAAGCCTGAGTGAAATCATTGCAGGGCTAAAACCTGGCGATGAAGTGGTGATCGTGCAGAATCACAAGCCAATTGCAAAGCTGATTCCTCCACCAATCACACGAGTTCCCCGAGTCCCCGGAAGTTGTCAGGGAATGATTACGATCATTAGCGAAGATGACGACCATCTTCGTGATTTTGAGGAAGCTCTTCCTTGAGATTTCTTCTTGATACTCATTCATTTCTCTGGTTCGTCACGGGAGACTACCATTTCAGCAGGATCGCTGAAGCAGCTATCGTCGATCCAGAGAATGAGATTTTTCTCAGTCCTGCCAGTTATTGGGAACTCGCCATTAAGGTCAGCCTGGGGAAATATCAGTTGAACGTTCCTTTTGAGACGTTTATTACCCGAGCTGTGAAAGAGAATCAGTTTTCAATTCTCCCGGTTCAACCTCAACACGCCGCAATTGTTTCAGAGTTGCCATTTTATCATCGTGATCCGTTTGACCGCTTGATCATTGCTCAAGCAATTTCAGAACAATTAATGGTTATTAGTGCTGATCAGGCATTGGACGATTATATCGTATCAAGACTTTGGTAGAGTTCCGGGAAAGCCGGGATGCGAACGAAGAGATGATCTCGACCTCGATCGCGTATTTCCGAATTGAACACCCCGCCACCGGATGATTGGAAAGAGCAATCAAGCTGATGAAACATCTTGTCGCAGCAGTCCTGGCTTTAATCACTCTGGCGCTGGTCCCTCCTGAAATCTGTCCTGCCGATGAAACAACATCTGCTTTGCGGGTGATGTCATTCAACATTCGCTACGGCACTGCTCAGGAGAAGAAGCGGAACTGGGATCAGCGTAAACAGGATGTGGCCCACGTCATCAAAGAGTTTTCGCCAGATCTGCTGGGAACGCAGGAAACGCTTGCGTTTCAGCGTGATTTTCTTTCCGGACTTCTTCCCGGGTACGTTCCATTCGGGGCAGG
>DATMFC010000285.1:0-22224 GCA_035556335.1 Planctomicrobium sp. | reverse complement strand
AGGGGGCTTCCATTCCATCATCGGGCTGAGCAGGTCGATGTGTGTCAGGCAGATCACAATCGGGGCGGGGCGGAGTTCCGGGTGGCTGTTTCTCCATTTTTGAAGTTCATCCATCACCGCACGATCCACCGCTCGGGCCGGAGTGTTGGCGGCCATGACGAGTAACAGAATGTCGGCATCGCGGGCCGCCTGTTTCACTTCCCGAATCTGTTCTGCAGTGGCTCCGGCATCGGCATAGCCGGGGGTGTCGAGCAGTGTCAGGAAGACATCAGTGTTCGGAACTTCTAATCGATACCGGGTGACCTGGCGCGTTTCTGGAAGAACATCAGACTTGGCGACCTGTTCTCCAATCAGAGTATTCACCAGACTCGACTTTCCGGCTTTCACCTGACCAATAATGGCCACCGTCACCGATTCCGGTTTGAGACGAGACTGTGTGGTCTGTGCGGAAGCACTATTTTGCTGTTCCGGGGAGCCGAAATTTTGTCGATACACATCGGCCCCCCCGTTGAGGCGTCCGCTGTTCATTTCGACGAGATAAAATCCCACCTGTCGGATGTAGCGCAGGTAGACCGCTACCAGAAATTCCGTTTGTAGTTCCTCGGTCACCGGTCTCAGTGTCATGCTGGAAGTGACGTATTTCAGCACGTTGGCGGGATTCACAAAGATGCTCGCCAGCCAGGTGATGTCCTGAGCCCGTTTGATCCACCGGGGAGCATGCTGTAGCCATTTCCATTGACGAATGGTGACCATCCGACTGCCGGGAACCGATTCCAGCATCCAGCGTTCCATGTCGTCGATCGCCAGTCTCGCCGCAGCGAGGACTTCCGGTACGGTAAGGGAATCAATCGGATCATTGGCCTTCGGGTGATAGTGTGTGGCGATCTCCCGGGAGAGTTGCAATGTCTGAGTCAGGTAGAATTCCGGGTTGGTCAAATCTTTCGGCGTGAGCGCGTTGATCTGTTCCTGATAGCGTCGAACAATCTCCATGGCCTGAGTATCACGGGGGGTGAAGTGACCCGGTTCCGGCAATTCCTCTTTGATTGTCGTGGAGTTCGAAGCCGGCCAGAGTGTCGCCACCAGCCAGGTGATGAGCCAGAAGACCGGAAGAATCCAGAAGGTCCAGGCGAACCAGCCGGTTTGCCAGAGAGCATAGGCTCCCAGTCCCAGATAGGTCAGCAGGGGCAAAACAATCAGGATGGCCAGAGTAATATTACGCCGGGAGAACATGCGATCGGCCACCATCTGTCGAGAGAGAAGTCACAAAACCTGACCTCACCAGTATAAGACAGAGAGGAGACAACTGTCAGGAGTGTGGTGTTCGAACCAGAGACTGCCAGAAATCTGTGAAGATTTCTTAACTTCCTCAGACTTGTTTCCGAATTGCATCGTAGTGTTCAGGTGTCGGGAGTGATTTCCCTTAACTATCAAGCATTACCCTGCATTATGCCCCGGATGATGCACGCAACTGGCTCAGGCTCACAGCCATGTTACAGATCATTTACAAAAGTCTGGCCACAGTTCCCTTTTCAAATGCAGGGCTTTCCCGGCTGCTGATGACATCGCGGGTGCAGAACCAGATTGTCGATATCACGGGAATTCTGGTTGTTCATTCCAATGCATTTCTGCAGGTACTGGAAGGTCCGGAAGAGGCCGTGGAGGCCACATTCGAGAGAATTGTCACTGATCCCCGACACAAGTGTCTGCAGGTGTTATCGCGTGAGATCATCGAAGAACGGGCATTTCCCAACTGGAGCATGGGACTGGTCTGCACCCCCGGCGGACGGTTTGAACTGAATCCCGGACTGGACGAACTCTTTCACAGTAAAGGTTCATTCCCCCGAGGAACAGGATCGCATGTACTGCGGCTTCTTCAAGAGTTTCGCTGTCATCCCTGGCGACGAAAAGTGGACATCGGTTATGCCCCTCTGGTCGCACGATAGAGTGTCTCCAGAAATGATTTGGACAGAGTGGTCCCGCGTTACGTTCGCACTGACTCGGCAATCAACTCCGGTTCTGCGACTTCACGCTGATAGGTTTCCGGCGGAGCCCCAAGGAAGCGTCCGAACCGACCGAACCGACCGCTGTAAAGGAGAATCAGGTACGAAGGAACCAGAATCGGTCTCACGATAAAGGTGTCGAGCAACACCCCGAAGCCGAGAGCGAATCCCATCTGAACCATTCCCAGCAGCGAGCCGGACATCAGCGTAAAGAACGTTCCGGCCATGATCACCCCGCAACTGGAGATGATGCCACCGGTTTTCGTGAGTGCGGCCAACACGCCGTCAACATTGCCATGCTTTTCCTGTTCTTCCGTCACACGCGCCATCAAGAGGATGTTGTAATCCTCCCCGATCGCAATCAGGATCGTGAACAGGTAGACCGGAACCTTCCAGTCGATTCCGTTGAAGCCTGCTGGATCGCGAAGATAGAAGAAGATGAATGTCGCTCCCAGAGTCACGAGATAACTGAAGACAACACTCACAATGAGATAGGCACAGATTTCCGGCTGGCGCAGCAGGGCGACAATCACCAGATAGACTGAAACCGTGACAAGAATATCGATCAGCATCCGGTCGTGATCGGTGACGGTCTTCAGGTCACGAATTGCGGCTGTCGTTCCGAGAGAATAGATGTCGGCCGATTCCCGGAGCTTTTGTTGCTTTGCTAGTGGAATCTCAGAATCGATGGGGAAGAAGATCGAATTGCGGACCGACTCTTCCAGCCGATTCAGCGATTGGATCGAACTGCGTGAAAACGGATCTTCCGACAGAATGACGTCAAATCGCATGACCTGACCGGCGAGGTCTCCATGTAATCCGGTATAGGTTCGATGAGCGAATGTTCTTTTGGCTCCCTGCATTCTAAACGGCAGGCTGTCCAGATATTCGTTGGCTTTCTTGTTGTTGCCGAGTGGCTGGTACTGGCTGCGGACATCTTCAATCCCTAGCGGTAATTGCGACGGCAAAGTCTCCGCAGTCTTCTCTTCCTCCATCCGTTCATCTTCGGCGGTCAGATTCTTCGTGATGACTTCACTCAGTTTTTCAGCGGTTCGTGCCCGAGAGAGATCGTCTCCATCGAAGACATCGTTGAGGACCTCCTTGGGGAACTCAACGAAGATCGTATGCGGCCCGGTGATTCCGGAGGGGTAGTGTTTCTGAACGACCTTGGCTCCGACGACACTCGGCTCGTCCTGTGGTAGATCAGTTAACAGTCCGTAACTGAGGTTGTCCTGACACAACATGCCTGTGAACGCCAGCGGCATCATCAGCAGGACGGTGGCAACGAAGATGAAGCCGGGAGATCGCCGCAATACCTTGGCGATGGATTCCCAGATCCATTGCAGGCGAAATTCGTTCAGCTTGTTCCACAATGTTGAAGATGGCAGCCAGCCCGTCCGTTTTCCCGCTTCATTGGAACGGACATCCGGCCAGAAGGCCCAGCGTCCGAACATGAGCAGCATGGAGGGAGTGAATGTCAGCGCGAAGCAGAGGACGACGGCGAGTCCGAAGGAAATCGCGAATCCCGCCTGACGGAATTTTCCGAACTCGGAAAAGCCCATCATCCCGATCCCGACGATGCTTGTTCCGGCACTCGTGGCCAGCGCGGCCCCCACTTTTTCGATCGAGAGAGATAACGCTTCCCGATTGGTGAGTCCGTGGTCCAGTTCTTCTTTGTACCGGGCAATCAGGAACAGACAGTAATCGACCCCGGCCCCGTAGACGACGACTGTGACATAGACGTCCAGTCCGGTGAACAGGCCGATCCATTCCCAACCGGCCATGATGCGCAGCAGGGCTTTGGAAAGTTCAACGGAGATCCCCACTGTCACCAGCGGCACCAGTGCCAGCAGTGGAGCGCGGTAGATCAACAGCAAGAGCGTGATGACCAGCAGTTTGGTGAATTGTTCGGTTCGGCTGGCACTTTGCTGCTCGGCCCGTAGCATGTCTCGACCGACCGTTGCGGAACCGCTTAAGGCCATGGAGAGCCCCAGCGGGCGCTGTTCCTGAATCTCAGGGGAATCGACCAGATGTTCGATCCGGCCGACCACGAGACGATTCTGCCGTTCCAGGAACTCGGTTTTCAGTTCCAGAATGACGAGAGTCGCCTTCTGATCACGACTGGTCAACAGCGGTCCGACTCGTTCGTCAGCCATTGTGGTGATGGATTTGATCACCTGCTGCTCGACCGGTAGCTCGACCGTCAGTTCTTTTTCCAGTTCTTCAGACCACTGATACCCTTTGGGTGTGGTTCGTTGCAGTTCCTGAAGTTTGTCGAACAGAACATGTCCGATGAATTCGCCATCCTCTTCGGTCAAACCGGAAGGGCGGTCTTCCCGTTGCAGCACAATAACGACGTTGCTTCCCAGCGGATCCTGCTGGACGGAAACGCCAACCGAATCCCGTTCTCCCTGTTCCTTTATCGAAGGCTGGAAGGTTTCTCGGAAGGTGTTGACGGCCCGGACGCTGGGAGACTCTGGCGGGAAGAAATTCATCTCCCCGTCTTGCCAGACCGCCTCATGAGGAGGAGCGTTGAGAATCGCAATGATTGCGAACAGAATCCAAACCACCATCCACGGGATGGGGAATCTGGTGACAAGTTGTCCGAGGCGTCGGTACATCAGATGGAATCAATGCCTGGGAGAAACCGACCGACACGTGACTGACGCGGAATGAGTCGCGACCAGTGACACCTGAAGCCGAACGGATCCTTCCGTTGCTGTTTGTCGTTGATGGGATTTAGAGCCGTTTGCCTTACCATAGGCCCGCGCTACGCGGTTCTCGAACAGAAAAATGCTGTTCGCCGCGTGGCGTGAGCGAATAAGTCCTTTTGCAAATTGCTCTGGCAAAAATAGACGCGATGCAAACTGACCCGATAATCACCTTGCCCCGATCTGAAGAACCGCTGCCTGGCTCTTGCAGGAGGCCGCTTCAGACAGGTTCCGTCATCCTGTCCGTTTGTTGCCATCGGGATCGGCTGACGAAATGACTGCAATTGAACAATGATGACCCTACCGGGATCATTACCCGGGGTCAATCGTTCCTCTTCTCACAAAGACAAACAGTGAAATCCTTGCGTGTGAAAGGTTTCTCTATTTGCCGCGAACTGCGTATTTTGTTGTGTTTTTCGATATCCTGATCGGTTTTGCGACATCCAACACGAAGATTGCAAAACCACCTCTATTCGGAATCGGCCATTGACAGGGGAATGCATGATTGAAATTCGCCGGTCTCATGGAGGACAATCAAGAGAAATCGTAAAATCACATCAAACAGGAAACGTCGATATGATGGATGCCCCCGTGCACATTAAGGCAATTCGTGCCGAAGGAGTGCTGGAAATTGTCTGGGAACAGGGGGTGGTTTGCCGGTATCCCTTTCGTCTTCTGCGACAGGAATGTCCCTGTGCGGCCTGTGTCAATGAATTCACCGGAGAACGAACGCTGAATCCGGAGAGTGTTCCAGAAGAGATTCAACCCGTGTCGGTCGAGTTCAGCGGGAACTATGCCATCAAGTTTCAGTGGAGCGATGGTCATGCGACCGGTCTGTATTCGTGGGATCGGCTGTCGCAACTGGCCGATGCTCCCGAAGTCAGCAAGGTGAAAAGTTCGAAATGACCCAATGAAAGAGCCGTTGCCACTTCTGGATACGTTCGGCCGGGTGCACACGAACCTGCGGATCAGTGTGACCGATCGCTGCAATATCCGTTGCTTCTACTGCATGCCTGCGGATCATGTTCTCTTCATGGACAAGCGCGAGCTTTTGTCGTTTGATGAAATTGAACGTGTCGCCCGGATTGCGGTGACACTACTGGGCGTTGACAGGATTCGTCTCACCGGAGGGGAACCGCTGGTGAGACGAGGGCTGCCGGAGCTGGCGAAAGGCCTGTCCGGAATCGCAGGACTGCGAGACCTGGGTCTGACCACGAACGGGATCCTTCTGGAAGAGTTCGCACAACCGCTGCATGACGCCGGTGTTCGTCGTATTAACATCAGTCTGGATGCGTTGTCTTCCTCCTTGTTTCATCAGATCACCCGTCGGGATGAGTATGATCGTGTTCTGGCTGGCATTGCAGCAGCACAACGAGTCGGGTTCGATCCGATTAAAGTGAACGCGGTTTCGATTCGGGGATTAACTGAATCTCAGGTTCTTCCCTTTGGTGAATTCGCTCGCTCGACTGGATGTGAAGTCCGCTTTATCGAATATATGCCGCTGGACGCAGACTGTCAGTGGGAGAGAGAGAAGGTTCTGTTTGCCAGTGAAATCCGCGAGATTCTCTCTCGGGAATTGATGCCGTTGATTCCGGTCAAAGAGCCCCGTCGAGATCTTCCGTCGACCGATTATCAGTTTGCGGACGGCATTGGACGGATCGGGTTTATTCCTTCTGTCAGCGAACCATTTTGTGACCGCTGCAACCGGTTTCGCCTGACCGCCGACGGAAAACTACGGAATTGTCTGTTCAGTCTGGAAGAAACCGATCTTCGCTCACTCCTGCGAGGCGGGGCAGGCGATGACGAAATCGCAGGAGCGATTCGACAGTCCATTCACCAGAAATGGGCCGGTCACCACATCAACTCTCCGGACTTCGTTCAGCCTGATCGGGCAATGTATTCGATTGGTGGATAGCCCGGATGATTCACCACGGAAAAGACGGAAATAACGGAAAGATTTTGTCTCAGGTCAGTTACGAGAAAATCTGACCGGTTTCTGGAGAGACGGTCTGTTTTTGATGTGATATCAGTGCTCCTGATCAATTCCGTCTCTTCCGTCCTTTTCGTGGTTCCTCTGATTGATTCGGGCTTTGCCGGTTCTACAAAGAGCGATGGGTATGCAGAGCTTCAAGTGTCTGCTGAATATCAACCGGAAGCGGGGCCTCGAATTGCATAATGGCGTCCGTCACCGGGTGTCGCAGTTCAAGACGATAGGCATGTAACGCCTGTCGCGAAATGAGTGGTTCTTCATCGGCAGCTCCGGGAGTTCCCGTCAACTCCGACAACAGCAGGCGATCGTGTCCGGCGTACAAGCGGTCCGCAATGATCGGGTGTTTCAGATGCTGCATATGCACCCGAAGTTGATGTGTTCGTCCGGTTTCCGGCAGGAGTTGAACTTCTGTAAATCCTCGGAATCGGGTGAGAACACGGAACAATGTGACCGCTTCCCGTGATTTCTCTTCTGGAGCACAGACGATCATCTTCTCATGTGCTTTCGGATGCACTTTGAGATGGGTGCGGATGTAGTCCGAGTCCCGGTCGAACTCACCGCGAACAATGGCGCGATATTCCTTCTTGACAGTCCGTTGCTCGAACTGCTTCGTCAATCGGTTGTGGACCTGATTGTCTTTGGCAATGAGAATGACGCCGGTGGTGTCGCGGTCGAGTCGATGTACGATTCCCGGGCGAAGCTGTCCGGCGATATCACTGAGAGTGTCAAAGTGAAACTGCACCGCGGCGGCGAGAGTTCCGGTGTAGTTCGCCTTACCGGGATGCGTGACCATATTCGCCGGTTTGTTGATCACGGCGATGGCATCATCTTCGTAGATGACTTCAATCGGCAAATCTTCGGCAGCAATCGCGCTGTCGGCTTCTTCCGGAAGGGTGACCGAAATGCGATCGTTCACCCGAAGTCGACGGCTGGCCTTCACCGACAAACCGTTGACCAGCACCGCCTGCTGCTCAATGGCCCTTTGAAACAGAGCGCGGCTGTGATTGGGGAAAATCCGGGTGAGATAATGATCCACCCGCCAGCCATGTCCCCTGGCTTCTACTGTAATCATTTGAACATCCGACGAGAGTTCGTCACTCATGAGAACGAAATCCCGTTGATGCTCAGATTGACAGAAAGGAAGAGGAGGGGACAGGATTCAGAGATCAGGATTCAGGAGCCAGAGGAAGTATGAATCCGCTGTTACTCTTCCGCGTCCCCTTTGGGTGGGGTGGCGTCTGGATTGGATTCCGGTTTCGGAGCGTCTGCTTTTTCTGCTTCCGGCTTCTTTGTTTCTGGCGCTTTCTCTGCCGGTTTTTCTGGAGCCTTTTCCGTCATCGGCTTTTCTTGCTCAGCAGGAACTTCCAATGGCTTCTTCTGTTCAGAAGGGGCGGGCATGTTGGCTTTCTCTTCCCCCTCAGGGAAACTCTTGGGAGCGTCTCCATCGGGTTTCGGAAGCTCGATCTTCATTTCTCCCGCAGGAGGAGTGCTGGTCTGGGACGACTCACTCCCGGCTGGCAATTGAAGTTCTTTGAAAACGTCTTCTGGAGGATTGGACGGGATGTCCAATGGAGAAGGACGATCGGCCGGTTTCGGGTTCTGCTTCCGGAACCAGGCGTAAAAGGTTTCGGCGTTACTGGTCTTCAGAGCGTCAACCCGTTCTCTGGCCCAGAGGCGATGTTGAGATTCCGGGTAATCATTCAAAAGCTGTTCATAAGCTTTGATCGCTTCCTTCGGATCGCCGTCGGAAAGGGCTTCCAGTGTTGTCGCCAGTCCGTACAGGGCTTCTTCTCGCAGTTCCGGTTTCACCTTTTGTTTGAGAATCGACTCGTAAGACGATTTCGCCTTGTTCAGTCGTTCGTCACTGGCTTCACGATTGGTCAGGGATTGCCCGAGACCTTCCCCGAGAAACTGACGGGCCGCATGCAGACGGGACCATTGCCCCACCGGCAGATTGGGATACTTGTCTGCGACTGCCAGATAATCATCCGGGGCGCGACACAGAGCGAATTCGTCCCAACCCAGTTTTTTCTGAGCTTCCGCACTTCGCATCCAGAGGACGTAACCGCCGGTGACCACAACGGCAGCAACGACGACCGCCAGAATGAGGTGATAGTACGGCTCTGCTTTCGCCAGACCTTTGTTGAGAGCTTTGCCCAACTCGTTCGGTTGCGGTGTCTGATGAAAGTGATCGTTATCGTTTGGTGATTCGGGGGTCCCTGTCATAAATCCATCACAGCCTGCGGCCCTGAGCGTTCTGCTCTCAGCCAGGCACCCTTTCCCGGGTTCGATTTGTCTTTACGGTGAACTGCGAGATGATATCAGTCAGCCTGCTCCACCGAGTGGAACAGGGCATTTCAAATACAGCGATCCAGATACAGTATTTCAGAGCCGCGAACAAAACCTCTCAAACCATGAGAATTTCCTTTCCGCGAGCGGATCGGGGGCAGTTTTGTCAGAGGTTCTCAAACACAATTGAATTACCCATTATGGGGAAAATTCCGTATGGGAAGCCTGAAGAGTATAGAGGCGTTGTCGAAAACCGGTCAAGTTCCCTCACCCTTGCTGGCCGATTCATCGGAATCATTTCCGTTTTGTATCGGAATCCAGAGTCGGAATGTGGTCGATTCTGCGGTGGAAGAGAGAAGTTCAATCCCTCCCTGATGCTGTCGCAGAATCTGCCAGCATTTCGATAAACCGAATCCGAGCCCCCGACCGGCCTGCCGACCAGAAAAAAAAGGATCGAAACAATGGCGGACCTGCTCTTCCGTCAGCCCTGGACCGTTATCCGTAAAATCAATTCGGAGTCCATCCCGGCCATTCTGCGGGGCGGATTCGAGTTGAATGTGGATTTGCCTTCCATTGGGGAGAGCGTGGAGCGAGTTACGCAGCAGTTCTGAGATCACAATGGCAAACTGATGTGGATCGAACGGAACGAGGAACGCGCCTGACGACGTGACATTCACGCTGATTTGCTGACGCAGACAGGGTTCCGAGAATCTGGAGAGAACCTCATGAATGGCTGCGACCGGATCGATTTCCACCGGCACCGGAGCGGGCGGGCGGGCAAAAAGCATGGTGTCGCCGATCATATCCCGGATGCGGTATGCCTGGGCTCCAATGTTTTCCAGAGTTCGGCGACGTTCCGGGTCGGGTTCCCCTTTCAGTAATTGAGAGGCTCGCCCGATGATGCTTCCCAGGGGATTATTGATCTCATGGCCGGCTCCGGCGGCATATTCGGCGAGAGAAGCCAGCTTTTCCAGATGCAGGCGCCGCTGAAACTCGAGTCCCCATTCAAACACCTGAGAACCAAGAGTGAACAATAAACGACCATTGGGGCTGGCGAGAAACGAGTCCCACCTCTCACTGGAAAGCCCCAGCAGAATTGGACGAGACTCGTCCAGAGGAACCGGATGGCAGCAACGCCATTCCAGTTCGGGAACCTGCTTTGCCACGGTCGCCAACAGATGCTTTTCGGTGTTTTCAGAGAACTGTGAGTGCTGCTGATGGAGAAACGGCTGATCCGGCGATTTCAGTGTGAAAGATTTCAGGGTCAGAGAGGCCGTTCCGGTTGCGGGATCGATCCAGGCCCATCCGGCGCTTGCCTCAGAAACAGCCGTTCCCAGAGAATTGAGGATCAACTCCGCCATCTCGAACGAGCCGAGCCAGGGAGGGCATTGAGACAGCCAGCGTACGGCGTCATCGTCAGTACTACAGTTGGACATGCCCAGAGGACTGGATATCGATTGGAAACTTCGCATGGGGTGCCATGCTCATGTCGCGTCAGCAGCATGAACATGCCGAATGAAACAGAAACGCCCATTGCATGTATGCCCTGCACGAGAGCGATCCAACGTTCATGCAGTCGTCCAGTTCGCTCACCTGATGATCAGGAAAACGACCGGCTGGACGGCTACATGATTGATGGAAACCACGTGTTGCCTGTTTATTGGCTTGACCGGTATAGAACTGGTTACAAGCACGGCAACGACCGTGCGGACCACGTTCGGACACCAGTAAAGACAAAGTGGTCACACCACTTCGGCTTCAAGCGGCGACTTCGATATCCAGCATGTGGCAGGCACGCTGGATCAGGGTTTCTACTTCGAACGGCTTCTGCAGGAAGTCGTTCGCTCCGGCATCCCGGAGTTCCTGAATCCGGTCGGCTTCCACCATCCCGGAAATACAGAGAATTTTGACGTCGTCCAGAGACGGATCGCTCCGCACCCGCTGGCAGACTTCTTTCCCGTTGATATCCGGGAGCATGACGTCGAGAATGATGACATCCGGACGATATTCCTTCACCATCATCCCGGCATCAAATCCGTTGTTCGCCGAACGGACTTCGAAACGCCCGTCCGCTTCCAGTGAATCTCGCAGCAATTCCACAAGATCACGATCGTCATCCACGACGAGTGCCTTGCGCTTCCCACTTTCCAGAGCGTCTGTGGGAATTCCGTTGTCCTTCATAAATTTATAGAGGACATCGCGGGGAATGCGACGAAATCGCGAACCAGGAACCCGAAATCCTTTTAACTGTCCTGAATCAAAACAGCGAATGATTGTCTGCTGGCTGACTTTGCAGATTTTCGCTGCTTCTCCCGTCGTAAAGACCGTCTTCATCGTGCTCCAATTCTCCCTTCCAGTCTGAATGATTGCGATCTTGGAAAATCGCCCTGTTCAGACCGAGCACTCACGGCGTCCCGAGTGCCGTATCATGATCTCGAACCGGGTTGTCTCGCATCGTCTGCGACTGATTAGGCCGCTCGCGAGGTGCTCAACTCACCGGGACAGGACAGTGACATAGCACGAGTTGTCAATTCGCTTCGGTTGACTTCGTCCGTGAAGAATTCACCAAAACTGTGAGGGTTTCCGACCATGCGGAGATTACCAAATTACCCAACTGCGCCGATTGTATCTATCTTTCGAATTCGGTCAATGTGTGTTCCCAAGGCCCCTAAACTGCTTGCAATGAACGGTGCTGTTTTCGTAACCGATTAAAATAAATGTGGTTACGCTGTTCTGTCCCAAGGGGCGACAGCAATGCAGACACTGCCTAGCCAATTTGAACTTCGTAAATTCCCTAAATTTTAGAGAAGTTGGCCTCATGGCTGTTCGCTTTATTGAAAATCACCTGGGAGGGCGAGCCCGGATTATTCATGGTAGAGTGGGTCAAAGTCTCGCAACGTGAAGGTGGGTCGTCGCCAACGGCCGATTGTGCTTGCGGCGGTCTGTGTTCTTTGGAAGTGAATCCTGCGACTGAAGATCCACCACACCATCATGTTGGCTCGACCCACCCTACAAGTGTGAATCATCCGGGCGAGGCTCCTGCCGAGCCGCAAGCCATGGAAAACGTCATCTTTCATGCGGCTCAGCAGGAGCTTCGCCCTCCCGAAGACTGGCCATCTTCAAACAAGAAAAAGCCCTTCACTACGGCTGTCGGGAGCAGATTTCAAGACTGATACTTCGGAATCGCCGGTTCCGGAACCTCTTCCAACAGGCGTTTGATGATGCCGTCGGTGTCGAATCCTTCGGCCTGGGCCTGAAAATTCGGAGAGATACGGTGTCGCAGGACGGGAATCGCGACACGGCGGACATCGTCGAAAGAAATCGTGGGCCGTCCGTCCATTGCCGCCATCGCTCTGGCTCCATGGATCAGATATTGCCCGGCTCGCGGACCTGCTCCCCAGTCGATCAGTTCGCGTACAAACTTCGGTGACCCGGAATCTTTGGGACGGGTCGCCCGTACGAGTCTGGCGACATACGTAATGATAAACGGGGCGATTTCGATCTGGTTGATCTGTTTCTGAAGATATTGAATCGATTTGGCACTGAGGACTTTTCGAACCTCCGGGCGCTCTCCCCGAGTGGTGGCCAGCAGAATCTGCTCTTCTTCTTCCAGGTTCGGGTAATCGACCAGAACATTGAACATGAACCGGTCGAGCTGTGCTTCGGGAAGTGGATAGGTTCCTTCCTGTTCAATCGGGTTCTGGGTGGCAATGACGAAGAACGGGTCTGGGAGCTGATAGGTCGTCTGCCCGGCACTGACCTCACGTTCCTGCATCGCCTGCAGGAGAGCCGCTTGTGTTTTGGGCGGGGTCCGGTTGATTTCGTCTGCCAGAAGAATATTCGTAAAGACCGGTCCCTGTACAAAACGGAACTCACGACGACCGGACTCCGTTTCTTCGAGCACGTTCGTCCCTGTGATGTCGGAGGGCATCAGGTCGGGGGTGAACTGAATCCGTTTGAATTCCACATCCAGAATTCTAGCAATGGTGCTGACAAGCAACGTCTTCGCCAGCCCCGGAACCCCGACCAGCAGGCAGTGCCCACCGGTAAAAATGGCCGCGAGAATCTGTTCGATTACGGCATCCTGCCCGATGACCACCTTGTGGAGTTCATCCATCATCAGGTCACGGTGCTTTTTGAACTTCTCCAGGAAGTCGTCAAAGTCTTTACGTTCGGCTGCCAAGTGAATCCTCTTATTCAGATGGAGAAGACTGGGATCAAACGTCGTTGGCGACGCCCCACCAACACATTGTGCGACTTTGACTCATCCTGCCATGAATCATTCGAGTTCCGGTTGTACTCACAATATCTGCTCCATCGTAACCAGCCAGCCATCCTGAGGAAACTGGATCATGTGAATGGCTTGCCGTTCGGCGGAAACTGCCTGCTTTGAATGGGGGAGGCCGTCGTTTCTGCCGATGGAACCTGAAAAGCGGCTCTACTTTCAGCAAAGGCGGAATTCGCCGCAAAACTGCTACGGCAGGAAAACATGGCACGACTCACATAATCGGTACAGTTTGACTGGTCTGCAATCCGATAACTCCCTGCAGGACCGTTCCCTCGTGTCCGCGTTGTGTCGCATCACACGCAGGGAGTGGGCCAGATTTGTTGACCATTCAGGAGTGAGTGGTCAGGAAGATAGAGCGATCAGGAATTTTCGATTCCTTATATGTTGACCGCCCGTGACAGAGATGTCACCGGCAAGCCAGTCAAGGACGTACTGATGCGGATTCAGCCCTGGATGACAGCTGTGGCGGGCGCAGTGATGCTGCTGGCTTTTCAATCGCCGCTGCCTGGACAAACACCGGATTTCTCTGGTGGGGATTTCTATGCCCCCGGGGGAAACTACGGATATCCGGGGGCGCAAGGACCGGCCGCGGGAGGCTATGCCGATCCCAATATGATGTATCCCCCCGGGACTCCGGAGAATTTCCAGCCATGGCCACAAATCAGCCCGTTTTACCCGGGTAATGTGGGAATGGAACAAACCAAGAATGAACGTGGGCTCTGGTTCCGCGAAACCCAGTACAAGCAGCGGACCTTCGTGGGATCGATCGAGGCCCTCGCCATTATTTACAAGGACGCCGGGAACGCCAACTTCGGTTCTCCGTACGCTCCTCCAAGTGTGATGGGGGGACTCGGTGTTCCTGTCGGTCAGCCTGTTCCTGGCTATGCAGGGCTTTTCCCACAAGTCCCCACGTCGACTCCCAACGTCAACGGCTTCTATATGGTGAGCCAGAATATCTTCCCCTATCCGGCACTCAGTACGACGGCTGGAAACTATGTCTTCATGGACCCCAAAGCCTTTCCAGTCCGGAATACAAGTGTTCTCGGGGACCCGGGGACGACCGCCGGGATCAAAGGAAACCTGGGCTTCTTCAATGAAGACGGGACGGGAGTTGTGGCCACGGCATGGTGGGGAGGTGAAGCCACTTCATCATTCTCACGGGGTGATGAATTCATCGGCGGGTATCGTGTCGATCAGGCACTCACCAGCTATCTGGGAGGGCAGAACCTGACTCCATCCAACGGTGTGGTTCCACTGTATAACGGTGAAGTCGGACTGTCAGGCTTCGGTCTGGGTTCCACTGCGAAATATGACGTTCTCTACAGTGTTCGCGCGACGACAGAGGCCGCAGGAGCCAACGTCAATATCTACCAGCAACCGTTCTACAGTACCGACAGTTTCAAACTGCGACCGTTATGGGGACTTCGATACCAGTACATCGGAGAAGGCTTCAGTTTCCGAGGGATCGACAGCGGGTTCAATTACAATATCACCGGCTTAACGACTTCGACCGGAACGGGAACGACGACCACGTACACTGGCCGACCGATCTCGACAACGTTGACCCCACTCTACAGTCAGTACACTGCCACCTTGAACAACATGATCCAATCGCATATCGCCGGACCAGAAATCGGCTTGAGGTTTGATCTTGGTGGGTCTCGAAGCGGATTTAAAGTCTGGGGAGAATCCAACCTCGGACTGGCGGTGAACAGCGAAGAAATTCATCTGTACGGTGACAACATCGGCGACCCCTTGCTTGACACTCGATTCAACGGGAATCCCGGTTCCAGAATGCTGGATCCCAATAATCAGTCCGAGTTCAACCAGAGGTCCAATTCGGCTCACGTTTCACCGATGTTCCAGCAGTCGATCTTCGCTGACATGGATCTGCTCAGTGCCATTCCGGTTGTCCGCAAAATGACCCTGTTCGAAAATGCCACCTTCCGCGTTGGTTATACAATTTCCTGGGTCGGTGAAGTGTCACGACCGACCGAATCGATCAACTGGCAAGGCTACCCGCTTTACCCGGAGATCAAGAGAAACCGGTCGGATTGGTGGGCCAATCAGTTCAGCTTTGCGTTTGACTGGACCTACTAAGGGAGCTCACGGCCTTTCTCTTGACCGGGTAAAATCACTGAACGGATTTCCTGTTTCGAAAAATTCAAAATTCGAAGCAGGAAATTCAAAACAAATTCAAAATCAGAAATTCAAAAGATCGGAACTGATCGCAGAGGATACGGAAAAATTCGTACGGTTTCGAATTTTGAATTTCAAATTTGTTTTGAATTTTTTCCTTTTGAATTTCCCCCTTTTCTTCATCGGTGGCCACACATTCTTGAATGAATCCTTCCCATGGCTTTCCCCTCTCCACCTCTGATCTCGCGACTTGCCGGTTCAGTTCTGCTGGCGATGGCGGTTTCGGGGTGTGGGACTGGTCAGGAACAGGGGACAGAATCCGCACTGATTCCAGTCAAACATGCTGCGGTGTCTGAATCGGTTGAGGTGACGAGCATTGTCTCGATGCCGCTGACCTTGGACGAGGTTTCCCTTTTTCTGCACATCCTTCGTCAGATGCCAGACGGGAAGTCCCCGACATTCGCTCCTGCAGAACTCCCGGAACTTCGTCCAGGACGGGATCTTCCAGAACAGATTGCCCGATTGCGACACACGATTCAGACTGCACTGGCCCCTCAGCGACTGGCAGCGCATTGGCAGACCGATCAACAGGTGGCACTCGCGCTGAAGCAACTGGACATGGATACCGTTTCCTTTGCAGAGCTGACAGTACGAGTCAGTTGTGCCTGGAGCACGCTCCTTGTCCC
This sequence comes from Planctomicrobium sp., assembly GCA_035556335.1. GTDB lineage: Bacteria > Planctomycetota > Planctomycetia > Planctomycetales > Planctomycetaceae > Planctomicrobium. The sequence goes on along the minus strand of DATMFC010000285.1, from coordinate 6,121 downwards.
GTCGGAAACCCGTTCGCTCGATGCTGCTCAGAGAGTGGATCGGGAGATCGCCGGACTGACTCTGGAGTTGCAATCCCCTCCTGAGAGCTGGTTTGAAGCAGACCAGAAACGCCAGAGCCTGGAAAGTCTGATCGCGTTCTCGGAATTGATCAACCTGCTGGCACAGGTTCCGGAATCGAGTCGTCTGACGGTCGCACGGTGCGGTCATGAATTGCGACCTGTCATGCCGGAATCAGGCTGGATCAGCCAGGCGGCCGCTCCAAAGTCCACTGTAAAGTCAACAGTAAATTCAACTGTCCAGCACTCGCCGATGCCCTCTGCCGGCTCGTTTTGAACTCTTTCTGGCGATCTCCATTTGCCAGTCAGCGACGCCTGCGATATCGTTCTGACACATTCCGAACCATTCGACATTCAAGTCAGAACTGATTCGAGAGTGAGGAATTACGAAGCGCGAGCAAAACTTCCCCTGATCCATTCATGGAAAGGGAATTCTCATTGTTTGAGAGTTTTGTCTGCGGCTCTTTTGACAGCAAACCGCACCGGTTGAACGATTCACAGAGGAGACAACACATGGCAGAACGAGTGATCATTATTGGATCCGGTCCCGCCGGATGGTCCGCTGCCATTTACGCTGCTCGTGCCAGTCTCGAACCGCTGGTGATCGAAGGGGAAATGACCCAGGAAAACTGGGATCTCGGCCGACCTCCTCTGGGACAGCTGGCCATTACCACAGAAGTGGAAAACTACCCGGGATTTCCCTCCGGTGACCTTTCTCACTATCTCGAAAACGCCTTGCCGAAAGAACGGCGTCAGATGATGTCCCCCCATCAGAAACACGGGGTCAGCGGTCCGGAATTGATGGAACTGATTCGTCAGCAGGCCGTGAACTTCGGAACACGGACCCTGATGGAAGACGTCGTGAAGGTCGATTTTTCATCGCGGCCGTTCAAATTGACGACCTCCGGAGGGGCAGAACTGGAAGCACATTCCGTCATCGTCGCCACCGGAGCGCGTGCCAACTACCTGGGACTGGACTCGGAAAAGCGATTCAAAAACATGGGGGTTTCCGCCTGTGCCGTGTGCGACGGAGCACTTCCCCGGTTTCGTGATCAACCGTTAGTTGTTGTCGGGGGCGGTGATACGGCGATGGAGGAGTCTGATTACCTGTCCAAATTCGGTTCCACGGTGTACATCATCCATCGCCGTGATGAATTCCGTGCCAGCCGCGTTATGGCAGAACGGGCCTTGAATAATCCGAAAATTCAGGTGAAATGGAACTCGGTGATCGACGAAGTGTTGGGAACTGACGAACAAGGTGTGACCGGAGTTCGAATCCGAAGCATCAATGATGAGAGCCAGACGGAAGAACTGGCTGTGACCGGGTATTTCGCCGCGATCGGACATACTCCCAATACGGAATTCCTGAAGGGGCAATTGGAGATGAATTCCAAAGGCTACCTGAAATGGACCGTTCCGTTTCGTACGAACACCAGTGTTGAAGGTGTTTTCGCTGCCGGTGATGTTGCAGATGACAATTATCGACAGGCGATCACTGCGGCCGGTTCCGGATGTATGGCCGCACTCGATTGCGAACGGTGGTTGTCGCTTCAGAAGATTGATTAAAGCGTATGATCCACAAATCAGATGGCCGTAAAATGGCACGCGGCACCAGCATTGGATGTTGAAATGCGCGCTGCACAGCCACATGATTGATCAGATTGCGCGCCTGGGAATCCGCAATCCTCTAAAGTGGTCAGCAAATGCCAGGTTTTGTGTTTTCCTCGGGGGAGGGGGACCGCAGAAACCCTCTACGATCCGGAAAGTCCGACGACGCACGGTATAGAATATGTGAGAGATGCGAAGAGCACTCGATATCGTCGTGACACCGACATTTCCGGAATGATACTCGGATTGGGCCATCTGGCCTTTGAAGTTCTTGTTCACACCTGTGTTCGGTCAAGAAAGTCAAATCCAGTTATTGTTATGCACATCCATCATGGGCCAGTCTCGTTTAATTTTTTGAAGTGCGGGTGGCTTATGTCTCAAGGTTATTGCAAATGTCTCTGGAAGAACATTCACCAGAATTAACGCTCGCTGTTCTCGCGGCTCAACAGGGAGGAGATATCCTGTTGGACTGGCTGGATAAAGGAATTGTTGTTCGCGAAAAGGGAAAGAGTGATCTCGTCTCCGAGGCGGATCTGTCGTCCGAGACCGCGATCCTCAGCACCATTCAGGAAGTCTTTCCGGACCATGTCTTTCTCGCGGAAGAGTCGTTGACGGAACTCGTCGGCAAAGAGATTCCCGAGCATCTCTGGATCATCGATCCGCTCGACGGCACGACAAACTACGCGCACGGCATTCCCCATTTTGCCGTCTCGATTGCATATATCCGAAACGGCCGGACTCAATGCGGAGTCGTTTATAACCCCGCGAGAAACGACTGGTATGTCTCCGCGCGAGGAGCCGGGGCGTGGTATAACGACACCCGTCTGATCGTCGGCCAGCAGACGTCACTGTCGGACAGTCTGGTGGGACTCGGCTTTTACTACGACCGTGGCGAAATGATGGAAGCCACGCTGGCCACGATTCACAAACTCTTCAAAACCGGCATTCATGGAGTCCGTCGATTCGGAACCGCCTCTCTCGATCTGGCACATGTGGCGCGAGGAATGTACGGGGCATTTTTTGAGTATCAACTGGCCCCATGGGATTTCGCCGCCGGGCGATTACTCGTTGAAGAAGCGGGCGGTCGCTGCACAACGGCAACCGGGGGAGAACTCCCTCTGGCAAAAACGAGCCTGCTGGCTTCCAACGGTTTTTTGCACTCGACGATGCTGCAGATCATCAACGAAACCGCCGGACATCTCTTCCGAAGATAGAGAGACATTACGCAGGACCGGCCTCCCGTAGTCAGGGCTTTCGCTTTCCCGAAAATGGGCCATCTTGAAACAAGCAAAAACCATGGCCCCGATTGCTCGCAATCGGGGCCATGCAGCCGTAAGAGGCCACGTTTCAGTGAAGCAGATTTTCAGAGCGACACTGGCAATGCGTCAGCTTTTCGTCGCAGGAGATTCTCCGTCATTGGAGACTCGCTCGAATTCCTTCTGGCGCTCGGCCTGCATCACTTCTGGTTGAACGCCGTCCCGCCGTCCGACTTCCGCTCTTGAGAGGACTCCTGCCTGAATCAGGCGGACATCCGCCAGACGCTCTTTTGCCCGATCCCGATTCACTAGAGAAGGGAAGGACCATGAGAGGTGCATCCTCTCAAAGAAGTTGTCAGGCAGTTGGCCCCGATCGATGGCGTCCTGCATGACCCATCGCCAGATGCGGTTGAATTCGCGGGCAAAGAATTGCTGCTCATTCTGAAAATATTTAACGGCCGGTCCTTCGGCGATCATTGTGGAAGAGAAGTTTGCGTTTGATGCATCCGCGGTCAGCATGAACTCCGGTAATCCGGCTCCAGCGGCAATTCCCAGCAACATCATCCTTCCCAGAGGAGCGGCGTCCCCAAAATTTGTGTTGGGTTGTAGAAACTGGATATCGGTTCCGTGATTGGTGGTCAGAATCGTGCCGGGACTGAACCGTTCGCGTCGTCCTCCTCCAGCCGCTCCCCCGGTCGATGCACTCTCCGCAAGACCATCCGACAACTGGGAAGAGCCCTGAATCTTCCGCCAGAGAACGATTGATGACTGCAGTTTTCTGGCCAGCAGTTCCGTTTCCATCCAGCGTTCATAGCAATCCAGCGCATCCAGAATCGGCGCAAATAACGAAATTCCCCGTTTTTCGTTGGAATCGACTCCGAAACGGGTCTGCAGCATTTCCCCCGCAGGGACACGTTCGATGGGAGCCGACGTTTCCGAACCGGATCGCAGCAGGTAAGCGATGGGACATTCCACGTCGTCTCTGGCAGTAAGAATTCCTTGCGATTCAGGAGCATCGGGACTCGCAGCGATCCATTCAGGATCGATGAAACGAAGTTCCAATCCGGCGAAAGTGGAAAATCGACGCAGGAAGCATTCTCCATCCCGCCAGGTCCGTCGGGCATGTTCCTGAAAGGAATAGTGCTGCTGGTTCCGGCCCAGAAATTCCTTCCAGATTTGATCCGCCATTACTCCCAGAACTTCCGCGCCCGGCGGAACTTCATCGGTCAGTACGATCGGCTGATGATTCAGATGCAGCCCCGGGCCGGTGACATAGGCCGTTAACAACCGCAGAATATTTGAAGCGTGAGGATTTTCCCGGACCGCACGACGTGCCCGATCGCGAATGGATGTTCGCAGCGATTCCGGAGGGGCACTTTTCCCCCCTCCGACGAGTTGCCAGCTTCCGGTTTCCTCATCAACTGATTGCGGGGACTCCGCCAAAGTCAGCAATCGTTCCTGAATCAATCTCTGATAACGGGTCCGAATACGAAAAGTGGCGAAGCGGTCCCGGAGGATCGAAAACATGCGCGTTCCTGAAGGCACAGAGGAAGAAAACGGTTTCACCAGAATCGCGTAGCGGGATCCGCTGGCGATTCATGCAACCGGTTCAACAGCAGAGTCCCAAGTTGCGCGAGCCCGAATCATTCAGAGGAACCACGGAAAGGACGGAAGTGCCAGTAGGTCATGCACCGCATGACGCCATTTGCCGGTTGGCGACCCCGGATCGCCGTTGGTGTCAGGCAATGCCTGACCTACTCAACTGAATAGAAAATCCCTTCGCGCTCCAGCGACCGTAGGTCTGGTCATGACCTTAATCGCAGACCGACCGGGAGTGATTCGCCGAAGACCAGAGCGGTTGTTTCACTGGCCAACTCCCCCCCTTCTCGAACAAGCGTGATGAATGACTCTGGTGCGGAATGGGTGTGCAGCCATTTCGCACAGCGTTGCCGGTCTTCATCCGGAAGATCGCGATATCGGTCGCCGGTCCGTCGGGCAAGTTGCATCACTGCCAGAAAATGTTGTGATGTCGGATTGCGTTCCTGCAGCAACGATCGCAGCCAGCCCGTCACAACACTGGCTTCCAGCACATCATTCAAAGGACCATACAACGGTTGCCTGGCACCAAGTCGGCCCAGAGCCCACAAAAGTGCCGGGGTGATTTTTGAGGAATCACCGCTGGAGAGCAGAGTGATCGCCATCTCTCCCAGTTCTTTCTTCCATGCGGCGGGCAGGCGTTCGAGTGATCCCAGCATTCTCCATGATTCCGAGGTATCTGCCGCAGGGGGAGCTTTCTTCTTCCCTTTCGCAACACGGCTACGGCGTTGTTCGTCCCGCAGTGAGGTCATTAACGGATTCGCGAGCGCCTGTTGCTGACCACCGGTCAATCCGCCGGAGAGTCGACGCCAGAGAATCCACCATTCATTCATCGTTGCCGTGCCGGGGTGAACAAGGCGTCCGCGAAGCTGCTTCCATGTTTCGGCAACACGCCAGTCATCCAGTGCCAGACCATAACCAGGACGCAAGGAAAATCCAAGAAGATTCAACCAGCGGGCTTCGTGGTCAACACTTTTGTTTCGTCCGACTTCCCGATCGATCAGCAGTTCCCAGATCTGTCGCAACAGGGCAGGTGGCCATGCATCACGGCTCAGTTCCAGTTGTTCTGAAATCCGTTTGGGTAACCCGCCGGGACGTTGTGTTGCCTGTGGAGAAAATGTGTCGTCCAGCAGAACGCGCACCTGATCAATGACAGACTCTTCGAGAACTCCGGCCGCTTCCCCGGTTCCGGTGTGGCCTTCGAGATCGGTTTGTGTGGCGGATCGGATATCGAACTGGAGTTGCCATGTGCGTGAGCCATTCTCTTCAGCACACCACACCTGAAGGGTCCCGATTTCGGTCAGTCGGGCATGAAGACGAACAGCCAGCGTGGACGCCTGCTTGTCTCGACCGGATCGCAAGACTGTACGAATTGGAGGGAGGGGAGTGAGTTGTTCCCGCTCGACCGGAACCAGTGCCCCGGGAGGATCATTCAGCCTGAGACTGGAATGAAACAGCGGAAACTCGACCGGCGTGGCCACCGCCAGCGAGAAAACATGATCAGGAAGCCGGACTGTTGTTCCCGGTTCGGTCCCAGCGGGCATCAGGCAGAGTGCGTGCATTTCTGCCTGTTCATCAGAGTCTTCTGTACCTGCGGCAACTCC
>DATMFC010000284.1:0-17088 GCA_035556335.1 Planctomicrobium sp. | reverse complement strand
CCTGGTGATTCACTTGCGTCCGGCCCTGCTCTGGTCAGACGACTACACCTATCGGGTCTTCCGTGCCAGTTTGACCGATGACGTCACCAACTGGCTGGCGGGGCAAATCAAAACCTATTGCCGCCGTGATCCGCAACAGATCGAAGAAGTTGTTTTTGGAATCATTCTCGGAGCCCGCGGCATGGACCCGCAGGTTTGTACCGTCGTCCGCCTGAAAGAACCGGAACGACTCTCGTCGATGATTGCCGAGTTCCCTGGGAAGTATCTTTATGATATCGCGGAAAAGCCTGACGTTCGTATCAAGGTCGACGACAAACATGGGGTCTTGATTCACGACGATCGGACATTCGCAATTTGTCCGGCAGAGCTGGCAGAAGAACTTGAGTTCTGGATCAAACGGCCCAATCACGAAGTGAGTGAAGGAATTGCAGAGCAACTCCGACGAACCGATCGCCAGCGTCTGTTTACGGCGATCGGCACCATGGGGGATCTGGAAATCCATCTCAAAAGACTTTTCCCCGTCCCGGCGCAGCCATTGGTTTCAACAGTACTCGAATGGGTTGGAATGGATGTCGAAACGGTCGGGTGGAGCCTTCACCCGGAGCCGTATCTTCACTCTCAGGTTTTCCTGCAATCCATTCCAGCAAAACATCCCGGGGGGCTGCAACAGGAACTCACCGCTCAGCTCCAGAAGATGCCGGAGCGGGTCTGGAAAGACCTGTGCATGAAGATGACTCCTGCTGAAGTGCGATTTCGTAAATTGATCGGGCGGTTGCCTGCGATGTTGCAGGCGTTTCAGGAGTCCACCATTTCTCAACGGGACGGACGGCTCATCACGTTGACAACCGTTCTTCCTGCAAAAGCGGCTCCCAACCTTGCTCTGGCAACTCTGTTTACAGTGAATGAAGCCGTCAGAACAAATTTCGGCGCAGCCCGTCCCGTCATTGCAGCAAGCGATAAGCCTAAACTTCCCCCCACGATTGCGGGACGGATCGAACTGCCGGTCGATGCCGAGTTTAACCGGACACCACTGGAACCCACACTTCAGTTTCTGTGTGACGAAATTCAGGTCAAATTGTTTGTGGACGGCGACGCTCTGAAAGATGCCGGTTATACAAAGAACATGCCGCAGACATTCACACTCGGCAAAGTTCCGATGAAGCAGGCATTGTCTCACATTATTGACCGCTATCAGGAACGGGACAAAGAAATGGTGGCCTGCTTTGATGACGAGAAAATGCTCATCACGGTCACAACCCGTAAGTTTGCAACTCGGGACGGCTTGAAGATCTCGCTCCCGGCAGGCGACTGATTTCGCACACCGGTTCGGAATGCCGGCCCGGAATGCTCACTGTTATCACATGTGAGTGTTCCGGCAATTCCTGCCGATTTCCGTTCTTTCTCTGCAAACCCTCTCGTTTGCGCAGTACTTCACGTGCTCGACCGAGCGCGCGCTCACTTTATTTCGTCATTTTCCCTTGTTTTGAGGAAACAGGGAGAATTCTTCACGCATTCTTAATGCAGTTCACCAGCCGTAATGTCGACTTAATTAATACAACTGAAAAAATCGGCAATCGCATCGCACCTCCTCTGCTTTAACTAATCCTGCTTCCGCATCTTATGAAAACGATCTGTCCTGGTCAGGTACTCGCCCACGTACAGCGATCTTCCGTGTGGAGAGCGATCGTTTGCTGCCTGTTTGTATGCATGGCCCGAGGACCGGTTGCGATGGGTTCTGACATTGCAGTTGTGAATTTTTCTCAACCAGACGAAGTGAAAATTGATCCCGATTTGCTGGGGCCCGCAGCAACCGAAGTTCCCCTGTTTCAAATGGACCCCCAGGATGGGGATTTCGTTTCCACAACGTTCGACCCGGCTGCCTGTGCCACGATCAATCTGTTCAATTCAGATTCGACATCGGGAAGTTCGCTGATCGGTGACGATCCGGCCACCGACAAGAAAAAATGGTACGAGAAACTCAGCATCCGTGGTTACGCTCAGTTTCGCTTCAACGAGGTGGTTCAGGAGACACCGGGGTCCGCTCCCCCCAGTTATGCAGGCGATAACTCGGTCGATGATGAGCGTAACTTTCTTGTTCGCCGGGCACGGCTCGTCCTGAGCGGTTTCGTCCATGATCGGGTTTTTGTCTACCTTCAACCGGATTTTGCCAGTGGTGTACCTGGAAGTCCGGATGCAGATTATTACACCCAGATGCGAGACTGGTACACCGATCTGTATATGACAGAAGATAAGGTTCACCGTTTTCGTGTCGGTCAATCGAAAGTTCCGTTCGGTTGGGAAAACATGCAGTCGAGTCAGAATCGAGTTCCACTGGACCGAAACGACGGAATGAACAGCGCCGTCCGGAACGAACGTGATCTGGGTATCTTTTATTACTATACCCCGGAATGGGTTCAGGACGTCTTTAAGGATGTCATGGATCAGAATTTAAAAGGTTCCGGGAATTACGGGATGTTTGGAGCAGGGATTTATAATGGTCAGGGAGGTTCCTTCCGGGATCGTAATGACAATCTCCATACGGTCGTTCGATATACTTACCCGCTGATTTTCTCGAATGGTCAAATTATTGAATTAGGAATCCAGGGGTATTCCGGACATTACGTCGTCCTTGGTTCTCCGATTATGCCCCTTGGTGTCGGTCCGGCAATCATTCCTGCCGGAACCGAACAGACCGGGGCAGGCAAAGGGCAGATTGATCAACGGCTGGGGGGATCATTCATTATGTACCCGCAACCGTGGGGTTTTCAGGCAGAATGGAACGTCGGACGGGGCCCGGGATTGAACGATGATCAAACGGAAGTCGAAGCACGATCTCTGTATGGAGGATATGCAATGCTTCTGTACAAGTATGATTCCCCCACGATGGGAACATTCTTTCCGTTCGCACGCTATACCCACTTTAAAGGAGGGTATAAAGCCTACCGTAATGCTCCTTATTCGATGATGAGAGACTGGGAACTCGGGTGTGAATGGCAGTTCAATAAAGCTGTAGAACTGACGACTTCTTATCTGTTCGCAGACCGCACAAATCTGAATGCAATGGCGACGGGAGAATCGTACCGGGCATTCAAGGGAGACGTTCTTCGATTCCAGTTGCAGGTGAATTATTAGAGCAACTTGCTCTAATGATCCACGTTGTCTTGTGTCACGAATGTTCTTAAGCGGTTTCGAATTGTCACACGACTCAGGCCGAGCAGTTCCGAGGCACGCAGCTGATTGCCGGACGTGAACCGCATGACACGTCCAATGACGAACCGGTCAAATTTCTCCAGCGCACGGCGATACAGGTCATGTTCTCCTTCCGTGAGCCAGCGGTCCAGGAGATGAGGCATGGATTGCCAACTGGCGACATCTTCCGCCACGTCTGTCAGAGGTTCGTCCGGAAGCGAATTTTCTTCGCTGAGAATATCCACTGGAAGAAAACTCGGCAGGAGCACCATTCCGGTTGAGGCGATCAAGGCGCTGCGGATGACGTTCTGCAATTCTCGAATATTCCCTGGCCAGGAATAGTTTGTCAGCAGTTCCAGCGCCTCCGGAGAAATCGTCTGCACGCTGCTCCCGATTTCCGCTCCATACTGGAACAGGAAGTGATGTGCCAATTGAGGAATGTCCTCGCGTCGATCACGCAGGGGAGGGAGCATGATCGACACGCCGCACAGGCGATAGAACAGGTCACGACGGAATGAATTATTCTGAATTCTCGCATCCAGATCCTGATTGGTCGCGGCAATGATTCGAACATCGCAGTGAAGCGTCTCGTTTCCCCCCACCCGTTCGAAGGTCCCCTCCTGCAATAACCGCAACATCTTGGCTTGCGTCGCGGGGGGCATATCCCCGATCTCATCCAGCAGCAGCGTTCCGCCATGACATTGCTCAAATTTTCCAATCCGTCGTTGAGTCGCTCCGGTGAAGGCCCCTTTCTCATGTCCAAACAGTTCACTCTCCAGCAGAGAATCTGGAATCGCGGCGCAATTGATCGCCAGAAACGGCTGTGAACTACGGCGGCTGTGGTGATAGATCGCCCGGGCCACCAGTTCCTTCCCGGTTCCACTTTCTCCGAGAATCAGCACGTTGACACTCTGGGGAGCAATTCGCCCGATGGACTTGCAGACTTCCCGCATGGATTTTCCGTTGCCGATGATCTGCTGAGGCCGGGTCTCCGGGTATTCTGCTTCCGCCACGAACGCGGGAACCTGCACCAGACGACGGATTTGACATCCCTGTCGAACAAGTTCCCTGAGATGATTCACGTCCAGCGGTTTGACGATGTAGTCGAACGCTCCATGCTTCATCGCTTCAATGGCAACCTCGGACGTTCCGAAGCCGGTCATGAAAATGACCAGAGCCTTCGCGTCGATCTGGCGAATTTGATGAAAGACCTCCAGACCCGATTCCTGTCCCAGTCGCAAATCGAGCAGAATGACATCGGGAGCCCATTCGTTCACCAGTTGCAGCCCCTGCTCTCCATTGACCACAGACCGTACTTCGATCTCACTGTCCGTGAAGACGTCAGCAATGCTGAAGCTCACGTTTCGTTCATCGTCAATAACAAGGAGTTTACCCATTCCGGAATTTTCCGTTTGATTTAGAGCGTATCCAGAAATGATATGGCCGAGTCGGCACACAGTACCAGAAAAGTCCGTCATGTGTGCCACTGCTCTGTGAGCAGTGGCGAATGTCAAAACGATGTTGATTGCGGAAAGACATTGGACAAAAGAAAGCTGTTCTGACGAGCGCACTGCTCACAGAGCAGTGGCCCACGAATCATACGTTCCATTCCGGACACCCGGCCATGTCATTTATGAAATGTTTCACGCAATGTCTCTTCACCGGCCCCGGCAGAAACCGGCACATTGTGAGCCAACGGCAGTTGAATGCGAAACAGCGCTCCTCCTTCCGCGGCATTGGTTGCCGTCAGTGTCCCTCCCTGATGTTCGATCACTCTGCGGCTGATGGCTAATCCCAATCCGGAACCAGTGCAGCGAGTGGTGACGAATGGTTCAAAGACACGTTCTAACACCTCAAGAGCAATCCCGGGACCGGAATCCTGAATTTCCAGCATCGTGGAATCCGTGAGTTCATCGTTCCACTGCCGCAGCATCAGGGGACCTCCCGACGGCATGAAGCTGATCGCATTGATCACGATGTTCACGATCACCTGCTGAATCAACAGGGGATCCCCCAGCAGAGGTTTTGCCGCCTCATCATTTGAGATCTCAACCTGAATGTTCTGTTGTTGCAATCGTCCTTCCAGTAATGCCAGTGATTTGTCGAGAATCTTCGAAAAATCGCAGGGGACATTCTGAGGTATCTCCGGTCGGGCGAAGTCGAGCAGACTTTGAACGGTGTTCTCCATTCGTGAGATTTCTTCCAGTAAAACCTGCATCTGTTCCTCGTTCAGCGAGTGAACAGGCTGCCGTTCAGCAGCACGCTGGATCAGCAGTTTAACGGAAGTGAGCGGGTTACGAATCTCATGTGCCACTCCAGCGGCCACCTCTCCGACGGCCGCCAGACGTTCCGCCCGAACCATATCATTACGAGTCTGCTGGAGTTCCTCCGCCACGCGATGAAGATTCGAAACGACATGCTGAACCTGAGTTTCCAATACGGTCAGCTGTTCGGCGGGCCCCTGGGAGGAAACCTCAATTTGTCCCAGTTCCGTACTGGTTCCCCCGGCGGCATCACGGAGCGTCACATTGATTTGCGCCAGTGACTGATTCAACGACCGTGCCATCCACATTGCCAGACCGAGGCCGACCATCACTCCCAGAACCAGCAGGATTGCTCGGACGATAATCACATCAAAATCGGTCTGGCTTCGCTGCTCGATGGCCAGTAACAGATGACGTTGCTGTGCACTGATGAACAACCGACATTTTTCTGTCAGGTCGTAGAAATCGAGAGTCCGGGCCGGAGACTCCTTGCCGGCCTGCCAGTTCTGAATCTGTGTTTCCACCTCCTGAATCAAAGCGGAAGACTCCGGTCTCATTGGCGCCTGTCTGAGTTCCTGAAGATCTCTCAGCAGCTCATTCTTCAGTTCTCTCTGGGCTGCCGGAGGAAGATCCGTATGGGCCTGCAGTTCGCTGAGGTTTTCCTGAACTTTCAGTGCCGTATCGATCAAATGGAGAAAGGATCCCAGAGCTTCCCGCTGGCGACCGTTCTGCCAGGGGATGTACATCGTGGTGGCCAGACTGTGAATGATCCACAAAATTCCCAGCGCAATCGTCGGGAAGTGAACCTGATGGGTCAGACGTGACATACGCCCTCCTTTCGCCCCCGTGGCCGGCCCCATGACCGGAATGACATGCGGATTCCGCAGCGCAGACGGAAAGGTTCTAAAGTCATGGCGTCTGGCAACGGGAAAGAAGCATGAAATAAAGCTGTTGTTGCGGGATATACCGGAACACCCAAGGGAATTTGCAATCCCTGCTGTCACAGCAGAGAGATCACAGCAGAATAAGTGCCATGAACAGTCCTTCTGACTGGAACATGTCTTTCGGGTACTTTTCATTATAAGAAGTCGTAGCAAACCATGGACACACTTCCCTTGTGGATAAATATTTTCCATCACACTGAGAACAATGTTTCCATACTCCGCATCGAAAATGACCCTGAAAGTTCGTCACGTAGTCCTTCGTCGGTGGATGTTATGGTTCCTCGAATCTCTCTTAACCTGCTGCTCTCAGGATGCTATGGCGATCTGATTTCGTTTTGGAATCCGGCTTTTCTTACGGGATCGTAACCAGGGCCATTTACGGCATGCCGCTTGCTAACAGTGTTACCAATCCAGTCGTTCCAGATTTGTTTCATGACGGAGACAAGGGGCCAGGGACCGGGGGCGGAGGGGAGAAAATGACGATATCCGCGCATTTCCTATCCACATTCCCTCCCGCTTTGCTTCTCATTGAAACAAATCTGAAACGACTGACTGAATGTTTATCAGAGCCGCGAACAAAACCTCTCGAATAATGAAATTTCCCTTTCCGCGAGCGGATCGGGGAGAGTTTTGTCAGGGGCTCTTAGCGTTCGAGAGTGTCTCCACAAAACGAAATGGCTGTTCCGGCGCGCGGGTACCAACGATTCTTGTTAACGATTCTGTTGTTGAAACGCATGTTGCTCGGCCACATGATCGACCAGACTGGTCGAGGGTAATCTAATGGCATCTGCTCCGAATTCTCGTTGGAAACATCGCCTTGTTCTGGGACTGGCCTCGGTCGTCGGTTTCGGTGGGCTCCTGTTGCTTCGACTGATGACGACGAATGCCGCACAGCCCGAAATCGCTTCCGGCAGTCAGTTTGAGCTGGATGGCACGAACTCTGAATACGCCGCGTCAGCGATCCGTGTTACGGCCATCTCCCCGCAGGTTGGGGGGGTGGTTCGCAGCACCAGACTTCCCTGCTCTGCACACTGGCATGATTCCGCCGATCTGTTTGCCAAAGTTTCCGGGTATCTGGACAAGTTAAACGTCGACATTGGCAGCCGTGTCAAAGTTGGAGACGTACTCGCCATGATCGACGTTCCCGAACTGGAAGAAGACGTCATTCTCGCGGAAGCGGCGCTCAACTATCAGTTGGCTGCAGTGGCCCAGTTTGAAGCCCGGAAAAAATCGGCGATTGCGCAGCATCGCGCCGCGGAAGCCGCCTGCATCAAAGCAGAAGCGGATGTGGAACGCTGGAATGCCGAGATTCTCTTTCGGGAAAAAGAACTTCATCGCCTGAAAGCATTGAGCGCGTCCAACAGCGTGCAGGAAGCACTGGTGGATGAAAAACTGTTTCAGCTGCAATCAACGCAGGCCGCAAAACGCTCTGCGGAGACGGTGATTCTGACATCCAAAGAAGAGGCCGCGGCGGCAGGAGCCCGCGTGGAACTGGCCGACGCAGATATTGCCGTAGCTCGGATGCAGACCCGGATCGAAGAAGCCAGATTGAAGAAAGCCAGACTGTATGCCTCGTTCGCCAGGATTGTGAGTCCCTATGAAGGGGTGATTACGACACGACAATACCATCCCGGAGAATTCATTCGCTCCGCCGACAAAGCCTCCGGCGAACCATTGCTGACCGTCGGCCGGACCGATCTCGTGCGAGTTGTCGTACACATTCCGGACCGTGATGTACCGTATGCGAATCCGGGTGATCCGGTCGACATCATGTTCGATACGCTCCCAGGCCATCAGTTTACAGGAGAACTGGCGAGAATCGCCTGTTCCGAAGATATCCGCACCCGCACCATGAGAGCGGAAGTCGACCTGCCGAATGATCAGAATCTGCTTGTCGATCAGATGTATGGTCAGATGACGATTCAACTGCAGGCCGCCTCAGAAACACTGACCCTGCCATCGGTCTGTCTGGTCGGAGACCTGAAGAATGGAAACGGAAGTGTCTTTATTGCCGAGGAAGGAATTGCCCGGTTGCGATCGATCTCCGTCGGACTTCATGACGGAGTTCGCGTGGAAGTCATCGAAGGACTGACTCCAAAGGATCTTATCGTTGTTCGCCCTCCCGCTGGATTATCAGATGGATCGGCGATCTCCGTCGACGTTGAAGCGACCAAAGGTTAAGCCCACCCCGTTCCCTCCGATGAGCCTCATAAACATCCGTGACACAGGGCACATCCCGTGTGCCGCAAAATGTCTCGGGAACGGCTCTCTGGAATGGCATCGTCCCACCAATCAGGAGCACTCGCTGCTCGCCCGGAATCATCAGCAGATATGAACAGTTTAATTCGAGGATCGCTCAACAACCCCTATGCGATTACGGTGATGGCTCTGGCCATGGGGCTGATCGGGGTGTTGACTCTGCAGCAAATCCCGATCGATATTCTGCCGGTTTATAAGAACCCGGCCGTGCAGATTCTGACGTTCTACGGCGGCATGCCGGCGGTGGGAATGGAGAAGAGCATCACCAATCGCATGGAACGCGGGACGGGGATGGCGAGCGGCGTCGAACGACAGGAATCCCGGTCTATCGTGGGAGTGAGCCTTGTCAGAAACTTCTTTCAAAGCAACGTGGATCCCAGCGGTGCGCTCACGGAAGAAAACTCATTGGCTCAGTGGGAATTTCCGACGATGCCCCCTGGAACACTGCCACCGGTGGTGTTGCCGTACGATCCCAGCAGTACCGTGCCGGTAAGTCTGGTCGCTCTGAACAGTAAGAAGGAGACTGAACAGGTTCTCTACGACGTTGGCCGTTACGAAGTCCGCAACATGCTGATGAGTATTCCCGGGGCGATTGCGCCCGTGGTCTATGGGGGGAAGATTCGGGCAGTGATGCTCTATCTCGACCGGATCAAAATGCAGTCCCGTCACCTGGCGCCGACCGACGTCATGAAGGCGATGGATAACTACAACCTCTTCCTTCCCACTGGCAGCGTCAAGATCGGCGATCAGGACTATGCCGTGGAATCGAACTCGATGTTCGATCTGGTCAAGCAGATGGAAGAGATTCCGCTGCGAAACAATTATGCGGTTCCGTCGTTCCTGAAAGATGTCGCCGAACCTCACGATTCCTCCTTCATCCAGACCAACGTCGTTCGTGTAGATGGTCGCCGTCAGGTTTATGTTCCGGTTTATAAGCAGCGCGGAGCCAGTACGCTGGCCGTGGTCGAGAAAATCAAGAAGGATCTGCCGGAGATGCAATCCCGATTGAGCCGTCCGGACGTGAACCTTGAACTGGTGATGGACCAGTCTGTCTATGTCCGCAGTTCCATCGCTGCCCTCGCGCAGGAAGGGGTGCTCGGTGCGATTCTCTGCTCACTGGTGATTCTTCTCTTTCTGGGAGAATGGCGGATGACACTGATCGCCGTTCTCACGATTCCTCTGGCGGTGCTTGTCGCCATTGCCTGCCTGCACGGAAGTGGACAAACGATTAACGTGATGACACTCGCCGGGCTGGCTCTGGCGATCGGTCCGCTGGTCGACGTGGCGATTATCTGTCTGGAAAACACGCATCGTCACCTGTCTAATGGGGTTCCGGTGGTGGAAGCAGCGTATCGCGGTTCCAGCGAAGTCGCGTTGCCGGCACTCGTCTCAACGCTCTGTACGTTTCTCGTTTTGATGCCGCTGGTTCTGGTGCCGGGGATGGGAGAGTTTCTCTTCTGGCCGATGACTCTGGCCGTCTTTTTCGCCATGGTGACTGCCTACTTCCTCGCACAGACACTGGTTCCTTCATATAGCGGACTGTTTCTGAAGCCGCACGCCAGCCATCATCATGATGAGCCTCAGAAGAAAACCCTGTTCTCCCGCTGGGAAGGACTGATTTCCAAAGCAATCGCCAGTTACACACGGGCTCTGGATGTCACACTCCGCAAACGTCTGCTGACGCTTTGCATCGCAGTCGGACTGGTGGTGACCGTTGTCGCCGTCGTGGTTCCCCGACTCGGACGGGAATTCTTTCCGGATGTGGATGCCGGTTCATTTGAATTCATCATGCGGGCTCCCACCGGCACGCGAATCGAGCAGACGGAAGAACTCGTGGCCCAGGTGGAAGAGACTGTGCGAAAATCCATTCCTGAGCATGACCTGCAGTTGATCGTCTCGCAAATTGGAGTCACTCCTGATATTTCCGCCGCATATACTCCCAACGCCGGACCGATGGATGCGGTGATTAAAGTTCAGTTGAAAGGACACCGGGAGAAGACATCGCAATACTATGTCCGTGAAATGCGACGTATTCTGACCACGCATCCGCAGCTGGGAACACTGGAGTATTCGTTCGATGCCGGAGGAATGGTCCGCAGTGCATTGAACGAAGGGAAGGCCTCGCCAATCAACATTCGGGTCACCGGCAAGGACTCCGTCATGGCCAATAAAGTGGCCGAATCCATCAAGCGGGATGTCTCCAGGATTCCGGGAGTCGTGGATGCGTGTATCGTCCAGCGGCTGAACTATCCGCAATTGACGATCAACGTCGATCGTTCCAAGGCCGCAACATTAGGACTGGCTCAGGACGACATCATGCGGAACGTGATCTCCGCGTGTAATTCCAGTATCTCGTTTAACAAACGGAATTTCTGGATCGATCCCGTTTCACGCAACCAGTATTTCGTCGGTGTGCAATACCCTGAAGAAGATATTCAGTCGATTGATACACTGCTGGATATTCCGATTACCGGACCGAACCAGCCCTCTCCGGTTCCACTCCGTTCTGTTGCGACAATCACGAGATCGACTGTCCCTTCGGAAATCACGCATGCTAATATTCAACCGACGATCGACCTGACACTGGGCGTGGATGGCCGTAGCCTTGGAGATGTTGCAGACGACATTACTAAAGTCATTGATAACTATGGCCAGGCCACAGACACAGCGGGAACATGGGGGACATATGATCCTAACTCTCCTCAAGAAAAGAAGCTGTTAACGGGATCAAAAATTATCATGGCCGGCGAATTTGCAAAAATGCAGAGCACATTTAACAGCCTGGGTTATGCACTTATTCTCGCCGCACTTCTGATCTACTTCCTTCTGGTCGGATTGAACCGCTCGTTTATCGTTCCATTAACGGTGATGCTGGTGATTCCGCTCTCTCTGGCGGGTGTCTTACCGATGCTCTATCTGACTGGAACGGCTTTGAACGTCCAGTCGTTACTCGGGGTGATTTTCGTGATCGGAATTCAAGTTGCCAACATGGTGCTGATGACCGATTTCGCCCAGGAACTGCGTCGTACGGAAGGGCTTTCACCGACCGAAGCAATTCGAAAATCTGCTTCCATTCGTGTGCGTCCGATCACGATGACCGCGTTGGCGGCATTCTTCGCCATGGTTCCGGCAGCACTCGCCCTGGAGCATGGCAGTGAGGCAAATGCGCCACTGGCACGCGCCATTCTGGGGGGGTTGCTTGCAGGAGAACCTGCCACGCTCTTCGCTCTGCCGATTCTTTATTCGTTGCTTGTCAGAGATAAGAAAACAGCTCCCGATCAAACACCACTCATCAGCTAAGGATCGTCCTGGAAATAACTGTCCAATTTTAAAAGCTGTTGGCAAGCCTGGGTGGCCCGGTCAGAATTGGCCGGGTGCCGCAGGCACAAGAAGCTCTTCCCTCAGGCTCCCGATTTCCCAATGCCTGTGAATGGTCTCTCAGTCTCCGAATCAGAGAATGAGATCTTCTGTGGAATTACAAGCTGAGGGGCAGGCATCTTGTCGCTGCGCGACCCGGCCAATTCTGGCCGGGCTACCCGGAAGGTTATTTTCAGGACGATCCTAAGTACTACAGTTGCAGATTGTAGTTTTACTCGTTTTGTGGAGACGTGACACACCAATATTACGCTAACATTACACTGCATGTGTTTTCATAAATAACCTGAAGATATTGTTATGCAGATCTCCGCGTTTTTAATCGCAGGATGCAACCGCTCTGCGACCACATGAGAGACCGGATCGCCATGTTCCTGGCAGAAACTGAGTGGCACGTTGTGGTCAGTCTCTTCTCTTTCTGGTCAGTTTATTCCCACAGTGGTCATGCCGTAATTCCTTGACCTGCAGGGTTATACTGAATGGACAGGAAAATCCTTGCTGGACACCATTAGTTCGCTATTGAACGCTGATCGCATGATGTCCTGATCAGCAGCATGACGATATGCGGACTAAGGAGTCAGTGTTCGAATTTCCTCTTGATGTTCCGGTCGGCGTTCTTCCCCGGCCAGAACTTCTGGATCGGAGAGGAAAGGACGTCGCCGTTCAGGCTGGATGCCGACGGATTTCAGAAGGAGATGGATCTCATGCAACGTCACACGAAGCTGCAGACACTGGTCTGCCTTTCACTCTGCCTGCCTGCCGGATGTGCGGGTCTCCCGTCACAAAAACAGGTTGCTCACACACGGGCGGCACAATCGGCAAGTTCGGCAAAGATAGAATTGCCGAACACGTCTTCTCTCAGAAGGAAGATGGCAGACTCTGTTGTGACGGCTGCTCCTGATGGTGATCACGACGATCTGAATGCAACAACCTCAGGGACAGGTCGCAAAGTCGTGCTGACGTCGGGACTGGTGATCAATCCTGCCAATGACGAACAAGCTCTGACAGAACAAACACCAGTGGAGCACGCTTCCGGAACAGTGGTTCCTCCTCCCGTTCCGGACAGCGACGAACCGTTGCTTTCTTCCGGAATCGGCGATCCACTTCAGAAAGAAGAGCCAGACGCTTACACCTTGAATCTGGGGGATGTGCTGTCGCTGGCAAATCAGCAGAATCCGAATGTGAATCTGGCCCGCGAGCGGATCAATGAAGCTTATGCATTCGTGGAACGGGCGGATGTTCTTTGGGTTCCCTCACTTCGATCCGGCTTCAATATCAATCATCATGAAGGAAACGTTCAGGCGGTCGACGGAAGCGTCATGGAGGTCAGTAAGGGGGCCTGGTATGGGGGACTGGGAGCCTTTGGGGTCGGTTCCAATTCCCCGGTGATTCCCGGCGTGATCGCCCAGTTTCAGATGACCGATGCCATTTTTCAGCCTCGGATTACACGACATCAGGCGGCGTCTCGCGAGTTTGGTGCAACGGCCGTACGCAACGACACACTCAGAAGCACCTCCGTCACTTATCTGGAGCTTGTTCGTGCGGAACACGCTCTGGCGATTTCTCTGGAAGCGTTCCACAATACGAAGAAGCTCGTCGAAGTTACGGAGCAATTTGCAAAAACGGGTCAGGGTCTCACATCGGACTACGAGCGAATGCTGGCGGAACTGGCGATTCGCCGGGCGGAAGTGATCAGTCGTGAAGAGGCCGTTCGAGTAGCATCAGCCCGGTTGGCCCAGTTCCTCCATGCCGATCCTACGGTCCCGATCGTCAGTGGAGAACCGGCGATCATTCCGTACCAGTTGATGGACCACGACCTGCCTGCCAGAGCCTATGTCTCCACCGGCTTGTCACGACGACCAGAACTGGCCGAGCAGCAACATCTGGTCTGTGAAGCGGTGGAACGCCTGAACCGTGAGAAATATGCCCCGTTGATTCCCAGTGTGATCCTTGGCATGAGTTATGGGGGAATGGGAGGAGGCACGGGAGGAAATCTGGGGAACGCTGATGGGCGACTGGATATGGATGCGGTTGCTTACTGGGAGATACGCAATCTGGGATTTGGCGAACAGGCAGCACGGAATGCGGGATCGTCGGGAGTCCGGCAGGCGCAGCATCGTCAAGTGGTGATGCTCGATCTGGTGGCGCGGGAGGTGGTGGAAGCTCACACCCAGGTCAATGAACGGCAGCGTCGCATTGACGTCGCGAAGGCCGGTGTAAAAGCTGCGGAAACGTCGTACACGTTAAATCTGCAGCGGATCGAGAACATTCAGGGACTGCCGATTGAATCCCTGCAGGCCGTGCAGGCTCTGGCAAACGCCCGGCAAACTTACCTGAACGCTGTGGTGGATTACAACATTGCCCAGGTGGAATTCGTTCGCGCCACCGGCTGGTTTATGGATGCAGCCCCCTGACCGGTCACTTAGGATCATCCTGAGAATAGCCTTCCGGGTAGCCCGGCCAGAATTGGTCGGGCCCCCCAGGCTTGCCAACAACTTTCAAAATTGGACAGTGATTTTCAGAACGATCCTCACAAGGAACGTTTTCCTCCGTTTGCGGCTGCGCAAGGAGTCGTCTCTTCCCTGAAGACTTCCAATAAGACGAGAGCCCTGAGGGTGACCGTCTGAGATTGCGAATGTCCTGTTGATCTTCATACCCTGTACGGCAAACGTTCCCACTTCCTCTCAGGCGGGGAGGATTTCGAACAACATGATTCGCCGTGGTGCCAGTCGAGACAAACCGGCCACGCCGGATCCACGCTCTTTCGTCTTCAAGCCGGACGCATGGATATCAAGGTTATGGGCACCACTTCTCCTGATGGGACACGAAATCGTCTGGTGCGTTTCTGCCTTCTCCTGGGGGCAATCACTCTGTTCCCCTGGTGCGACTTCGCCACCGCTGGAGATGGTCTGGAGAAAGTCCGCAAACGGGGAACGTTGATCTGGGGGGCCGATCAGGAAGGAGGGGGACCGTTTGTTTATCCCGCCGAAGATGACCCCAATCGACTCGAAGGCTTCGAAGTCGAACTCGCGCAGATTCTCGCGGAATCACTTGGCGTTCGCTCACAGTTTCAACAGGGACAATGGGACAAACTCCCTGATCTGCTGACACGGGGGGACATCGACATCGTTCTCAACGGATATGAATGGACTCCCATTCGTGCCGAACGATACGGAGCTTCGATCCCATATTATATCTATGAACTGCAACTGCTGGGACGACAGAACGATTCCACTCTGAAAAGCTGGGACGACCTGTTCAATCCCCCGGACGGCAAAAAGAAGCGAGTCGCCATTCTCGGCGGCTCGGCGGCTCAGGATTATCTGGAAAAGTTTCTGGGAAACCGCGTCGAGATCGCCAACTTCGATGGAGTTTCTGATGCCATGCGAGCGGTTGAACTGAATGCCGATGGGATTGATGCCAACCTTCAGGACCTGCCGATCTGGACCTTTTATCAAGGGGGCTTTCCTCAACTGACCGCAATCGGTGATCCGGTGGGACGCGGCTTTTATGTCGCTCTCACAAGAAAGGAAGATCCCGAACTCCTGCAGGCGATTAACACCGCCATCTTCTCGGCGCTTCAGGATGGACGGCTGCGTCGTGTGCTGGCGAAATATCGGATGTGGAACGACACGCAATCACTGCGAGGACTGGAAACGAATCCTCAAGGCTGCTTTGTGGGGATGACCACAAACACAAATGAAAACGAGGCCGAGGCAGAACAGTCATACATTTCCGTTCGTGGATTCAGTGTCGTTCAACAGCGGGGATGGTTACTTGTCAAAGCCGCGGGGATGACCGTTGTTCTTGCCGCCACTGCGATGCCACTGGCGATTCTGATCGGACTGATGATGGCGTTGTTCCGGCTGTATGGCCCCTGGTTTCTGCGAATTCCGGCGACAATGTATGTCGAACTGATTCGAGGAACTCCGCTTGTTCTGCAACTGTATGTGCTCTTCTTTCTCCTGCCGGAAATTGGAATCACCGTCAATGCGTTCTGGGCGGCCGTCGCAGGACTCGCTCTGAATTACTCGGCGTATGAAGCAGAGATCTATCGGGCCGGGCTTCAGGCAATTCCTCATGGACAGATGGAAGCGGCGCAGTCTTTAGGCTTCAGTCAGGCATTGGCATTACGACGCATCATCATTCCACAGGCCACTCGCATCGTCATTCCTCCAGTGACGAACGACTTCATCGCTCTGTTTAAAGACACGGCGGTCTGTTCGGTGATTACTGTCGTGGAGTTGAGTAAGGAATACTATATTCAGGCCCGCAGCACAGGGGCGATTCTCGAACTGGGGCTGCTGACGGCGTTACTCTATCTGGCAATGAGTTACCCTTTGTCACTGGTGGCCGGGCGACTGGAGAAGCGGCTCATGGCGGAGAAGCGAACATGATCCAGCTTAAAAACATCGTTAAGAATTATGGTCAGCATGAAATTCTGCGGGGAGTGTCGTTGTCGGTCGCTCGGGGAGAAGTCTGTGTTCTTCTCGGCCCTTCTGGTGGCGGAAAAAGCACCCTTCTGCGGACCATCAATGGATTGGAATCGTTCCACTCCGGCGAGATTCAGGTCGACGAAATTGTTCTCCCGGCTGCCGGACATTCTGATCGGGAGCCGGCGCTGACCCGTATCCGTAAGCGAGTGGGAATGGTCTTCCAGCAGTTCCATCTGTTCCCCCATCGCACTGTTCTACAAAACGTGATGGAAGCACCAGTGCATGTCTTGAAGCAACCAAAGGAGCAGGTTCGAACACTCGCAAAGAGATTGCTGGATCGGGTTGGACTGGCAGACAAATGCGACGTTTATCCGGGTTCACTTTCCGGGGGGCAACAACAACGAGTCGCCATTGCCCGTACGTTGGCAATGAAGCCGGAGGCGATTCTTTTTGATGAACCGACCAGCGCACTCGACCCGCGCATGACTGCCGAAGTGACCAGCGTGATGAGCGATCTGGCGAAAGAAGGACAGACCATGATTGTCGTCACGCACGGACTCGGATTCGCCCGTGCGGTCGGCCATCAGGTTCATCTTCTCCACGCCGGTCAAATCGCGGAAT
>DATMFC010000283.1:0-4693 GCA_035556335.1 Planctomicrobium sp. | reverse complement strand
GAATCTGAGCATCCTGCATCAGAACTCTCCCAAGGGGAATCCCATGGGCGGGAACTTCAATTACGCCGAGGAATTCCAGAAGCTCGATCTGGATGCGGTCAAGAAAGATCTCAGGGAGTTGATGACCACGTCGCAGGACTGGTGGCCGGCCGACTACGGACACTATGGTCCGCTGTTCATTCGCATGGCCTGGCATAGCGCTGGAACGTATCGCGTTGCCGATGGTCGCGGCGGTGCCGGTTACGGAACACAGCGGTTTGCTCCTCTGAACAGTTGGCCTGACAATGCAAGTCTCGACAAGGCCCGGCGGTTGCTCTGGCCCATCAAGCAAAAGTACGGCAACAAGATCTCCTGGGCCGACCTGATGGTTCTGACCGGAAATGTTGCCCTGGAATCAATGGGATTCCAGACATTCGGATTCGCCGGCGGCCGGGAAGACGTCTGGGAGCCTCAGGAAGACATTTACTGGGGACCGGAGAGTGAGTGGCTCGGGGACAAGCGCTACACGGGGGATCGTCATCTCGAAAATCCACTGGCCGCCGTTCAGATGGGGCTGATCTATGTCAATCCGGAAGGACCGAACGGTGAGCCGATTGTACTGAAGGCCGCCAAGGACATTCGGGAGACGTTTGCCCGCATGGCCATGAACGACGAGGAAACTGTCGCTCTGATCGCCGGGGGACACACCTTCGGAAAAGCGCACGGGGCTGCCAGTGCCGACAACGTCGGACCTGATCCCGAAGGAGCCAGTATCGAAGAGCAAGGTCTGGGCTGGAAGAACAAATTTGGCAAGGGGAACGCCGGAGACACGATCACCAGCGGTCTGGAAGGGGCGTGGACCACCACTCCGATACAGTGGTCAAACGGATACTTCGACCATCTGTTTGGATACGATTGGGATCTGGTGAAGAGTCCGGCCGGTGCATGGCAATGGACTCCGACCGATCCGGCCGCCAAAGGGACCGTGCCGGACGCACATGATCCCGCGAAATCTCATGCTCCGATCATGTTCACCACCGACCTCGCACTGCGGATGGACCCGGACTACCGAAAAATCGCGAAGCGTTTCCATGAGAACCCTGATCAATTCGCCGAGGCGTTCGCCAAAGCCTGGTACAAACTGACCCACCGCGACATGGGGCCCGTTTCACGCCTTCTCGGTCCGGACGTTGCCGAACCTCAGTTGTGGCAGGATCCGGTGCCGCAGGTCGACCACGAACTGATCGGCGAGAAAGAGATCGCGGCTTTGAAAAGCAAGATCCTGGCTTCGGACCTGTTGATCTCGGAACTGGTCTCAACCGCCTGGGCTTCCGCATCCACGTTTCGTGGCAGTGACAAGCGGGGAGGAGCCAATGGCGCGCGGATTCGCCTCGCTCCACAGAAGGACTGGGAAGTCAATGATCCTGCAAAAACCACCAAAGTGCTGCAGGTCCTGGAAAAAATCCAACAGGACTTCAACCGTTCTCAGACCGGTGGAAAGAAAGTTTCCCTGGCCGATCTGATTGTCCTCGCAGGCAATGCCGCTGTGGAGGAAGCGGCCAGGAAAGGGGGACATGAGGTGAAAGTTCCTTTCTCACCAGGACGGACCGATGCGACTCAGGAAATGACCGATGTGAAATCGATGGCGTTTCTCGAACCGAAATCGGACGGATTTCGGAACTATCAGGCGAGAGAAATCGATCGTCCTGCTGAAGAATTGCTGATCGATCGGGCACAACTGCTGACGCTGACGGCTCCGGAGATGACGGTTCTGATCGGCGGCCTGAGAGCCTTGAACACCAACACCGGAAGTGGTCCGTTCGCCCAACTCGGCGTCTTAACCCAGCGTCCTGAGACGTTAACGAATGACTTCTTCGTCAATCTGCTCGACATGAGCACACAGTGGCAGAAGTCCCCCATGTGTGAACACTTTTTCGAAGGCAAGGATCGCAAGACGGGGGAAGTGAAGTGGACGGCCACGCGAGTCGATCTCGTGTTTGGTTCGAACTCACAACTTCGAGCCATCGCGGAAGTCTACGCGAGCAATGACTCCCAGGAGAAGTTCGTCAAAGACTTCGTCGCGGCCTGGACCAAGGTGATGAATCTGGACCGCTTCGACCTTGCCCCGGCCGACCGAAACGGTTCCACGGCGCTGGTGCCCCGGTAACATCGGTTGGCCCCTGTCTCAGCACTCTAAAAAACAGCTCGCTGCATATCGGATGCAGCGAGCTGTTTTGATTTCCAGTGTCGGGGTAGAGCGGATTCACACCGTATTGTCCGCGTCCTGCCACGCGGCGGACAGCGTTTCATCAGTCAAAACGCGCGCTGCGCGAGCCCTGGCGAGAGTAACTTGCTCTAAACCGGACGCTGATCTGGTTTTCAGATGGGATGGCGAGGTGGTACTCCTGACTGCCCCGGCGTGAGAATCGGCTCACCGCTGATTTCGGACGTCCGGCAGCAGGGCAGATTCGATCGTTACAGGTGAGTACGCGCACCTCTTCCTGTCTTTTCGAACTCGACGCCCCATCGGCATAGCGAGCGACGTGTCCGGCATCCGAGAATGCGTCCTGCGGAGTGATTTTTCAGGAGCCATGAACATGCCCTTCATGGAGTCGAGAATTGCGGACCTGGCAGATGCCATCGTCGAGCCGAGCAAGACAATCTCGGACTTGTATCTCTCGCACCAGCTCGCCACCGAAGACGGCCGGGTACTTCATGGGCGACTGGTCACCGTCGGTAACAATCTACACGTTTACACTGCCGATCCAGACGCTCCCCCACTCGTCATTGCACGGGACGAAGTCGACGAAATCGTTCCTTCCAAAATCTTACAAATGCCTGCTGGGTTAATTGACTCGCTCAATCCGGAAGAACTCCGGGAACTGATGGCGTACCTCCTTTCCGGAGCAAACCAACACGCCGATTTTTACCGAAAGCAGGTGACATTCCTTTTCACTGATGATTCAAGGAACTCGATGGCCAGAGCGGTCACCGGAAACTCGTTTTCACCGACGAGGGGACGTCACCGTCGATCTCGCGGTCATCACCATGTTTCTTTGAATGGCGTTGATTCCGGCCATAACCTTTTCGACGCGCCGCCGCGCAGCGGCAGGATCCGACGCGATCGTTTCGATGGCCCGATACCAGTCGTCGCGGTTCGTTTCGCCTGCCTCGAACGTCCAGTCGGAAACCCCGATGTCGTGATACATCTGTCCTTTGATCGTATCGGTCGGCTGCCTCAGATAGATGGCCGGAGTCCCGTTGGTCAGGGAGATGATGGGTGAGTGGCATTCGAAGCTCATCACGGCAGTCGACCTCGCGTAAACAGACGCAGCCTCATCGGGCTGCCAGTAGGTGTCCCTCCAGACGACATGACTTTTCACATCTTCCTCCAGGGGATCCACCAACTGTTCCCTGGCCAGTTCGATCTGGTAGGACATTTCGGGACAAGCCAGCACGGGCAGGCCGGTCTCCCTGACCCAGCGGGTGATCACCCCTCTCATTTCCTCATGGTCCCGGGCCACCGTTTTCTCGTTCACCTGATCCTTCAGCAAGTCCGCTTTGCTGGGTTCTCGCCCTTGCAGCCGATGGTAAGGTGTGTAGCGGAGACGGGGAATGACGCACAGGAACCGGCCTTCCTGCAATCCCTTCTCTTTCAAGTAGCGATCGGCCGATTCATCGTCCCGGATCCGCAGGGCGAAAGTCGCGTCAGGTCCGAACGCAATCAGCGGCGACTTCACTTTCTGCTGTTCCAAATATCGCTGCGTCAGCGTGTCCCGGCAGTAGATGAACGCCGCTCCATCGAGCAACTCCTTCGTGGTTTGACGCATGTGGTTTTCGGGCAATCGTTCGATCGCTTTCCGAAAGGTCGCAAGGGGCGCGCCGTCGGGGAAATCGCCAGTCACGCCGGAAAGGGGATCGTGGGTCATCCCGAAGATCCCGTAAGGCTTGTCGGACGTTGCCTTCCATGCCGGCATGTAGCTCTGCCCTTTGAACCCCGGACTCGAACCGTGGAGAAGCAAATCCGCCGTATCCCAAGCCTGCTGAAGTTGTGGAGTGGAAGCCTTACCTTGCCGATCGATATTTCCCTCGACAAGATTCACTTCGGGAAACATCTTCAGCAAGTTCGAACGGGACGTCTCGCTGATTCCCACGGGCCAGACGGTGAATCTCGCTTCGGGGAAATGATTCTGAAACAGCTTGAGTGCTCCTGGAGAATGGGCGATGTCACCAATATTGCCACCTTGATGCGTCCCTGGCCTCAACAGAATATGGGGGCGGGGGAGATCGTCAGCAGCCGACAAAACACCGCGGAGCGGAAAGGCTGCGGAGCCCGCCGCCACGGTAGCGACGGTTGATAAAAAATTGCGACGACTGAATTGATGGAATTGCATAGGACGCTCAAAAGGTGAGTAGTGCATCGTCCAGACTGAATTTCCGGGTGGAAAAACCAGAACGAGAGCGGCCAACGAGCCGCGGAACAGTTCGAGTAACACGCAGATTAAGGCTGGACACAGCAGCAGGTCAATTGCCGAACACATGGTCCATTCCCGCCGGGAATTCGATTTTTCAATCCGCTCTCCTCGCCGGAAGTTGGGTTGGAGGAAGGACGACGGCAGTCAGCGCGGCGAGTTCTTCAGGGGTCAGGGCGCGATCAAAAACGGCCACGCCTCCGATCCAGCCGGTGAAGCCGACCGTGCGGGCACTGTGAATG
>DATMFC010000282.1:0-3360 GCA_035556335.1 Planctomicrobium sp. | reverse complement strand
GCGGGAAGTCCAGCACGTCTGCGATGGTCCGAAACAGCCGGACCGTTTCAGCGAGAGAAACATTCTCATTTCTAAAGGCCATGCCGGCGGGGGTCACCAGACCGACAACGCGACCGAACAGGCGCTGCACCCGTTTTTCGTCTTTGCGGCTCAGGACAGACGTCTTAACCGTTTGGGCAAACAGTTGCAGTCTGGACAATTGGGAAAGTCGCGGCAGGATCTGGTCAAGCCACTTGGCATGAGGCGTTCCGTCGATGTCGGTCGACGCATCAATGGCCTGCTGAAGAGAGCGTATTCCTTGCCGAGCCAGCTTTCGCTCTGCTTTCAGATCGTGGTAAATCCACCCGAAAAGGGATTCCATTTCGATTTGATCAAACGCCGCGCATCCCTGATCGGCGGCAACAGGCTCACTGGACGACAGGTGGGCCCGTCCCCCTTCGAGGGTCCAGCGCCAGAGTGAGAACAATGTTTGCGGTTCCAGTTTCTGCGGAATCAATCGCAGCAGCCAGAATGCGGCAATCAAAGTGGACAAATCCGGGGGGGCAGAAGGCGTGGAAGCCATAATTGTTTCCACACGCCCTGAGAGTTCACCACTTTCCAGATCGGTTTCAAACAGGCAGTGCGCCAGTGACGCCTCGTCGATGGCAGAAGAGCGATTCATCTGAGCCAGCCAGAGGATTTGCAGCTGCTCCAGAATTTTGCGGCGGTTCTGCCTGGAGATTTTGGTTCCATTCACTCCGGTCGCATGTAGAAACTCCGCAACGGCAACGATTTCCCCTTTGCTGGCGGCAGTGGTCAGTTCTTCCGGCGCCGTGGAATGAAACGACAGCCCTTTCAGCCAGTTTTCGTCCGATATTTCCAGAGAATTTTCAGTGATTGATAAGGTTTCTGCCGGGAGAGCGGGAGACATTGGTCAATCCCTCTTGAGTGTTTGGAATAAAATCAGGACAATTGCAGGGACTTTTCGAGCAGATGTTTCCGGACACTGTCGCCAGACAGTCCGGGGATCCGACGACGGAGTATATCGAGATTCCATCTGCTCGGCATCAAAGGGGGGCGACCATGCTGTGATTCAGTCTGGAAGCACCGAATCAGGATAGTTTCGAAAGCTGCACTTTAGGGGGAGTCCTGTGCGTCAGTTTGCCGTTTGTCTGCTCGCCGCTGTTCTGGGAAGTTGTCTGTCGCTGTGGATCATGGACGCGCGGCTGACTTCACCCAATCAGGTCGAGGCTCAGGGAACGCCGCAGTATTCACTTCCGCTGGCAACTCCGAAAACTCCGCCGTTGTCGGTTCCGCAGACATCCTTCGCACCGGGGGTTTTTAATTCCCAGGGGCTCAGCCCGGACGAAGTGGTCAACGTTTCCGTTTATGAGAACTGCAACCGGAGTGTCGTCAACATCTCGACGATGGGAATCGCCACGCAGCGTTTTTTCATGGCGGCGATTCCAGAAGAAGGGAACGGTTCCGGGGCGGTTCTCGACAAGCAAGGTCATATCCTGACGAACTTTCACGTCATCGAACGGGCTCGGCAGATCAATGTGACCTTGTTCAATGAAGAAACATTTCCCGCCAAGTTGGTGGGAGCCGATCCGGTGAACGACATTGCCGTCATCAAAATCGAAACCAAGGAAGAAGATCTTTTTCCCATCCCGATTGGTGATTCCGAACATCTTCGGGTCGGAATGCGGGTCTTTGCTCTGGGAAATCCTTTCGGGCTGGAACGGACCATGAGTCAGGGGATCATCTCCAGTTTGAATCGAACACTGGAAGTGCAGCGAAACTGGGTGATTAAATCAATCATTCAGATTGACGCGTCCATTAACCCCGGGAACTCAGGCGGACCGTTAATCAATTCGCATAGTCAATTGATCGGGATGAACACGGCCATTGCGAGTCGTGTCGAACAAAGTGCCGGAATCGGGTTTGCCATTCCGGCCAGCCTGATTCGTCGGGTGGTGCCGGAACTGATTCAACATGGAAAAGTGATTCGTGGTGATGTCGGAATCACCCATGTCACTGTAACTGAACAAGGACTTCGGGTCATTCGCCTGGCTCCCGGCGGACCAGCGGAGAAGGCCGGGGTCAAAGGCCCTGAAGTGACCCGACGTTATCCACTTGCAATGGAAGATCGTTCTGCCGCAGACATTATTGTCGGAGTGGACGGTTCTCCCGTGGCGACGGCCGCAGAGTTTCTTGGAATGATTGAAAGCAAAAAGCCGGGGGACGTGGTGGAGTTGTCCATTCTCCGAAAGGACAAAGTGATCAAGGTTCCGGTGACCCTCGGGGGAGTCGAATCGAGAGCCTCGACGACCTCTCCGAACGGAGCCTCTAACATATAGAACAGTTTGCTCTGGGATCAAACGACGGAGAAAAATTCAAAATCGGTAACTGTTTAGCCGAATGAAGTTGCTTTCCCTTGTTCCCAAGCTCTGGCTTGGGAACACACTCGACGCCAAGCTCCAGCTTGGCCACTGAACGTTTGGTTTTCTTCTCTCAAAAAGAGGAGAGAGTTGTGAGTCAGATTGTCTTCAATACGAATCTCGAAGCGGAGCTTCTGGGCGAGTGCGTTCCCAAGTCGGAGCTTGGGAACGAGGAACAGCGACTTCCCGCTTGTCTCCACAGCAATCGCAACTTCATTCCGCTAAAGTGCTTCGGATTTTGAATTTCCTGAGGCATTCAAATTCACCAAGCTGCATTTTCTGACCTCTGGTCCCTTTCCCTTTATCTCGCTGTCCAGCCGCCATCGACCGCCAGCAGGCTTCCGGTGGTGTAGCTGCTGGCATCACTGGCCAGATAGATGGCTGCCCCCTGAATTTCTTCCAGTTCCCCCCAGCGGTTGAGAACAACCGCCCCCACGAGAAACTTCTGGGCTTCCTCGGAGTTGGAAATGGACACATTCATGTCCGTCAGGAACGGTCCGGGACAGATCGCGTTGCAGGTGATATTGAACGGAGCGAGTTCAATTGCCAGCGTTCTGGTCAATTGAACAACAGCTCCTTTGCTGGTGGCGTAAGGAGTGCGGTTCACCATTCCCACCACTCCCAGGGCACTGGCCAGATTAATGATCCGGCCGGATCCGGCCTCTTTCATGAGGGGCACCACTGCGCGACTGCACAACCAGGGCCCGGTGACGTTGATCTTTTGAACCTGCTCGAATTCGTCGACGGTCACATCTTCAATCGGTCCTCGAATGTTGATGCCGGCGTTGTTGATCAGAATGTCCACCTTCCCAAACGCCGACAATGCCAGGTCGACCATCGCTTCAACCTGTTCCCGGCTGGTCACATCCGCCGCGCACCCCACGGCTTTAACGCCGTAATCCTCGGTGATTTTCTCGGCGGCCGCCTGGGCTTCGTCCAG
>DATMFC010000281.1:0-5607 GCA_035556335.1 Planctomicrobium sp. | reverse complement strand
AGCAATGCCGCGACCGAGGAAGGAACCGCCGCCGTCCTCAAAGAGATGGCCGATCAGCGTTTCTTCTATCTGACACATCTGCCGACTCGTCGCGGAACGACTCCACTCAAACTCTCTCCGGAATACGAAGAGTGGCTGGTCAATGCGATGGAGCATGGAGCCAACGACGAATTCTGGGAACAGAACAACATTGTCGATTTCCCGGAGAAATACAAGGACATTCCGGTCTATCTGGTCTGCGGCTGGTACGACTCCTGGGCGGGGAACACGACGGCCAATTTCATGGCGTTGAGCAAAACCATCAAAGGGCCGGTCTATCTGATCATGGGGCCGTGGATTCATGGGCAACAATCCAAGTTTTCCCATGGTCAGGTTAATTTCGGGAAAGAGGCGGCGATTCCTGATCAATGGGCCTGGCGCAAGGAATGGTACGACCACTGGTTGAAAGGACTCGACAACTCTGTCGGAAAAGCGGCTCCGTTCGCGACTCCGGTGCGACTGTTCATCATGGGAACCGGAGACGGTACGAAGGACGAAAAAGGTCTTCTGAACCACGGCGGTTACTGGCGCGATGAACAGGAATGGCCACTTGCCAGAACTCAGTACACTCCGTTCTATCTTCAGGCCGACGGAAAGCTCTCCACCGCAAAACCAGACGAAAACTCATCAACAACGGCGTTCCAATACGATCCCAATAATCCGGTTCCGACAATTGGTGGGAATATTTCCACTCATAATGACATCCTGCTGCAGGGGGCCTGGGATCAGAAAGGAGGACCGCATGTCTGGAACTTCCAGAACCCGGTTCCGATTTCGTCCCGAAATGATGTCGTTGTGTTCCAGACGGAACCGCTGACCGAGGACATCGAAGTAACGGGGGAGATCGAAGTGAAGCTGTATGCTTCCAGTTCCGCCGTCGACACCGATTTCACCGCCAAGCTGATTGACGTTTATCCCCCTTCTTCCGACTGGCCGGGAGGATTTGATCTGAATGTTGGCGACGGAATCGTTCGGGGGCGTTTCCGGGAATCTCTCAAAACTGAAAAGCTACTGACGCCGGGAGAAGTGGCGGAATTCACGATCAAGCTGTACCCGACATCGAATGTTTTCAAGAAGGGGCATCGAATCCGGGTCGATATTTCCAGCTCCAATTTTCCCAGATTCGACATTAACCCCAATACGGGGGAACCTTTGAACCGGCACAGACTGGTCAAAATTGCCGATCAGACCATCCATCATGAGGCTCTACGCCCCAGTCATATTCTGTTGCCAGTGATTCCGCTTCAAAAATAGAGCAGTTTGCTCTACCGGGTGCAGGCGAATGAGGGCGTTCGGGCACACAAAAGTCTCACTTTTCGCCTGCGGACCCCTGAATGCCATTTTCGAAGATGTTCTCAACAGAATTCTCATCCGGGACAAAACGAGGGTTCTTTCGTTTCCGCATTTGAAGTCCGGCCTCAGACAGACAAGAATACGAAGATATTTTCCGAGACTCTAAAATTACGAGTCTTGGGTAGCCCGGAAAATGCAGAGGAACCACGGAAAGGACGGAAAAGGCGGAATTGATAAGAAGAGGATTCAACAACGCATCAAAAATAGACTGTGTTTCAGGAATCTGTCAGAATTTTCTGTAACTCATTCAAATCAATCCTGTTTCGTGATTTCCGTCTCTTCCGTGGTTCCTCAGAATTCTCCGGGGCGGCGTTGATCGTCACTTCCTCTGTGTTGTGAAATTTTCGTGCCGTGTTCGGAGAGTGCCATTCTCTGAATTATGGCTGTTGTCCTATGGAAGATCAGATCAGGTCTGTCGAATTCCGGCAGGCGTTGCGGAGCTGTCAATCGTTATGAGCGCATCCAATCCCTTCGGCGCGGAATCCCTACTGAAAACAGCGGCGGGAGAAGTTACCATTCACCGTCTGCAAAAACTGACGGAACTGGGACTCGGTGATATCTCGCGCCTCCCCTTCTCCATCCGGGTGTTGCTGGAATCGGCACTGCGAAACTGCGATGAATACATTGTCAGTTCACAGGATGTGAAGAATATTCTCAACTGGCAGCCGCATCAGGCCGAGCCGGTGGAAATTCCGTTCATGCCGGGACGGGTTGTTCTACAGGATTTCACCGGAGTTCCGGCGGTTGTCGATCTCGCCGCGTTGCGAGCCGCCATGGTTCGAATGGGGGGAGACCCGAAAAAGATCAACCCGCTGGTTCCGTGTGATCTCGTCATCGATCACTCGGTACAGGTGGACGCCTTCGCTTCCGACGGTGCGCTGCAGACGAACCTCGACTACGAATTCGAGCGAAACCAGGAGCGATACCAGTTCCTGAAATGGGGACAGAAAGCGTTCCAGAACTTCCGCGTGGTTCCTCCTGCCACCGGGATTGTGCATCAGGTGAACCTCGAATATCTGGCCAGCCTCGTTCTGACCAAAGATGGGGTCGCTTACCCTGATTCACTGGTCGGAACCGATTCTCACACCACGATGATCAACGGGCTCGGGATTGTCGGCTGGGGTGTGGGGGGAATTGAAGCGGAAGCGGTCATGCTCGGGCAACCGATTTATATGCTGCTGCCGGAAGTGGTCGGCTTCAAATTGACTGGAGAGCTGCCGGAAGGGGCCACGGCGACCGATCTCGTTCTCACTGCCACACAAATGCTGCGTCGCCATGGCGTCGTCGGGAAGTTCGTCGAGTTCTATGGACCGGGGCTGGCGAGCATGTCTCTGCCGGATCGGGCTACACTGGCGAACATGGCTCCTGAATACGGGGCGACAATGGGCTTCTTCCCTGTCGATGACGAATCGCTCCGTTACCTGCAACGAACCGGACGGACTGCCGAGCAGATCGATCTCGTCGAGAAATACTATAAAGCTCAGGGAATGTTCCGGACGGCCGATTCTCCGGATCCGGAATTCACCACCACCATGGAACTCAACCTCGCAACGGTTGAACCTTCGATGGCCGGACCGAAGCGACCACAAGACCGCATTCTGCTCTCCGGAATGAAAGCCCAGTGGGAACAGGACCTGTCCACCACGTTCGGCAAGATCTCCGGCGCGAATGACTCCACCCCGGTCACCATGACCGATGAAGGGGGCTATGCGACGGCAACCGGAATCTCCACTGACCCCGGTCTTGATGGCGTTCCCGTTGTGTACGAAGGAGAAGCCTTCAAACTGAAGCACGGAGCCGTCGTGATCGCCGCGATCACCAGTTGCACCAACACCAGTAACCCCAGCGTGATGATGGCCGCCGGGCTGCTGGCTCAGAAAGCGGTGGCCAAAGGATTAAAGCGTCAGCCGTGGGTGAAGTCGTCACTCGCTCCGGGAAGTCGTGTTGTGACTGATTACCTGGCCCGGGCCGGTGTGACTCCAGCGCTGGATCAGCTTGGATTCCAACTGGTCGGATACGGATGCACCACCTGTATCGGAAACAGTGGTCCGTTGCCAGACCCGATTGCGGATGCCATCTCGAAGAACGACATCGTCGCCTGTTCGGTTCTCTCCGGAAACCGGAACTTTGAAGGACGCGTTAATCCGCACGTCAAAGCAAACTATCTGGCGAGCCCGCCGCTGGTTGTCGCTTACGCCATTGCCGGGACGACCGACATCAACCTGACCGTCGAACCGATCGGGCACAATCAGGCAGGAGATCCGATTTACCTCGCCGATATCTGGCCGACTCAGAAAGAAATTGCCGACGCCATTGCTGGAGCGATGTCTCCTGAGATGTTCGTCAACGAATACTCCAAGGCCAGCATGGGGCCACCGGAATGGCAGGCCATCGCCGGGGGAGAAGGAGACTTGTTTACCTGGGACGAAAAGAGCACCTATGTTCAGGAGCCTCCGTTCTTTGTCGACATGCCGGCGACTCCACAGCCGATTCAGCCGATCACCGGAGCACGGGTGCTGGTCAGTGTGGGAGATTCCACAACGACCGACCACATCAGCCCGGCCGGTTCCATCAAGAAAGATTCTCCCGCAGGAAAATTCCTGCAGGAGAATGGAGTCGCTCCGATCGACTTCAACAGCTATGGAAGCCGCCGCGGGAACGACCGTGTCATGACTCGGGGAACCTTCGCCAATATCCGGCTGCGAAACAAAATCGCTCCGGGAACGGAAGGGGGATTTGCCACGTACTTCCCGACCGGAACAGTCACTTCGATTTACGAAGCCTCGATGGAATACCAGAGTGCCGGCACTCCACTGGCGGTTCTCGCCGGGAAAGAATACGGCACCGGATCGTCACGCGACTGGGCCGCCAAGGGAACCCAGCAACTCGGAGTGAAGGTCGTGATCGCCGAAAGCTTTGAGCGAATTCACCGCTCCAACCTGATCGGAATGGGCGTGCTGCCGCTTCAGTTCCGGGAAGGGGAAAGCCGGGAAGAACTCGATCTGGACGGCAGCGAAACCTTCGATGTCGCCGTTGACGACACCGTCAAACCGGGTCAGGCGATCGAAGTGACCGCCCGTCGCACCAACGGAGAAGAAGTCCACTTCGTGACAACCTGTCGGATTGATACTCCGGTGGAAGTCGAGTACTACCGCAACGGCGGAATCCTCCACACGGTGTTACGTCAGCTTCTCAAGAGCTGATCGTCATCACGAAAAATCAACTTTGAATCTCAGCCCGGCCCCGGTCCATTACCGGAGCCGGGCTTTTTGTTGACCAGAACAGATTCGACGCCAAGTTCTGCGTACATCTCCTCGCAAATCGGGGAACAGATTGCCGTACGGTGATCAGGAGAAGAAAGGAAACCACGAATGAAACGAATCACAGGAATTTCCGATCCGCGTCGCGTCCATCGAGAATTCATTCGTCAGATTCGTTTGATTCGTGGTTCCTCAATTTCCTGGGAACGGTACTGCATGGCCACTCAAAGCTGACTCTTGCTTTCTTTTTCCAATAATGAGGACGGAGTTGAGAGCAATTGTTTTCGAGTTGAGTCGCGAAGCAGAGCTTCGAGTCGAGTGCGTTCCCAAGCGGGGAGCTTGGGAACGAGGAAGTGATTGCTTCCCTTTTTTCGTGTGTTCCGTTCTTTCCGTGGTTCCCTTGAATTTTTCTATCTCATTCTCGAGCCCGGGAGGGAGGCGGGAGGTTGCTGGAACAGAATGATGGCCCGATATCGGGGAGTCGCGTCTACTGTTTTGGTCATGACCGGAGTCGCGGTGGGTGCGACGGTGTCACTGCTGTTCGCTTTCTCCTCTGGCTTTGCGCCCTCTTCTCCGGTTATCAAAGTTTTAGCCATTGCGGCATCGGGTTCTTGTTTTCTCTGCCGTTGTTGAGCCGCACTGTCTGAAATATTTGAGTCTGGAGTCTTCGAACCGGACTCAGAGAGAGAACGTGACGACTGATTCAACTGGTCAAAACGGAACTGTACATTCTGGCTCATTTGATTCATCTGACCGGTCTGCGAGGGAGATGGAGCAGCGTCCTGCAATGGGGCTGCCTGCATGGGACTCCCCTGCATCGAGAACGCCTCAGGGCGTGCCGGAACAGAGGCACGGCTGATTTCCGGGCGTCCATCCTGTTTCATCGTCAGGCTTTCTTCCGCCTGAGGAGGTACCAGCATTCCATTGATAGAACCGGTATCAGCCAGATACATCA
>DATMFC010000280.1:0-12458 GCA_035556335.1 Planctomicrobium sp. | reverse complement strand
CAGTGGACCGTTATCGGGACCGGTCCCTCCGGAGTGGGATGTCAATTATGGGCTTTCCAGCTTTCATACCGGTGGCGCTACGGTTGCCCTTGCAGATGGATCCGTTCGTTTTCTGAACGACAACATTGACTATCAGACTTTGTGTTATCTGGCAAACAAACTGGACGGACAGGTTGTTGGTGCCTACTGATTCTCTGGAAACAGAGATTTTCAAGTCAGGTCACACTTTGGACTGCAGAGGAGAATTCATGAATCATGATCAACGTTCCCATTGTTGCGGTCCCGTCAAGCGACGTGACTTCATGAAGCTGGGACTGGCAGGATTTGGAAGTCTGACATGGCCTGGGCTTCTCAAGTTAAAAGCTGAGAATGCCCAGAAATCCGGTTCGGAAAAGACGGCCGTGATCATGGTCTGGCTGCATGGTGGTCTCTCTCACATGGACACCTACGATCCGAAACCGGACATCGGGAGTGAGTATCGTGGTCCGTTCGATGTGATCGATACCAACGTCCCCGGCGTACAGATCACGGAACTCCTTCCTCACCATGCACGAATCGCCGATAAATTCAATATCGTCCGGTCCATGTATCATCGTTCCGCAGACCATCCTGCGGGAACGATGAATCTCCTCTCCGGGGACTTTGAAGCACGTGGTCGGGTCAAGCCGAAGTTTCCAGACTGGATGTCCGTTGCCTCGTACATGCGCTCGCAGGCAGAGGGGCAACGGACAAATCCTTTGCCGAACTACATCGGTGTCTGCCATCCGCAGGAGTATATCGGTCCCGCCTATCTGGGGAATGCGTATCTTCCGTTTGGTGTGGAAGGAGACCTGACTCAACAGAAGTTTGAAGTTCCCAATGTCGGTCTGTCAGACGTTGCGGAAGCAGCACGACTGGGAGATCGTGTCGCCTTGCGGCAGAGTCTTGACCTGCTGGAGCGTCGTTTTGATCGTGCTATGGAATTACAGGCGGTTGATGAGTTTGAAGCACAGGCAATGACACTCCTGACGAACCCGCAAACTCGCGATGCGTTCGATCTCTCACAGGAAGACCCTGCGACACGAGATCGATACGGGAGAAATCAGTGGGGACAGCAGCTATTAATGTCCCGACGATTGATTGAAGCGGGAGTCGATATTGTGACCAGTGCTCTGGTCGGGCCGCTCTGTGGTCGCGTTGCCAACTGGGACGACCATGCCGTCAACCATCACATTTTCAATGGACTCCGTTTTCGCAGCGAACCCTATGATCAGGCTGTGACGGCTCTGATCGAAGACATTTATGAACGGGGACTCGATCAACGGGTTCTGGTTGTCGTCACCGGGGAATTTGGCAGAACTCCCAAAATCGAATACGACCGCAGCACTGGACCGGGGAACGCCAGTGCTCCGACGGGAGTGATTCAACCGGGGCGGGATCACTGGCCTCGGGCGTTCTCGAATCTATGGGCCGGAGGGGGAATGCGGACAGGACAGGTTATTGGAGCGACTGACCGACGGGGTGAAGATGTCATTGAACGTGGATGCAAGGCGGGTGACTTCCTGGCAACCATCTATCAGCATCTGGGAATTGATTACTCGCATGTCATGATTGAAGACTTTAACGGTCGTCCCACGGCAATTGTGGATGACGGAAAAGCAATTCCAGAACTGGCGAGGGTCTCCTGATGAAATCGTTTTTCGGAGGATGCGTCTTCCTCATCCTGTTCTGGGCCGAAGTTCCTTTTGTCGCATGTCGAGCCGACGATCTGCCGGAGCGTCTGACGTTCATTAACGACATCGCTCCGATCCTGACAAAGGCCAGTTGCAACAGCGGCGGTTGTCACGCCAAGGCAGGGCAGGGACAGAACGGGTTTCGACTTTCCCTGTTTGGATTCGATCCAGACGAAGACTACGAACATATCGTCAAGGAAGGACGTGGACGTCGTGTTTCCCCGGCAGCACCGGAACAAAGTCTGCTGTTATTGAAAGGAACGAATTCGATTCCGCACGGAGGAGGAAAACGGTTTGACACCGATTCCGTCCATCATCAACGCATCGTTGAATGGATTCGACGAGGGATGCCGTATGGTTTGGAAACCGATGCCAAGTTGGTGTCCATTGATGTCCAACCGCAGCAAATTGCCATGCCTCCGAACGGTTCTCAGCAACTCCAGGTCTCCGCGCATTACTCAGATGGTCAGGTGCGTAATGTCACCGAGCTGTCCAGTTTTGAGTCCAACGACAAAAGTATGGCGGAGGCAGAGGAATCGGGACTGATCCGCGCCCGAACGCTCCCGGGGAACTTTGCCATTATGGTCCGTTATCAAGGACTGGTCTCTGTTTATAATGCTTACGTTCCGCTGGGAGCAGATGTTGGCACATTGCCTGAGCCGAAGAACTTTGTCGATGAGCTTGTTTTTGCAAACTTAAAGCGAATCGGCATTCCTCCATCACCGACCTGTGATGATGCCACATTTCTTCGACGTGCCTCATTAGACATTGCTGGCAAACTTCCCACTGTCGAAGAGACTCAGAAATTTCTGAATGACACGAATCCGGGCAAACGGGATCAACTGGTTGAGACCCTTCTTCGAAGTCCGGGGTATGCTGATTACTTTGCAAATAAATGGTCGTCATTGCTGAAGAATCGTCGTGATGAAAAGAACGACAAACGATCGAACTTCGCCTTTCACTCATGGCTGCGAGACGGAATTCTCGAGAATAAACCCTATGACCAGCTGGTCAAAGAATTACTGGTCGCCACAGGGGACGTGGCCGGAAATCCTGCGGTCGCCTGGTACAAACGGGTGAAGCAACCCGATCGCCAACTGGAAGATGTCGCGCAATTGTTTCTCGGGGTGAGAATGCAATGTGCACAGTGTCATCACCATCCGTTCGAACGCTGGAGTCAACAGGATTACTATGGTTTTTCGGCCTTCTTCACGAGGATCGGCCGCGAACCGACTTCGATTGTTGGAGAGGATGTCATCTTTCATCGTCGGGGAATCGCAACGGCAGAAAACCGGAAAACACGACTTCAGGTGAAACCGACGCCACTCGGTGATGAAGAACTCGTCATTGCTCCTGACGATGATCCGCGTCTGGTACTGGCAAACTGGATGAGTAATCCGGAGAACCCGTTCTTTGCTCATGCGTTCGTGAATCGTTACTGGAAGCACTTCTTCAAGCGGGGATTGGTTGATCCCGAAGACGATTTCCGCGACACCAATCCTCCCTCCAATCCTGAATTACTGAATGCGCTGGCGCAGCACTTTATTGACTCTGGATTTGATATGAAGTCCGTCGTCAGAGTGATTGTTCAGTCACAGACTTATCAATTCGGATCCAATCCAAACGATGATAATCTGGCTGATGTCCAGAACTATTCCCGGTATTATCCAAGACACTTGACGGCTGAAGTTTATCTGGATTCGATTAATCAGCTTGCCGGAACCGTGACAGAGTTCATCGACTTGCCCATCGGTACGCATGCCGTTTCACTTCCGGATAACAGTTATAACGCCGACACCCATTTCTTGACGGTCTTCGGACGTCCTGATTCGAGTAGCGTTTGCGAATGCGAACGGGTGGACAGCTCAAGTCTGGCGCAAAGCCTGCACCTTCTAAACAGTCAGGAAATCCGTAAGAAGCTTGCCACGGACGGTAGCCGGGCTGACGTACTGTCGCGTAACAAAAAGACAGACCGCGAGCGGGTTCAGGAGTTGTATCTCACTGCATTCAGCCGCGAACCAAACGAAGCAGAATTGCAGATTGCGGAAGCCTATCTAACCAAACCTCGCTTGGACGCAAAAGGAACGGCATTGGATCCGCAAAAGGCAAAACGAATGGCTCTGGAAGATCTGATCTGGGCATTGGTAAACACTAAGGAGTTCACATTTAACCATTAATATCGCACTTCAATTGCTAATGAATGATAACAGAATTCATTAAAGCAGATTGGTGTCATCGCCATTGATAAGAGTCAAGGTTTTATAATCATGTTTCGACACAGTCCGTTCTCTTCGATCATCTCCCTTGCGGTCGTGATCTGTGGAAGCATCATGACGATGCCTTCCTTTTCCATAGCACAGACGGTCGGGCTTCCGACGCCGCGACTTCTAACAATGATGCCAATGGGTGGGAAAGCAGGAACCACGTTTGAAGTGACGGTCACCGGTGAGCACGTTGATGATCTGGAGTCAGAACTTTTATTCTCCAATCCTGGGATTAAAGCAGTTCATTCTCTCGTGACCGAAGGGGAACTGGTTACCGGTCGGTTTCTTGTCACCATCGCAGGGGGGACGCCTCCGGGGCAGTACGACGCCAGAATGATGACCCCATTGGGGATCTCTTCGGATCGGACGTTTACCGTCGGAACTCTTCCGGAAGTCATTCGTGAAACGCCGAACGTTTCCTTGGAAACCGCGATGACGCTGAATCCCAGTTGCGTCTGTAATGCGTTCACGACAGAACGATCAATCGACTATTACCGTTTCAAAAGCAGGCAAGGTGAACGGACAGTTATAGAATGTGCGGCCTCTCAGATTGATTCACAACTCATCCCGGTTCTCATCGTTGGCGATGCGGAAGGACAGGACCTGAAGGTGGATCGCCTGAATGGGCGAATCGAGTTTACGGCTCCTGATGACGGTTCCTATGTGATCAAAGTGCATGGACAAACCTTTCAGGGGGGACCGTCCTGCTTCTACCGACTGGTGTTAACTCGTGCGTTGCCGGATGTTGAGGTTGCTCAACAGGCAAAGACACGGCAGGTTCATTCCTTCTCTGCTCCAGTTCCGACAACAAACTCCAGTCGCGAGATGGAACCGAACGATGAACATGCTCAAGCCCAGAAGGTTTCGCTTCCAATTGATTGTGCCGGTCAATTCTTCCCCGCGGCTGATGTCGACACATTCGAATTCGAAGCGAAGAAATCGGAAGAATGGTGGATTGAAGTCGTGTCACAGAGACTGGGATTGCCTACCAATCCGTTCGTTCTCGTTCAGCGGGTCATTCCGTCGTCGAACGGAGAACCGGAACAATTGAAAGACGTGGTCGAACTTTCTGACATCCGTCACCCCATTAAAATTTCGACATTCGGATACACATATAATGGGCCTCCTTATCAACCAGGCTGTGCGGATGTGCTTGGAAAATTAGTGATTCCTGAAGATGGGACTTATCGATTACAACTGCGGGATCTGTACGGTGCGACGCGTAGCGATCCTTTAAATCAGTACCGGTTAATCGTTCGCAGAGCGACGCCCGACTTTGCGCTTGTCGCCTGGGCAATGCATATGGAGTTGAGGAACGGCGATCGTAATGCCCTTTCCAAACCAATTGCCCTTCGCCCCGGAGCCACAATGGCGTTCGAAGTTGTGGCACTTCGGAAGGATGGCTTTGACGGAGAAATTGAGATTTCAATGGAAGGTCTTCCCTCAGGAATCAGCGCGACCGGTTTGAAGATTCCGACAGGTAAGAATATGGGCTGGCTTGTGATCACAGCAAACGAGAATGCTCAACATGGCTGGAGTACCGGTCGCATTCTGGGGAAATCCGTCATCAATGGTCAGACCTGCAATAGAGAAGCTGCGGTCGCTTCCATGGCATGGCCGATCCGGGACCGATATCGGGAGATGATGTCTCCCAGACTGATGGAAGAAGTTCCTGTTTCCGTCGGGCATGCAGAAGTCTCCCCGCTAACGATTGCTGCCGCTGAAGGCAAAGTCCACACTGCCATTCAAGGGGAGAAGCTGACGGTTCCCTTGAAGTTCACATGGCGAAGCGAGTTTTCCGGGGCATTGGAACTACGACCGATCGGAGACGGATTTGAGAGTGCCAAGCCAATCAGCGTTGCATTGAACGCTCCAACTTTGGATGCCGTTTTCGATACAGCCTCATTGAAGTTACCACCCGGAAAATACACCATCGCCTTGTTTGGCGGTGTCGTCGCGAAACACAAAGAACGCCCTGACCGTCTGAAAGCGGCCGAAGAGGCGGACCAGCTTGCAGAGAAGAAACTTCAGGAACTGGTTGCCGCAGTCGAGTCGACTCGCGCGGATCTAGCCATGGCTCCCGATGAGCAAAAGCAGGGAGTGAAATCCATTGCCGATCATGCGAACGCTGCTCTGGAAAAGGCCAAACAGATGAAAGAGAAAACGGCGGCAACATTTAAAGCGGCGATGGCAACCTCAACGCCCAAAGATATCATCGATATCATTGTCTCAGAACCGATTCACATCGTGATTCAACCCGGAACCGGCTCATGATTCTTAATCGTCCTTCCAGACGAATCTCAAGACCGTTGCTTCGCTTCAGTCTGCTGGTATGTAACTTGATGGCTTTATGTAGCATATGGTCGGGTACTGCATGCGCTGAGACCGATTTCTATCGCGATGTTTATCCTATCCTGAAGTCAAATTGTCTTGCCTGCCATAACAAGACGACAACTGACGGAAGCCTGAATCTTGAATCCCCGGAAACAATCGCGCGGGGAGGAGATTCTGGCCCATCCATGATTTCAGGCAACGCTCGCGAAAGCCTGATCTACGAAGCGGCCACGCAGTTGGGCGACTTCGTAATGCCTCCCAAGAATAACAAGTCAGGAGCGGTCCGCCTGACCGAGGACGAACTCAAGATTCTTGCAGCGTGGATCAATGAAGGAGCCAAAAAGTCCGTTCAACAGATGGAACGGGTTGTCTGGCAGCCCATCTCCGAAACAGTTCGCCCCATTTACTCGGTGGCCATGACAGGGGACGGACGCTGGGTTGTGGGTGGACGCTCCAATCAACTGGATCTCTATGATCTCGCTCTCATTAGATACCAAGGCCGAATCAGCGATCCGGATTGCATTCCACAGAATCCATCGGAGAAGAATGACATCGCCCATCGCAGTCTCATTCAAAGTGTTACCTTCAGTCCGGACGGGAAGCGACTCGCCTCAGGAACCGATAGCGAAGTGAAAATCTGGAAGAATGAGCTCTCCAATCTGCCGAAAGTCACGCCGTC
Organism: Planctomicrobium sp.; assembly: GCA_035556335.1. Lineage (GTDB taxonomy): Bacteria > Planctomycetota > Planctomycetia > Planctomycetales > Planctomycetaceae > Planctomicrobium. The sequence continues at coordinate 5,469 of DATMFC010000280.1, read as the reverse complement.
ACCAGTCTCTGGATGCATTGCTTCCAGCATCAGTTCCAATGGTCAACAACAGGCCTTTCTGGATGCACAAGGAACATTGAAGATTCTTAGCACCAACAATGGAGCGCTGGTGAAGACCCTGCAGCCGGCCCATGCCGCGCCGGGGGCAATCCTGCGGTTTTCTCCCGATGGAAAGTTCATTGCAGTTCCCACATCGGATGAAAAACTTTCCGTCTGGAATCTGACAACCGGGGAGAAGCAATTCTCGGTTCCTGTCACCTTCGTCACGAAGTTTCTGGAATGGACCCCGGGTAGTGCGGCCGTGATTGCTGCAGGTGACGTTTCTGGAATTCATGTCTGGCAATGGCCGAACTCCCCCGAACAGACATTAAACCCGCCATTCATTTTTTCGGTCGGGCAGCCGGAATTAAAATGCCTGCAAGTCTCCGGCAATGAGCACATCGTGACCATTAAAGAAGATGGAGAAGGACGTGTCTGGAAATGGAATGAACGCAGGGTGGTACACGTCTTTCCATCCCCGGAGTCAACGACAATGGCAACGGCTGACTCGTTGATCGCGATTGTTTCTCCGGAGGGAGTCATTCGTGTTTCCAATATCCAGTCAGGCAAGGTTATTATGGAACTGACAGGGAATGTCACCTCACGAAAGCAGCTTGCCACCCTGAACCTGGACGTTGAGCGACGCCAGCTGGAAGAGAGTTTTCAACAAAGTGAAATCGCCCGAATGGAACGCCAGAACGAGGACCTTGAGGCCATTCTGAAGAAAGCACAGGAAACGATTGAGAGAGCGACGAAAGCTCTTCCTGAGCAGGAAGAAGCCGTTCAAAGTGCAGACAAAGCGGTTGCCGAAGCGAACAAATTACTGGAAGACGTGGACGTTCGGATTCGTGAAGCAGAGTCACAGCAACCCATCGATGCAGCTTCTCTTGCCAGATTGAAAGAGGAGAAAGACCGTCATGCCAAGACGCTGGCATCCGCGGGATTGAAGCAGAAAGACGCGGTAAACAAGCGGCGGGAATCTCAGAATCAACTCAAGGATTCCAACGCCGGAGTGCAGCGAGGCCAGGATCTGACTGAGAAGAACAGCGCCGCCATCATTCGCGTGAAAGAACAGACGGCGGCCGCCAAACTGGAAACCGAGAAAGCCAGAACTGAACTAGAGGCCTTCAAGTCTTCCTTGACGTCAGGCAACCCGAAGCCGGTTTCGCTCTGTTTGACTTCCGATGGAAATTTTCTGGCAGCAGGGTACTCGTCAGGCGAAATCCGGGTTTGGGCAGTTCCAACAGGAACGCCCGTTGGCGAAGGTTCCGTCGATACTCTGGCGTCAGCGGGATTAGCAAAGGGTTCCGTTCGAATCGATTCCCCAGCGAACGGCGTGTTTGTTATATGCCGGGAGGATGGAACTCGAGTTACTTTCGACATCAATCCTCAATGGAAACTGGAACATGTACTCGGTGGCGAGTCGTCATCCTTCCCACTGCTGGACCGGGTGACGGCACTCGATTTTAGCCCTGATGGAAAACAGCTGGCGGTTGCCAGTGGAACCCCGTCTCGATCCGGTGAAATCAGTCTCTGGGGTGTTGAGTCGGGTGAGATGGTGTCGAACTGGAAAGGACATCACGCAGACAACGTGTTGAGTATTTCTTTCTCTGCAGATGGTCGACAATTGGCATCCGGCGGGGCCGACAAGCTTGCTCGTGTTACGGATGTTGCGACCGGAAAGCCGTCACTCGTTCTGGAAGGGCATACGCACCATGTATTGGGCCTTTCCTATCGATCCGACAGCCGGACACTGGCAACAGCCGGTGGAGACGGCTCCGTTCTTATCTGGGACTTGCAAACGGGCGAACGATTACGAAAGATTGAAGGATGGTCTAAGGAAGTCACTGCGTTGCAGTTTTTAGGAGCCACTTCTCAATTGGTTGCTTCTTCCGGAGATCAGAAAGTCCGCTTCGTGAAGGATGACGGCGCCCAAGTCCGGGTCATTGAAAACCTCCCAGAGTTTATGCACTCCATTGTCTCTTCCAACTCCGGAACGGTGTGCGCTGCCGGAGGCCAGGATGGAGTACTCCGAATCTGGGACACTTCCAGCGGAAAAGAACTGGCAGTGTTTCCTGCTCCCTGATGAAGTCCCCGTGAATGAGTGCCGATAGTGAAAAAACAGGGAGCAGTGCTGTGTCTAGCCTTCACAAAGCACATTGCATAACTCACTGCATTTTTCGCTTTCCGGCATCACAAGAAGGGCAAATTGAATGTCACTCGCCAATGACTTTCACAAGGACTCGCTTTGGCCTGCTGCCATCGAACTCCCCGTAGAAAATCTGCTCCCACGGACCGAAGTCCAGTTTTCCATTCGTGATTGCCACCACCACTTCACGCCCCATGATCTGGCGTTTCATGTGGGCGTCGGCATTGTCTTCCCCTGTGCGATTGTGGGCGTATCGCTGGGGAGAAGCGTCAAATGGTGCCAGTTCTTCCAGCCATTTTTTGTAGTCCGAATGCAACCCCGATTCGTCATCATTGATGAAGACAGACGCGGTTATGTGCATCGCATTGCAAAGCAGAAGTCCCTCGCGAACACCACTTTCCCGGACGATTTCTTCGATCTTTGGCGTGATGTTCACAAATCCCATTCGTTCAGAAATGTTGAACGTCAGGTACTCAGTTCTCGATTTCATGCGTTTCTAGCTTCATTTTCCGTGTCTGGCACTCCCAGAGCGACACAAACACTTGTGAGCAATCAGCAATTCGGTTGACTCGATCGTAGCGATGAAGAACACGATCAGAGAAGAGTTCACAGAAGTATTTCAGACAAGGACACGAACATGGAACACAAACGGTACTATCTGCGAGAAAAGAAAAGCCACATTTTCCAGGAACGCTTCATCGTCAATGACTTCAGAGAGTTCTTCAATCAGAAAGTCCTGAAACTGTTGAAACTCCGAGGAAACAAGATTGCCGAACAGCAAGAACTGGCGTTGCAAATCGTGTATTCGCTCGTGCTGGCTGGATTGCCCCGGCACGTTGTCAGTGATACGCGGGACACTGGAACCTCCGGAGTCCGTCAGAGAGTGAGAATCTGGGATGCAGTGATTGAGGCGGGACTTGCGATCAAGTGTCTAGGGAGTCAGGAATCGGGCTGTAACCCGAATTCAAGCTGTTCTGTTCACCTCCAGCCCGGTCAGAGTTGAAGTACCGGAACTGAACTGGTCAGTTTCGATTCCCATCTGTTGGAGCATTGAGACGAAAAGATTGCACAGCGGAATATTGTGATCAGGCCGGAAGGCAAGATGCTGTCCATGCCGAAATCCTCCTCCGGCCAGCAGGATCGGGAGATTGGTGTTGTCATGCGTATTGGCATCTCCCATATTGCTGCCAAACAGGACCATGGTGTGGTCAAGCAACCGGTCGATCCCGGATTGGGTTTCCGCGAGAGATTGCAGGAGCCCACGAAGAAGCTGCATCTGTTTCTGATCGGCCTCACGTAATTGCGCGAGCTTTTCTTCAGATCGGCCATGGTGACTTAAATTGTGATAACCGTCGGTTGTCGTCTTCGCTTCCAGTTGAAATGCCGGAGTGGCAAAGGCATCAACCATCAATGTCACGATTCGAGTCGAATCAGATTCGAATGCCAGCCGTGCCATGCGGAGCATCAATTCGAACTTTTTAAAGAAGAGTCGATTGTCGTGAAACTCTTCCGGAGCAGCATCACCGGTCACCGGCTTGGGACGTTGTTCCCATTCGCGTGCCGAATGCAGACGGGCTTCGACATCTCGAATTGCTGTGAAATACTGGTCGAGCCTTGATTGATCAGTACGACTCACTTTTTTATTGAGCAGGCGGGCGTCGTCGCGAAGCGTATCGAGAATACTCGCACGTTGCTCTAATCGCCTTAATTGGCGTGAGACATCGTCCGGGTTTCCTTGAAGAAACATTTTGTGGAACAATGCCGGAGCACTGTCCTCTGCTGGAAGTAATGCACCGTCTCGCGTCCAGGAGAGACTGCGATTCGCCTTGTCGATATTGACTCCCAGATTGATGGAGGGAAATCGGGTGACCGGTCCCAGGGCGTCGGCTGCGTACTGATCCAGAGAGATCGTATTTCGGAATCCACTCCGGGTTGGTCCTCGTGCTCCAGTCAGAAAACAGTTTTCCGTGCTGTGACCTCCGGTGACATCGGGATGAGACAGTCCGCTGAGAATTGTGAAGTCGTCACGGAACTCCGCTAACTCCTGAAGATATGGAGAGAGTGTTTCCAGGGGGCCGGGAGATTGGGGGAAGAACTGATCAGAAAGAACTCCCAGATTGTTCGAGATCAACAGCATGCGTTTGGGAGGCCGTTCTGAGTCTTGTCCCCCCATTGTCCGACCACTCGTGAACGACTCCAGCCAGGGGAGAGACAGGCTCACGCCAAGACCACGTAAAAAAGTCCGACGGCGAATGGGCAGTGCAGGAAAATCTTGAACGAATGTCATTTCAGTTGTTCTCCGTTTGACGCTCACCTGTTCCGAGAAAAATCGGACTGGTCACCAGTCCACGCAACAAGTCGCCGACGCGGTAATCGTGATCCTCACACTCGTCCAGAATCCGTTCGATTTCTTCTCGCTCCGAGAATCGCACCGAGGTTCCGGTGGAATAAACGATAAACTGATGCAGAAGATTGCGGGCGAGAGGGCGGGAGTCCGCTGAAAAGATTCGTTTCAGATCGCGGACGTTGTGAAACTGCTGACCATCAAGGAGTTGCCCGCTGGCGTCGACGGCGCTCGCCAAAGTGTAGGAGAAGTCGTGTCCCGCCCGATCAATTCCGGTCACACGTTCCCCTTCTTCTGATCCGCGATATCGGGTTCGCCATCCCCCGAGAATGTCGAAATTCTCCAGCGCCAATCCGACCGGGTCAAACTTCGCATGACAGCTTGCACACGATGCGGAATTTGTATGGAGAGCCAGCAGCTCACGGATTGTTTTCGCTCCACGAATGTCCGGTTCGACTCCAGGAACATTGGGAGGCGGAGGGGGCGGGGGCTGGCCGATCAGGCGATCCATCATCCAGGCACCCCGAATAAACGGAGAAGTCGATGTTCCGTTCGCCGTCACTTTCAGGATTGCGGCTTGAGTGAGTAGTCCTCCATAAGGACTATCAGGAGGAACGGAAACTTTCCGCATCGCAGAACCATCAACAGGCGGGAACCCGTAATGCGCCGCGAGTCGATCATTCACAAAGACGAAGTCGGCATCAACTACCGTACTGGCAGGAAGATTCTCTCGAATCATCGCGGAAATGAAGGCACGTGTTTCCCGTTCCATCGATTCGATCAGATAGTTATCGAACCGGTACTCAGGATGTCGCAGAATATCCGGTTCGTCTCGGTGGAGATGTCTCAGGCTCAACCAATAATCAGTAAAGTTCTTTACGAATCGATCAAACTCAGGAGACTGGATCAGACGATTCGTTTCCTCCCGGAGCGTCTC
>DATMFC010000279.1:0-3302 GCA_035556335.1 Planctomicrobium sp. | reverse complement strand
CACTTCCGGAAACATTCCAGCCACGATCCAGCAGGTATTCCGCAAGCGCCTTCATCCCGGCCCCGCCAATACCGATAAGATGAACCGAAGAGGGTTCGAGCCGGTCACAGGGAGCCCAGAGATCACGCATGTCAGAAACGTTCCAGCCTGAGAAATTCTGAGGAACCACGGAAAGGACGGAAAACACGGAAAAAAGAACCGGGAGGGGGAGACAAGCAGCCAGTTAGCGTCAGGCAATGCCTGACCTACTCGAAAGGTTCCGTGAGTTCCGTCTTTTCCGTGGTGAATCGTCCTCTCTAAAACCAGAGATTTTCGGCAGGGAAGATGGGGCCTTCGACACAGGTGCGGCGGTAATCCCACCCTTCAGGACTTCCTTCATCCCGGACTTTGGTCACACAACTGAAACAGGCACCGAAACCACACGCCATCGGGGTTTCCAGCGAGAGCCAGCACGGAATCTCGGCTGTTTGACAAAGCCGGGCAACCGCGTGCATCATCGGCTCCGGACCGCAGCAATACACGGCATCAGGACAATCTGACGACGCAAGCGATTCCTCCAGTAACTGCGTGACAAAACCGGCACGTCCTTCCGAACCGTCGTCTGTGGAAATCGAAATCGACAGGCCGTTCAACGCTTCGAGATCGCTCAGATCCGCCCGATATTTGCGGGATTGAACGCCATACAGCAACGTGACTCGCCGGGGCTGTTCCAACTCCTGAGACACTTTCACGGAACTGATTCGGTAATATCGTAATCCCAGTGTTTCGCGAGCAACCGCATAGAATGGTGTGTAACCAATTCCACCGCCGACACAGAGAAGATGATTGCCGGTGAACAGCGGAAATCCGTTCCCGAGTGGTCCCCAAATCTGAACCGGAGTGGAAGGGGACCAGCGAGACATCAGCGACGTCATCTTCCCGACAACGTGATAGGCGAACTCAAAACCGATCGGAGTCCCGGTGTCATCCAGAATGGTGTCATACAGGGCGAACGGGCGTCCCAGTGTGGGATCGGTTCCTCCGTTCGGTCGAATCATGAAGAACTGACCGGGAACAATTCGACGGGCGATCTCCGGACAGGAAATCTGCATCGCATAAGTCTGATGGGCCAGTTCCCGTTGTTGAAGAACAGTGGCCTGATACTGCCGGGCATGCGGCACCATTCCGCACAGTTCAGAAGAGATGTCTAACGACGAGGTCAAACCTGACTCCGGTGATTGAGAGCGTTTCTACACATAACATGGCCGATCTGGCACGCAGACACCAGTGTTTTTATTGGTAGAACGCGCAACCATATGATAAACCGATCCAGCCCAAAGAGCAAAGGACCGTGAACCGCCTGATGATCTCAAGCCATTCACGGTCCCTGATATCTGGATCAACTTTTCCTTACCAGACCTGAAGTGGTCCGGTTGGAACAGGAGCATACGGGTTGTAAACCGGTGCATAAGGGGCAGAGAGTCTGGCGGAGTGACGTTCCGTCGGAGCGGCACAGTTGGGGAGTGCCGAAAATGGAGTCGGGGCCAGCAATCCATTCGTTCCGGGAGGACAGCTCAAACAGGGAATGATGGTGGAAGACGCGGAGTCCGGAACCGGTTCAACAGTCGGGGCCGGCAGAAACCGTTGCTCCAGAACAGGTGGACAATTCAAGCAGTCCGGTTGACAAGGTGACAGACAAGGCTGCTGACACGGAGCCGGTTCACAGGGGACCGTCGGGATGACAGTCGAATTCAGAATGACCGGAGCTGGTGGAAACACCGGGTTGCGGTGGTGCGATCGGCACAACTCCAGATCTTCAGGCAGAGGTTCCTGTTGTTCAGCATCGCCTCGGAGATGCGGGTCGAAGAATGAAGACCCGGCTGTCCACGCGGTGTAGGTTCCGTTCGGCTTACGGGCTCCACGAACCCCGGCCTTGTAATAAGACTGATCAAGACTGCGGAATGATTCCGCGAGATCCGCCATTTCTCCTCCCAGGGCATCGCGAACCGCCACCAGAGCGACCGTTGCCCCCAGGACCACCGTCGTCGCGACGATGACCAGTTCAGCAGAGACGACAAATCCAGCTTCATCCGCCCACAGAGTTTCGATGAGATTCAACATGGGTCCATCAGAGAGACCACTGCAAAGCATGTGAAAAGAGTTCCGACAAACGGGGAACAGCCTGCCGGAATGGGGAGTCGTGCCGATTCAGTGCGAAGACATGCCGACTTCGCACACTTACCGCCTGACGCGACAGCAAGGAAAAGCAACGACTTCCCATTCCGCAGGATTCCGCGCGAAACGTTCACAGTGGACGATGTCTCAGGTCGCCACATGCGCTCTCACTTCACCGTATCAGGTTGCGACGTAGGCACAACACAACACAGCTGCTTCCAGCCATCTCGCTCCTTAAAATTACGACAATCACTGCAATCGGCACGACACACATAGTCGACACAACAAGGATAACCATCTTTTACGGCATAATCCGTACCACCTGCGCAATCGAACCTCCCCAATCAATGAAGCAAGCTCATTGAATCCCCATAAATCAATACACAAAAATTCGTTATGGCGATTCCCGAAGAAATTGAGGGAGAATCCGCAATTTCCCCCTCTCTAATCGAGTGTTTCAATCGCGAACCACCAACCTGAACATTTTGTCAAGAACCCGAAACAGGCTCCTTTAGAAGAGCCTGTGAAAGGGGCATCTGCCACGGATTTCAGTTTTTGGTGCGGGGAGGATTTACGACCTGCACATTGGTTACTAGAATTCCCGCTCACCGAGGGGAATCCCTTCGGGGGAGATGTGTGGTTGTTTTGACGTAAGTCAATTGAGCAAAGCACATTGGAAAGCGTAGCTCAGCTGGTAGAGCAACGGACTTTTAATCCGTAGGTCCAGGGTTCGAATCCCTGCGCTTTCATTTTCAAAGAAGCTATAAAGAAAAAAGCCTCGGACGACACCATGTCATCCGAGGCTTTTTTCTTTTGGTTCTTAGATTTTCGAATTTAGAATTTCCCCCTCATCATACCGCACTGGACATCGTTGTTCCGTTGGAATTCACCGTTTCGCTGGGGCGCCAGTCGTGGAGTTGCAGTTCCACGTTTTCATAGCCGCGAAACTGGTTGATGCTCGCGGAGAAACACAGGTCCAGCGGGCCATTGGCCTGATTAATTTCCGCCGCCCAGTCCCCTTTACCAAAGGCAACACAGCGCAGAATTCGCTCTCCCTGTCGAATCTTGAGAGACAGGTGTCGGTCTCCCCCCCCCATGGTGCTGGGAGGCTCGGACAGTTGAGCATGAGTGACACTAAACACCGGGCG